>CAZQOY010000010.1:0-9793 GCA_964595095.1 uncultured bacterium | reverse complement strand
GCCGCCGCCCGGGCCCGCAGCCCCAACGCTGCCCCGGAGGTCACCCTCGTGGCGGTTACCAAGGCCTTCCCGCTGGAGACCCTGATCTCCGGCTACGAAGGCGGTCTGCGCGTTTTCGGTGAGAGCCGAGTTCAGGAGGCGGCTGGAAAGCTGCCGCGGTTCCCCCATCGTTTGAAATGCGAGGTGCGTCTGATCGGCCACCTCCAGTCCAACAAGGCCCGCAAGGCTGCTCAGCTGTTCGATCTCATCGAATCGGTGGATTCGCTGAAGCTCCTCCATCGCCTGGACAGCATCACCGGGGAGGAGGGCCGGGAGAATATGCCGGTCTATCTCCAGGTGAACGCCAGCCACGACGAGGCAAAGTTCGGCTTTGACCCCGATGAGTTACTTAAAGTGATGCTTGAAGTGGCCGACGTGCAGCACCTGTGCATAGCCGGCGTGATGACCATTGCCCCCCTTACCAGCGATGAGGTCCGCCTGCGGGGCTGCTTCCGTACGGCACGAGGGGTACGGGATGCCCTCCAGGAGCAGCTACCCACCTGCACCGATCTATCCATGGGCATGACCGATGACTTTGAGCTGGCTATTGAAGAGGGGGCCACCCACGTGCGCATCGGGCGGGCGCTGTTCGGGGATCGGCCACCCCTGGTTGGCGGCGGCGTCTAACCGCAGAGAGCGCGGTTAGCGTAGAGTCGTTTGTTCAAATTACTTCTAATTTTAGGGAAAGGCACCCTATAGGACCGGGAATATTTTCGTTTTAATTCGTGTCAATTCGTGGTTAACCCTAACCCGGTTCAGCAGTAGCGCCGGTCGTCCCCGGTAACCACCACCACCACCCGCTCGCCTTCCTTTATCCAATCCTGATCCACCAGCAGTTCCATGCCCATCCAGGCCACCGCTGCTTCTGGCCCTGCCGGGATGCCGGAAATTTCAGCGAGTTGTTTCTGAGCCAAGCTAATTTCAGATTCGGGGACCGTCAGCGCCGTGCCCCTACTTTCTCTCAAGATCGACAGCATCCAGGCCCCGCCCAATGGCGATGGCACGTTCAGTCCCAGGGCGCATGTATTCGGGTCGGGCCAGGGGGTTGTCGTGTCGGCGCCACCTTGGAAGGCCTGTACCACAGGGGCGCAGCCCTCGGTCTGCACCGCCACCATTCGCGGCAGGGGCCTTCTTACCCAGTCCAGGCTCAGCAGCTCCTGAAAGGCCTTCCAAATGCCGATAAGGCCGGTACCGCCGCCGGTGGGGTAGACCACCACATTGGGGAAGTCCCACTCCAGCTGTTCGGCGATCTCCAGGCCCATGGTCTTCTTCCCCTCGACCCGGTAGGGCTCCTTGAGGGTGGATACGTTAAACCAGCTGTCATTGAGCTGTTCTGTCATAGCGGCCCCTGCCTCCGCGATGGTCTGCCCAGCCAGGATGACCTCTGCACCACTGTCATGCAGCTCTGTGATGAAAGCTTCCGGGATGTTTTCGGGCAGGTAGACCCGACAGGTCAGTCCACCAGCAAGAGCGTAAGCGGCGGCGGCTATGGCGGCATTTCCCGCTGAGGGCAAGGCCACCCGATTAATGCCCATCGCTTGCGCTACGGACAGCGCCGCGCACATGCCCCGGTCCTTGAAGGAGCCGGTGGGGTTGGTGGTCTCGTCCTTCAGGTACACGATGCGCCCCCGGTATTCATGCACCTGCAGAGGCGTATTCGCTTCACCGAGGGACATACGGTGCTCCTCAGCTATGGACGGCAGAAAGGGATGGAACCGCCACAGGCTGGGCAGGGTTCCCAGGTCGTCAGTAGCGAACTGCTCTGGATTGAAAAAGTAATCAGCCCTCAGCGGCTGTCCGCACTTTCGGCAGACAGTCTGGAGCTGGTGAGGGGTGTAGGTGGCTTTGCAGGCGGTACAGGTCAGAGTCATGGTGGTAAATTAGCTATAAATCCGGCATCGTTGTTCTGCTAAGCGGTGGGTTGGTTGCTTACTGGATGATCGGGCATATAGCCCGGAACGTGTCGCGGCCGGCCGAGGCGACTACTTGGCGGTCAGGGTCCAGGAGCCGTCCCAGTCGGTGCCGGGCGGGTTGGACTTGAAGTACTCGCAGCGCTCGATGTAGACCTGGCTGGGAGTGGTGGGCCGCTTGGGGAAGACCTCCTCCAGTGCCTCGGAGGCCTTGAACTTCGCTATACCGGCGTCCCATTGCTGCTGCTGGTACAGTTTCAGCCCCTCATCATAAATGCTTTTCATCTTCAGCAGCTCATCTGGCAGCTGCCCTTTTAAGGCCATGATCTCCACCGCCTCTACCACCTCCTGCTTCCCCATGACCTTCACCTTGTCAATATTGCGCCATTCGAACTTGTCCTTGTCGGCCAACTCCAGGGTGGGCAGGGTAGTCTGGACATAAATGCCGTACTGCTTGGCCGAGGCCTCCAGGCGGGCGGCGGTGTTGACCACGTCCCCCATCATAGTATAGTTCATGCGGGTACGGCTGCCCATGTTGCCGGTAACGATCTCACCGGTATTGATGCCTATACGCATGCGCATCTGGGGCACCAGGTCGGGCCACTTGTCACTTTCGGAGGCCCATTTTTCCCGCAGTTCGGCCAGCTTTTCCTGCATCTGAAGGGCCACCAGGCAGCCCCGGTAGCTGTGGTCCTCCAGGTAGATGGGCGCGCCGAAGAAAGCCACGATGGCGTCCCCCTCGTACTTGTCCAGCGTGCCCTGATACTCCAGGAGGATATCCGTCATGGCGGTGAGGTACTCGTTCAGCAGCTCTACCAGCTTGGAGGCGCTGAGGATCTCCGAGAAGGCCGAGAAGCTGGCGATGTCGGTGAAATAGGCGGTGCGGACACCCGACTCACCACCCAGTTCCGGCATCTGCTTGGTTTCGTACATCTGGTCGATTAGCTCCGGGGAGATGTAGGTGCCGAAAGTATGTTTGAGGAACCGCTTGTCCTTCTGCTCCATCAGGAAGCGGTACAGGACGATACTGCCATAAGTTAGCACGATTGACGCCATGCCGGGAACTATCGGCACGAACATGGAGGCACCAATCCCCGGCGTTCCGATGGCAAACAGGGTCGGGATGGACTCAGCTCCAACCCACATCATGATATGGATTCCGATAAATTTAGGGAGCCATAAGAGATCCTGGGTGAAATACCCCAGGGCGATATCCATGAACACCAGGATCTCAAGAAAGACTATAAGGCCACCCAGGATCGGAGAAAGGCGCCGGATGAAAACATAGGTGAAAAGGGCCAGCAGGGCGATGATCAGGAGGTTGGTCCCCCGCGACTCCCGGGTGAGCTCCAGGATGCCGCCGGCCACCTTGATGTAATTCCCATCGAGAATGGTCTGGACGGCGTTGGCGTGGTATTCCACCCCGGGCATCAGCTGCTGCATGCCCGCGTAATTGTAATAGGGGGTGGGCTTGACGTCAAGAAGCACATTGACGGAGACGCCGATGAGGACGATCTTGTCCAGGAAGGGGCTCTCGCCGCCAATACCGTACAGGTCGCCATCGAGCTTGAAAAAGTCCATCCAGTCGGAATCTTCATCGATATACCGAAGGTCAAATTCGGCGTCGTCAAGGACGTTTGAAAGCGGATAGCGGTAGAAGGTTTCCCAGGCCTCCGAACCCGGCAGGGACGTACCGGAGGGGGGGCCGTAGAAGTTCACTAAAAGACTGTTGTTTTTCCCATAGGTCCTGATGACATTCGTTCCGTACGCGATTTCGTTCTTTTCCCAGTTCGGCCGCAGCAGCGTAGTGTCCGGGATGTCCCAGTACTCCTTCAGGGCTTTAAGTCCCAGCGGCAGGTACCAAACGTCCGGTTCATGGGACATAAGATAAAATAGTCCGTACTTGCGGGTAATGCCGTCCTTGTCCTTGATTTCGTTGATCAGCCCCGGCTCCGGATCGGCGGCCATGATGCGCGGTACGGGATACATGACATACTCGGGTGGTAGCCGGGTAGGTTCATTGACCAGCTTGGAGGCCAGCACGATGCGGGTACCCTTGGATTGGGCATACCGGATAGCATCGGCAAATACTTCATCTCCATGGCGGAACTGGATGTTGCTCCCGGCCTGGTTAAGCTCTTCAAGGTAACTCGACTTGAAGTCGTGGCTGTCAAACTCAATATCGAAGACGATCACCCGGGCACCGGCATCGGTCAAGTTGTGCACTACTTTAGCCCAGACCTCATCCCGCGGATAAGGCCATTTATAGGGCACCAGCCGCCAGGACTCATCATCCACATCCACCAACACGACCTTGAGGCTGTCCCTATCAATAGGCTGGCGAGCGCTGATACCGGACAGGGGACCGCGCACCTGGGTGAAGGCGAAGTCCAGTACTTTATAGTTCGGCGAGTCGAATAATCCCAGGGAGTGGAGGGCGGTAACCAGAATAATGGAAACGCCGGTCCATATGAGACCGGCGCCGTAGGTTGAGATGAGTTTTTTCAGGTTCAAGTCAGACGCTGGGCTAGAAGGTATATTCCAGGTTGGCGGAGATGATGGAGCTGGGAAGCTTCATGTCAAAGACGCCCATATCATAGCTACCGTTGTCGTTGCGATCGGTAAAGGGTTCCCCTTCGTTCCACTCACCACTCCCATCCACATCATCAAACGCCTCGGTCTGATCAAACAGTGTCTTGCTCCGAAGCTCCAATAGGGCCACCAACCGCAGGTTTTCAATCAGCTTGTAGCTCGCACCGCCCTTGATGCCGAACTGAGTGAAAGACGCCGGTGCTGAGGTGTTCTCATCCTGGTTGGTCTTATTGCTCCTGAAAATGATGCCGCCTCGGGTTCGCAGATTCCCGTTCAGCAACAGCAAGCGGGCCGAAAGGTCCAGTGTGGTAATCTCCTGCTTTATCGGTATCGTCCCCCCGCTGATCTCTGTTTTATTGGTAGACGCAACGACGCTTGTCTCCAGCTGGCTGGATAGCCTGGACATGACTGCCAGGGAGAGAATGTTCGAACTGGCAGTCGGGGACCTGAAACTCTCATCGCGATCGGTAATCTCATCGCCAATGTTTGTATTGACCAGGTTAAGGTTCAGGTCGTGGGTGGTCGCCGCCATCTGCAGCCGGTAGCTCATACCGAGATTCTGCGACTTTGTGAAGGTATTCTCGCGGTTGTCGCGATATATGACCGTATCGGGCAGCTCTATTTCTTCGATGTTCTCGATGTCGTTGTAACGCTCATAGGTCCTCAGTCCCAGGACCAGGGAGGGCAGCCCCTGGCCCAGGTTGAGATTGGCGCTGAGATTGACCATTTTCGTGGAGGTGATGGGGTCGCCTTCCACTTTGACGATATCGTCGTCCGTGGTCCGGTAGAGGGCCGAGATAAAGAGCTTACTGCCGAATAGACGCGTGCGGTCGGAGATGGAGCGGACGCGCACGTTCCTTTGTATGTTGGGGTTGGCCAGGGAGTTAAACTCGGGACCCACCTGCTGATACTCCAGGGTGAGAAAGCTGTGCAGAGGCGTAATGTTGAGTTTAGCCGTGGTGTGATAGGCCAGGGAGGGCATTTTCGAGATTGCCTTCAGGGGATTGTCCTGCGCCAGGAAAGGATCGATTGGCAGCAGGGGAACCTGGTTGAGATTGATATGGAAGTAGTCCTCCAGGTCGCCAGGATTAATGGGTATTTCACTGGTGTCGATCAAACCGGCGATGCTTCCATCTTCGGAGGTATCGCCGGGTGCGAATGTGTCCAGTTCCTTAAAAGACAATACCGGGTCCCATATGTTCTTGTTGAGCATGCTCAGGGCGAATCCCGACTGCACCACGAACCGGCGCTGGTTAAGAGCGAAAGAGAGGCTGGAGCCGATGACCAGGTTGTCCTGCGGGGAGTTCCCTTTCCAGTCTTTTTCAGGCAGCGCAATGTTTAAGCCGGATAACTTCATGAGATCCTGATAATAGATCGTGCCCAGGGAACGGTCTTTCCAGTCTGCGCCATCAAAAGCATTGTCGTTGGCATAGCTGCTGTCAATTTCCACGATGGCGTTATCAACGACCTGGTCCACCGAGGCGATATTGTCCTTGGCCTTGATAAATGAGAACGCCAGCTCGAACCGCTGCCCCGATCCGAAGCTGGGTCGGACCGCCAGTATATCCCGTCGGAAGGCATAGCCCGCGCGCGAAACGGTGAGACTGTCGTTTGCGGGATTAAAACTGGTAACGGCGATAGCATCATCAGGTCGGCCCTGGATGCTCCGCTCCAGCTGCCCCTGAGTCACGCGCAGGTTGAACAGCTTCAGGGTGAAGTTGGCATCGTAGCCCCTCATCCGTTTGCCGTCCAGGCCGAAGCGGTTGATCCGGGGCGTAACATCGCCGATGCCCAGCGTCAGTAGCGGTGTGCGAAAGCTGGCGGAAAAACGGTTGCGATGTGGCTTGTAGGGGTCCTGCTCACTGGTGAGCTTCACGTTGGTGCGGAATTGCAGCCACTCCCATCCGCCGCGGTAAGACAGCTTCATGCTGCTCACCTCAAGCTGCTCGCCGTCGATATCATCCCGTCGATAGGCAGGTGTAAAGGTGCCGTATTGCCTGAAAGCCCGTTCGGTGGTTATGGACGCTTTCCGTGTAACCAGAAACCGCCACGCCACCGGCTCATACGCCGAGCCGGAGGTACGATTCATGTGGACTTCAACCTGATGGGAGCCGGTCGTCAGGGCAGGAGGGTTATAGGTGACCAGGTCGGCAGATACACTTGCCTGGGCGGTTACATCCTGCCTGTCGACCAGGAGCCGGATGGATGCAGCGTCCAGATCAAGGACGTTGAAGAAAGAGACGGCTATCACTACATCTTCGGTGAGCAAAATCTCCCCTGGTTCAGGGGAAAGGATCAATACATTGGCTTCCTGGAGGTCTGATACGATTTCCTGAGTCTCTGGTGAAAAAATAGCTATTTCAGCAGCTGACTTTACCGCAACAAACATCGGGTTGACTTCGGGATCATCCACCGGATATGCCAGGACACTTTCATCATCCAGTAAGGCGACCAGGTAATATTCCAACCCCGGCTCCGTTATTTCAGCGGCGATAATTGTGCCGAAGTAGATGTTACCACCCGCTGAGGACATGGGTGTCTCTTGGTAAGTTGCCTGACCTCGGGGGCGGTAATAAATACTGGCCGATACCACGCCGGCATCCTTCACCTCTATAACGGCCTCCAGGGTCAAGGGCTCTTGCGCAACGGCCTCTGTCGGCGCCTGGTGATAAATGATCCCGTCGGCGTAACTACTCGCCGATAGACCCACCACGAACAGCAGAAGCCCCTGCACAATACGACAGGTTCGTACAGTCACTTTCAGTTCACCTCAGGTGTTATCGGTTATGTTGGAAGTTAAATCGGATTTTGCTTATTTATAAATAATAACAAGCTCTTTAATCGTGCCGTCCTGATTTACAAACCTTATCCGCAGCTCTGCTTCCTCTGCTTCGCCTTCCCCAACTCCCTCGGGGCCTTCTTCATCAATTTCCTCAAGCTCTTCTTCAACTTCTTCAATAGCGACCTGGATGGCGGTAACCGAGCCGTCGTCGTTGGCGGTGCCGGCGATGGCGGCCGTACTGCCCACCACGGGGTCAGGGCCCGCGTAGGTGGTCTGGTCTATGAGGGCTATTTGCCCGTTAAACTGCATCCGATCCTCGCCTTCGCCTATCTCGGCCGGTTCCATTGTCAGGGCGTTGTCCGAGACGCTCAGGAGCTCACCCATGATAAGTACGTAGGTTGTAACCTCGGTAGAGCCGTCCGGCTTTGAGGTGCCCAATTGGCCGCCGCCGACTTCGATGACCTCGCCGCTGATGAGGTTCAACACGTCGATAAACCCTTCGATGCCAAGGAAGATATCCCCCAGGACCGGGTCCGAGGTGGCCCAGAAATCGGTCCCTTTCACCGACGCCACAGAGGTCGGGGTGGAGATTATGAAATCACCCTGGCGCTGCTCGGCGACCTGCGCCCGGAGCTTGCCGAACTGCATTTCGATCTGTTTCGAGATACCTGTGGCAGAACGCTCTCCGCCCACGGTGAGAGTCGTGTTTTTCTGTATCCGCAGGATGCTTTTGTCATCAATGAACATGATAACGGCCAAACCATTGGAGAGAGATACAATCTTTTCGCCGGCGTTAAGGACCGTACCGCGCTTCAAAGGCACCGTCTGTTGCTGAAGGTTAACCAGGTTTACCTGGCCGCTGACCTTGGTGGTGAAAGCAATTTTCTCCGCACTCCAGACCAGGGATATAGAAATAAATAACAGGAAAAAGGCGACACGTTTCATTACTGCACCTCCGATTCTGTTACGGAAATTTCCCCTTGTTCAATCAATCGAGCGATTTGCAGGAGTGCGTTTACATTAATGCTCCCCGCCTCCAGCTCGACTCCTCCAGCGTTGATACTACCGCTGATGGAGATACTCTCCTCATCGCCAACGAAGCCCATGAGCTCGCCGCCGACACCATAAAGCTGCTCGTAGCGCTCATCACCTAATACAGTACGCACCGCCTCCTTAATCGGATCATACCCGGCCTGTTGTTCTTCAATCATGAACGCATAGATAAAACTGTTGATGAACTCATCCCCTTCGCTAGTGGGAATGATTTTCTGCACCTGCCACACGTATATGTTTCCCGGTTCCAGGTCCACGGCCCCGGATTGGGGATACGGGAAGGAAGTGGTGGGCAGGAATTTTCCATCCGCGTCCTTCTCTGGGTACCAACCAAGGGCTTGTTCGATGGGCAGAACGGTCTGATCTTCGATGGCGTCTTCAGCGGAGCTGTGTTCGTCGGGGATAAACCGGGCCACCCTAATCCGGTAGCTGCAGATTAGGCAGGGGTCGGATTGCCACTGGAAGAAGGGGTAGGTGGTCATGATCGTTTGATTCTGTATTTCAGCGAATGGTCCGCCCGGGGATATCAGCTCCAGGGAGACCGGATGGGCGGAGATAATGGTCTCCTCCTTCCTCACAGAACCACTTGGATTAGTCAGATTATTTATGACCAGCTCGAGACGGTAAGTTCCATCAGGCAAGCGGCCCGACTGAATGATCAGGCTTTGCATGTCCTCTTTATCAAAATCCGGATCGTCGAAAATCGTTTCCGGGTCATTAACATCAACCTTCAGTCTTCTTCCGTCTACATACTCCAGGTGATCCGTGTTAATGCTTAGATCCGTATTCCGGATGCGAACCGGCCCCTCCAAAGTAAATGGTTGGGTCGTGACACTTAAGAACGGTCTGCTGTAGTCGAGGTTCAGCGGGACGGAATTGATGAGCACGTTAAACTCCACGCTGACTTCTACGGGATAGACAGTTGATGAAAGCGTATAATCGAACAGTTCCACGTCGGTGGCGCCGGTGGAAACATCGACGCTGCTGATGTAGAAGGTGACAAAATCCCTGAAGTACCCATCCAGCCGTACTTCCTGCCCACGAGCCCAGCTGCCGCCGAGCGCTAAGAAAGCGATAATTAACCAAAACGAATTTTTCATCATCATCTCCCTTTCAAAGTGTGTTTCATCGCCATCAATATACAAAATACGAGCGGCGCCGTTGCAATAAAAACATCGCCGGTCGATTGTAAGGCTATATTAGTGAAGTATGTCAGGCAAAAATGTATCAGAGATCACAAAACAGGTAAATGAGAATACAAAAAAAATCCCCGAAAAAGCGGCCTTCAGGGGATTTTTAAAGAAGAGCTCCGGCGACGACCTACTCTCCCGTCCTGCGTAAGCGGACAGTACCATCGGCGCGGCAGGGCTTAACTTCCGAGTTCGGAAAGGGATCGGGTGTTTCCCCTACGCTATGG
>CAZQOY010000009.1:26993-27484 GCA_964595095.1 uncultured bacterium | reverse complement strand
GAGCTCGTGGTTCAGCGTGTGCAGATCGACGGTGTCATAGATCACACCATCGTAACTTCCCCGGACGAGGACGCGAATAGGCTTTTTGGCTTTGGCCCCATAGGTGCATTCCGCGGTCAATGACAGCCGCTTGACGTTGCTCAGTGCAATCGGTGGAGCCTCTTTGAGCGTGGTGGACTGGCCGGGAGCCAGGCGCTCCACGACCAGGGCCGGCATGTGGAGACTGAAGGGTCTCTGGGTGATCAGCACTTGAACTCCCAGGTCCTCTACCCAGGAAAATTTCCTCCTCCCTTCCCGATGCTCAGGCCGCAGGGTGTGGTAGAGATAAATGAACGGGGGCTCGATGATGGCATGGACTTCGGCGAAGGCGGCTGCGTTTGGATTGGCGTGCCGCACGGCGACGGGGTTGGCACCGTACTTGGTCCAGTTGAGGCCGTCAAAGCTGTAGGCATAACCGATGCTCTCAAGACGAGGGCCGACCGCTCTCGTGG
>CAZQOY010000009.1:22805-26983 GCA_964595095.1 uncultured bacterium | reverse complement strand
ATAGCCACGGCCAGGGGGCTGTAGTCGCTGTGGTAGCCGGGCGAGCGCCCCTGGTACGCTTCCGCGGCCCATGGCATGTTGATGGGGTAGGCGCTGTAGATGCGGTACTTGCCCTCGGCCTTGATCACGCCGCCCAGGTAGCCGAAGTCTTTCAATACGGGGTTGCCCGCGTGTTTTTCCCAGGGCCCCAGCGGGTGGGGGGCGGTGGCCAGACCGATGGACCAGTCCGATTCTTCGGAACAGCCCGAATACCACATGTAATACAAGTCGTTGTCCGCTTTCATCACGTACGCGCAGGCCACGTGTTCACTGTCCCAGCTGGCCGCGGGACCTACCTGCAGGATGGATTTATCGCCCTGTTTCGTAAAGGGTCCCAGCGGACTGGTGGCACTGGCCACGCCCAGCTCATAGTGGTTCCGTTCCCTGCCGGTGGCATGATAATAGAGGTAATACGTGCCCAGGTCCTCGAAGGCATCGGCGGTTTCCGTGATCCGATCGTCCCAGGCACCCTCAGGGCCGGGGGTCAGGATCGGGTTGGGCCCGGGAATCTGGATGAACCGGGTCTGTTCTATCAGTGGCTGGCGCACGGATGGATCGGCGAAAGCCTTCTGGGCGTTCACCGGGCATGTGGCTCCGATGGAAAAAATCACCATTAAAGTGGATAGGCATCTTCGGGTGGATTTACGATGGATCATGATAAAGCCCTCCCTTAGCTCAAATGGAAGTCTATTATGAATCGCAGGAAATTTACGGGCAAAGGGACCGACAATGGGGAAAGGTTCAGCGGTCCGTTTCAACGGTTTAATAATTGACTAGAATGAAAACTCGTTTTTGATGCCAATGATCCTGTCGATTTCAATCGGGTCATCGGTTACCTCCCATTGCAGTCGAAAATAGCCTTTGAGTGCATAGCGCTTTGAAAGGGTTCGATTGAATCCGGCTGTCAGTCGATACTTTTCCGGCGAAGGTGGGTCCGAAGCTGGCAGCGTCGGCCCGATAGCATATCCCAATCCCTCATTCGAAGACGTGAAGTTGTACTACAGGTTGCTTATGCCGGGCAGGATCACCATAACCGTATACAATCTGCTGGGCCAGGAGGTTGTCCAACTGGTCGATGAGCAGCAAAGCGCCGATAGACACTATTCTATCTGGAACGGGAGAGACAAGCGAGGTATCCCGGTGGCCAGCGGCATTTATTTTGGTACTCTTCAGTTCAATGGCATGGTGCTATACGTCTATAAGATCACCAGGTACCGTGTGGGGAGCTAACCTGCTTTTCAGATGTCGCCGGCCCCCCCTGGGAATATTTTTATTCAGGCAAACCGTATTCTGCCGGCGTCAATACGCGGCCTGGCCTTCTCTTTTCGGCGGGCTGTAGCCAAATCATGGGCCTGTTTGTGACGATAGTCCCACAAATCCTTGTTCCGTCTCAGTTCCCGGCTGATTGTCGATTTATGAACGCCGATCCCCGCGGCAATCTCTGATTGATTATGTCCTGTTTTCAACAACGTATCCCGAAGGGATCCATGCGGATAAATTCCGTACCTTTGCTCCCAGGTAAGCTGTTGGTAATGTCCCATCCCGGAGTGATCCATTCGGATAGGCGCTCCTCTTTCTTGCTTGATTTGAGAAGCAGGGATTCTACCCGGCGACTGCCGGGCTTGCCCCTCTTTGCATGCACTTGAGTTGCACTTACGAGTTGAATTCACGATTCACTTTACTGAATGACCACAAAAGAATTCATCACAGGTGATCCCATCAGCCGGACCGTGGCAATTTGTGTACCGGAGCAGATTTCTCTTGAAATCACTGTTGGATGGCCCTAGAATAGCACCGGACATGTCCAGGCGATTTACAGCGCACACCAGTAAGGAGCATTATTCAGGTGGCGGCTTTGGCAGAAAGGTGGTTCTCGCTTCGAGCCTCACCTGCTGTTATCGCAACCTGAGTTGTATTATAAAGGGAGGGATATCCCTATTATTGATTCCTGCTGATGTAATGTCCTCATGTAAGGGTGAATTACAAGGCTCGCCGTAGGCTATGCCGAGGCTACGCCCCTACAGCCGTTTGTAACAGGACTATCTTTCTGCAGGATGCAATAGTAGCACCCCTTCAATTTTATTAACCGCTGAGCAAACACTGGTACGCAAAATGATTGCCGGAAGATTGATAAAACCCGCCTCCAAGGTTCTGTGGGGGCTCTACATTATTATTCTATTCACGATTGGATGTACAATGGACAAGGAAGCAACCATCACAAAGGAAGTCTTCGGCACGATGCCGGACGGTCAGACCGTGGACCTCTATACCTTGAAAAACGCCAACGGGGTTGAAACGTCCCTAACCAATTATGGCGCTATTGTGGTGACTTTGAAGGTGCCGGACCGTCAGGGAAATCCGGCCGATATCGTTCTGGGGTATGACACCCTGGAAGAATATTTGAAGGGCTCCCCGTATTTTGGCGCCATCGTGGGGCGCTATGCCAACCGTATTGCCTCAGGCAGGTTTACCCTGGGAGGTAAGGAGTACACGCTGGCAATGAACGAAAGGGGCAAAAACCATCTGCACGGGGGCGTTAAGGGGTTTGATAAGGTTGTCTGGGAGGCTGAAGAAGTACGCACGGATGAAGGTGTGGGGGTGGCCCTGTCCTATCTCAGTAAAGATGGGGAAGAGGGCTATCCGGGGAACCTGTCGGTGGAGGTGACCTACCTGCTCACCCACGATAATGCCTTGAAGGTAAGTTACTGTGCCACCACCGACAGGACCACCATCATCAACCTGAGCCATCACGGTTATTTCAATCTGGCTGGACATGACGGCGGAGATATTCTCGGACACGAGATCTCCATCCACGCCGACCGGTTTATTCCCGTGAATGAAGATCTTATACCCATTGGCGAGCTTTGGAACGTGGAAGGCACCCCCTTGGATTTCCGTACGCCGCACAGCATCGGGGAGCGCATTCAGGATGATGACCAACAGCTGCGTTATGGTGGGGGCTATGACCATTGCTGGGTGCTCAACGGTCGGAGTGGTGCCTTGGCTCATGCCGCCACGGTGTACGAGCCTAACAGCGGCCGCGTGATGGAGGTGCACACCGCTGAGCCCGGATTGCAGTTCTACTCGGGGAATTTTCTGGACGGCAGCAACGTGGGCAAAGGTGGACATGCCTATCAGCATCGCACGGCGATTGTGTTGGAAACCGAGCACTTCCCCGACTCCCCTAACCAACCCGATTTCCCATCGGTGATTCTTGAACCGGGGGAAACGTACAGTCACGAGGCTGTGTTCAGGTTTTCCACCAGGTAAAGCAATCGACCTTCGGCAACGTTTGATTTAACAGGAAAATAAAAGGGAGAGACATGCGCCTTGCCAACGTCCCTCTCGTTTGTGTCACATTAGTAATAGGTACCTCGGTAGCCGCAACCGCGGCGGCTGGCGCAAACCGCATGAACGCTGGCGGTCCCATAAAAAGGGGATCATGATGTGCAAACTTCCTGAGGTGCGTCCGGCATCAACACGGCGATATTCAGAGGTCTGAGGAGCATGAATCGTAAGTTGATCGTACATACACAGCTCACTTGGCCGGGTGTGGGCCAGAGGCTATCAGGTGCCGGGGAGGAAAAGGTCCAGTATCGCAATTGAGAGATCTTTAACGAATCTCTCCGGGGCATCAGATAGTGAGACAGCGGGTACATCATTAATAAGGTTATGGCAGTAAGAAGACAACTACGTAAACCGAAACATCGAAAGGAGACGTTATGAACGGAATCAGTTATGCTGGTACGATACTGGGACTGGGGTTTGCAGCCCTGCTGCTCAGCGGCTGCGGCCAGAAGAAAGAGGTGAAACGGGTCGGCATGGTCGTCGGTATCAAGCCGGAGGTAATTGAAGAGTACAAGCGGCTGCACGCCGATGACAATCCAGGTGTCCGGGACCTGCTGACCAAGTATCACATGCACAACTTCAACATCTTCCTGCAGGAGATTGACGGCAAGTGGTACGAGTTCGGCTACTACGAATATACCGGCGATGACTTCGAGGCGGACATGGCCGAATTGGACAAAGAACCGCGGAACATTGAGTGGCTGAAGGTCTGCGACCCCATGCAGGTCCCCCTTCCCGGCGCAGGCGGCTGGACCGAAATGGAACGGGTGTACTTCAACCCGTAAATTGCC
>CAZQOY010000009.1:4730-22795 GCA_964595095.1 uncultured bacterium | reverse complement strand
TTGCCGTTACGCCGATATACACGTTACTGCTGCCGGTCGGGGACAACCCTGTCCGGCGAAGCGCTGACCTTAACAACTTCATAAGGAGAAATCGTCGTGTATAGACCCTTTATTGTGGGGCTCTTCCTGCTGGCCTGGTTGGGTTGTACGGACACCCGGCAGACCGGATCGAGGGCGGAGTCTTACGAACCCACGTGGGAATCTTTGGGAAAGTATCCGGTGCCCGAATGGTTCAAGGATGCCAAGTTCGGCATCTACACCCACTGGGGCGCATACGCGGTGCCCGCCTTCGTAATCAGGGACTGGGGTGAAGCCGAAGCCCAGCTGACTATCAATAGCAAGGAGATCGAGAGCGGTGAGGCTTTCCGGTATGGGTACCATCCAACTGTAGAAGGCACCGATCTGATCGTCTGGATACGGCACGAATCGATGAGGCCGGTGCAGGTTTCAATTACGGCTGACAAGTAGGGCCGTGGCGAGGACGACTCTCCGCACCAGGAATAATGGCAGACACTTGACTGGTGAATTACCCAGGTTGCCGAAAGAGGAGGCTACCCTGAAAAAATTCCTTCCGGTGAAGAAATTGGTGCCCGATCCCTCTTATAAAGAATAAGTTTGGAAGCGATTAATCTCGCCTCGTGATAGCTTAACCTTTGTGGATGTGCGGTTCAGTGAACCGGCATGACGGAGTGAAGCATATTGATCAATCTTGAAGGGGACCGTTTGTCATGGCAGGAACAGAGATAAAAATCCCGACGTTTGACCTGATCGTTATTATCGGGTACCTGTTGGGGATATTGGCGCTGGGCATCACGGTCAGCCAGTGAGAAGCTTGTGATAGTAACAGCATAGCAACTAAGGAGCGGCAATGACAATATCTTCACTTGATCTGACTGTTATTATTGTTTATCTGATTGGGATAATGATTATTGGTATATGGGTAGGTTATAGAAAACATGCATCAAGTAAGCAGTACTTCCTGGCGGGGAAATCATTAGGCTGGTTCAGCATAGGGGCGGCCCTTTTTGCCTCGAACATCTCGACCATCCACCTGGTGGGCCTAGCTGCGAGCGGACACGAGGTCGGACTGGTGATTGGTAACTTTGAGTGGATGGCTTCTTTCTGCCTTATCATCCTGGGACTGGTTTTTGCCCCCTTTTACTTTAAAAGCAAAATATCCACCTTGCCGGAGTACCTGGAAAAGCGGTACAGCCCTCAGGCGCGAACCTGGTTGGCATTTGTGGCGATCGCCGGGGCGCTGCTGATCCATATCGGAATCAGCCTTTTTGCTGGTGCCAAGCTGTTTGAGAGTTTTCTTGGCATACCTATTATGTATTCCATCCTGATCATTTCAACCGTGACCGTAATCTACACGGTGTTGGGCGGTCTGAAAGCGGTCGTGGTTACTGAAACGATCCAGACATTTCTCCTGCTGGGCGGAGCAATACTGGTAACCGTGCTGGGCATAAAATATCTGCCGGAGTTGGGTATCAACAGTTTCAGTGATTTCAACAGGGAAATTAAGTCTGACCAGATGAGCATGATTCATTCAATAACGAATAGCGAGGGACATCTGAATAAGTATTCCTGGCTGGCGGTGCTGCTGGGCTATCCGATACTGGGTATCTGGTACTGGAATTCCGACCAGACCATCGTTCAGCGGGTACTCGGATCAAAAAGCCTCAGCGATTCGCAGAGAGGCCCACTATTTGCCGGATTTCTCAAGATTCTGCCGGTGTTCCTGATGGTCTTTCCGGGAATTATCGGCTATTTGATGTACAAGAATGGCATTATCGATGTCTTTGACGTGGAAAAAGGAAAAGTTGATTACAATCTGACATTACCGGCTATGATAAACCATCTTGTACCTTCAGGGATTAAAGGACTGCTGGCCGCCGGGCTGCTGGCAGCGTTGATGAGTACAATAGCCGCTGCGTTGAATAGCTGCTCAACGCTTATCTCCGTGGATATTATTAAGCGCATCAAGCCGGATACGACTGACCAGAAGCAGGTTTTTTACGGTAGAATCAGCACCGGGGTTATAATGGTTCTGGCCATACTCTGGTCCACCCAGGGCGAACAGTTCGAGACTATTTTCGAAGCCATCAATAAGATCCCCATGATCTTTGCGCCGGCGGTGACTACCGTCTTTCTGCTGGGCGTTTTCTGGCGGCGCGGTACCAACAAAGCAGCGTTGGTTACTTTCGCAGTAGGCTGCGGGGTCGGTCTGGCCTATTTCGTGATAGATATGCCTAGTGTGGGTGGACTCTTTCTGAGCAATCCGGTAGCGAATTTTGGCGGGCTCGTATCCGATCCTATCCACGGGATTGGAATACCCTTTATGCTGGTAGGTCCGATATTGTGTGCCATGTGTATCGTGATTTATGTGACGGTTAGCCTGTCGACCCCCGCGCCGGCTCCGGAGAAGCTGGAGAATCTCTGCTGGGATCATCCGCTGCAAGTCATTACCAAGGGTAAACTTAAGGGCGTCGGAGATCCTCGTGTCATAGCAGGCATCTTGGTGGGCACCATGTGTGTCCTCTATTATCTCCTTAGTTAGGGAGTAATAAGATAGTTTTAATCTTGGCAATAGATTTTCCAGGTGACAAATTAGAGGGCTTAATATGCTCAAAGGTATTTTGCCGCTACTGTGTCCTGGGTTGCTGAGTGTGCTGTGCCGGATGGGCCCTGGCGCTTAAGACGTACCGTATGACCGGTGAGCTGGTCCATCACGGCAATATAATTCTTAAAAAGGTTACCCCCTAAGATGTTGAACTTATGAGGTGCAAGTTATGAGACAGGCTGTGATGACGGCGCCGGGCCAGATCGAATTCCGGGACGTGCCTGAGCCGACGCCCGGCCCTGGAGAGGTTCTGCTGGAAATCAAGCGCATCGGGATATGCGGCTCCGATATCCACGTGAATCACGGCAAGCATCCTTTCACATCCTATCCGATTGTTCAGGGGCATGAATACGCCGCCGTAGTCAAGACTGTGGGGCAGGGAGTCGCCAAGGTGAAGCCGGGGACAAAGGCCACCGCCCGGCCGCAAATCGTGTGCGGTGAGTGTGCTCCGTGCCGGCGGGGAGACTATCACATCTGTGACGTGCTGAGGGTAGAGGGATTTCAGGCTCCTGGCGTTGCCCAGGACCTTTTCGTGACTACGGAAGAAAAGCTGGTCCCCTTGCCGGATACGCTGACGTTCGAGCAGGGCGCCCTGGTGGAGCCTGTTGCTGTGGCGGTGCATTCTACTGGCCGTGTTGCTGATTTGACCGGCAAGAATGCAGCCGTTCTCGGTGCCGGTCCTATCGGCAACCTGGTGGCCCAGGTGGCCAGCGGTCAGGGAGCCCAAAAGGTGCTCCTCCGCGATGTGAGCGATTTCCGCCTCGATATCGCCAGGCGGTGTGGCATCGAAGAAATTTCCAACGCCAGGGAAGAATCCATAGCCGAGGCCTGCAATCGTGTATTCGGTGACGAGGGCTTCCAGGTGGCTCTCGAGTGCGTCGGGGTAGAAGCCACCATGGATGACGCAGTGGATACTATCGAAAAGGGCGGCACTATTGTTGTCGTGGGCGTCTTCGGCGAAAAGCCCCGTATTGACATGGCCCTTGTCCAGAACCGGGAACTCAACCTCGTCGGCACGTTGATGTACAAGCACGAGGACTACGAGAAGGCGGTAGAACTGATTGCCAGCGGCGACATAATAACTGAACCTCTTGTAACGAAGCACTATCCGTTTGAGGAATATGCCGCGGCTTATAAGTTCATCGACGAAAATCCTACCGACACTATGAAGGTAATGATCGACCTGGATTAATCCGCGGCGGTGGGAGAGTGGTTATGGATCGGATTTTGTGCTGAGCAGCGAGGGTACTTTTACGTAAGGAGCAACTGGCGGGATACTCTTAGACCTGCTGCCCGACGGCAGGCAGCACGGCGGCGCCCCAGCCGGTTTTGCCTGGCATGCCCGGGCCTTGGGCGGCCGGGGTGTGTTCGTCGGTTGCATCGGTGATGATTGACCGGGCAGTGAAATGTCGAGTTGTCTTGGCGGACTGAACCTTATAATGAATGTCTATCGTAAATGGCTAAATAGAAACCATTGAAAAGGAATTAATTATGGCTGATAAAGAAGGGCAGTATCCATGGCGCGATAAAATATGCAGCTTCGCCCAGGTTGGAGGTATTGAGACCTCTGTTCTGGATGACGGACTTGGCAGGAGCGCTCGAGTCGCCTGGATCAACACCGGCAGCGGCCTGCGGTACAAGGTGGTCATCGACCGGGCGATGAATATTGCGGATGCGTTCTTTAATCAACACAGCCTTGCCTGGATAAGCCATGCCGGCGTTGCGATTCCGAGACCTAATGTGAACGAGGGGCTTCAATGGCTTTACTCTTTTGGCGGAGGACTGCTGGCGACCTGCGGCCTTGCTCATGCTGGAGGCCCTGAGTCCGATGAGAGCGAAAAGCGTGCCTTGCACGGGCGAATAAGCGATATCCCCGCCGCGATAGAATCAATTAATCAGCCGGACCCGGCGGTGGGAAAACTTGATATGAGTATAACCGGCGTAGTGAGAGAAGCCCAGTTGTTCGGTGCGAACCTTGAATTGAAAAGGACGATATCCAGCACAATTGGCGAGCCGACAATTCGCATTCATGATGTTGTGACAAATCGCGGCAGCATTATTGCTCCACACATGATGTTGTATCACTGCAACTTTGGCTGGCCTTTGGTGGATGAGGGCACCGACATCGTCTGGAAGGGCGATTGTGAATCTCGCGGTCTGGATATGGATAATGCTCTCTTCAACAGCGAACACAATTACCGAAAATGCATAAACCCAATCGAAAATCACAGAGGCGGAGGCGAATCCTGTGGCTTTATCGATGTCACGCCGGACAGTAATGGGATCTGCACTCTGGGATTTAATAATCGCAAGCTCAATATGGCGCTTGCTATGACCTACAAGAAGAAGCAATTGCCGGCTCTTTGTAACTGGCAGCACTGGGGTTTTGGCGAATATGTGTGTGCCCTTGAGCCCGGAACGAACCCGCCAATAGGACTGAACAAGGCTCGAGAGCAAAAAGAACTCATTACAATCGCGCCCGGAGAATCCAAAACTTACGATTTGGAATTAACGGTTTTAACCGATGAAAAACAAATCGGCAAATTCCTGAAGGCGGCCGGTCAGTAACCTCTGTTTTTACCTTTTACGGCCGCGATACGGATGATTCGATCATTGTTGAGGGTTGGTGTGACGAATTCATAGCCGGCCATCCCGCTTGTGACCTGCGAGATTTTGGGGGACTGAGTCCTGCACTATCTGGTCTGGGCGCGCAACCTGACGAAGCTGAAGCAGCGTCTGGATAAGTTTCTCTACATTGCCGCTGCACACAACATCAGGGTAATGTTCGTCCTTTGGTACACCCCACAATCTGAAAGAAATTGAGCTCATCAGGAGCCTGACACTAAAGGACTGACAAGCCTATGCAGAAAGTAGTCATCACGGGGAAGCGGCGGACCGAGCTGGTGGAGGTCCCTACGCCGAAAGCGGTAGCCGACTGGGCAGTGGTAAGGGTCATTGTCGCTCCCATGTGCACGGAATACAAGGCTTACCGTGACGGGGAGCAGAATGCCTGCCTGGGACACGAGGCGGCCGGGGAGGTGGTGGAAGTAGCCCGGGAGGGCGCCGTGAAGGTTGGGGACCGGGTGGTGGTGATGCCTCAGTATCCCTGCGGGACGTGTCCACTCTGCCTCTCCGGGGAGTATATTCACTGTGAGAATATCTACGACGTGGAGGCCTTCACCGGTTTGAAGGAGGGCACCGCCACCTATGCCCAGTACGTGATCAAACCCGCCTGGCTGCTTATCAGGATCCCTGACGGCATCTCATACGAGCACGCGGGCATGCTCTGCTGCGGCCTGGGGCCGACCTTCGGCGCTATGGAGCGTATGCAGGTGAACGCCTTCGACACCGTCCTGATACTGGGTCTGGGCCCGGTAGGGCTGGGGGGTGTGATTAACGGCATGTACCGCGGTGCTCGGGTCATCGGTGTGGCGGGCAATCCCTACCGTGCCGGGCTGGCCCTGGAGCTGGGCGCTGAGATCGTAATCAATCCCAATGATCCCGATGCCCTGGCGCGGATCAAGAACCTCACGGGTGGCGTGGGGGTTGACAAAGCTATCGACTGCGCCGGTGACGCCGGGGCCCAGCGGCTGATGATCGACGCCACCCGGCGGAACGGCCAGGCCGCCTTCGTGGGGGAATCGGGCAAGCTGACCGTCCGGGTAAGCGACGACATGATCCGTAAAGGCTTGACTCTGCATGGTGCCTGGCATTACAATCTTAACGACGCAGGAAAGATCATGCAGGTGGTGCAGCAGTCAGCAGACCTGTTGGAAAAGATGATCACCCATACCTTTCCCATGAGCCGGGTAAGGGACGCCTGGGAGCTCCAGATCGGGCGTCAGTGCGGTAAAGTAATTCTGTATCCATAGGAGGAATCGTGAAACGGCAAGAGTTCATTAAGACTTCGATCTACGGAGCGGGGGCCCTGTCGCTCGCACCCATGCTGGGAAGCTGTACGCGCAAAGAGCAGCGCCCGAATATTCTGTTCATTATGTCCGATGACCATGCTGCACAGGCGATAAGCTGCTATGGAAGCAAGATCAACAAAACGCCGAATATAGATCGCCTGGCGAGCGAAGGTATGCGATTTGATAACTGCTTTTGCACGAATTCCATTTGCACGCCGAGTCGCGCCGTTATTATGACGGGAAAATACAGCCATAAAAATGGTGTCTTGACTTTAAACGATGATTTTGACGGCGCCCAACAGAACTTTCCCAAACTCTTGCAGCAGGCAGGATATTATACCGGGATGATCGGTAAATGGCACTTGAAGACCGAGCCGACCGGCTTTGACTATTATAATGTCCTGCCCGGTCAAGGCCTGTATTTCGATCCTATCATGAAGGAAAGTGGAAAACCGTGGGAACGTGGAAGTAGGGGCGGAGTCGTTCATAAGGGCTATGTTACGGATGTTATTACCGATTTAACCTTGAGTTTTCTAAAAGATCGGTCAAAGGATAAACCCTTTTGTCTGATGTACCATCACAAAGCCCCCCATGACATGTGGGAATACGACGAGAAACATGCCCATCTGTACGAAGACATGGATATTCCGGAACCGGATAATCTGTTTGACGACTACCGGAATCGCGGGCAGGCCATTAAGCGGACTACCCAGAAAATAGGTATGAAAGAGACTGTATTCCTGCATGGGACTCAGGGTGATCAGTTTTCAGCGGTGCGATCCGAAATTGGGAACTTGCCTGAAGTTGAGCAAAAGAAACGGGCCTACCAGTATTTTATCAAGGCCTTTCTCCGGTGTGTGGCCTCCATCGATGACAACATCGGGCGGGTGCTGGATTATCTCGACGAATCGGGCCTGGCGGAGAACACCATTGTCGTCTATACCGCCGACCAGGGCTTTTTCCTTGGCGAACACGGGCTGTTCGACAAGCGGTTCATGTATGAGGAATCGCTGAGGATGCCCTTCATCGTTCGCTATCCACGAGGAATAAAGCCCGGCAGCGTCAATGAGGATATCGCCCTGAATGTAGACTTTGCCGAAACGTTCCTTGATTATGCCGGTGGGTCCATTCCTCAGGATATGCAGGGACGCAGCTTGAGGCCGTTGTTGAGGGGTGAGACTCCGGGGGATTGGCGCGACTCCATGTACTATCGCTACTGGATGCACCGGCCCCATTTCAATGTGGCGGCCCACTTCGGGGTGCGGACCGACCGGTACAAGCTGATCTATTACTATGGTCTGCCGCTGGGTGCCGCCGGTGCGCTGGATGAGCCGACACCGCCCGAATGGGAACTCTTTGACCTGCAGAAGGATCCCGCCGAAATGAACAATGTGTACGATGATCCTGCGTATGCGGACGTCGTTAATGAACTTAAGGCGGAGCTGAGAAGGCTGCGGGAGGAACTCGAAGACGACAAAGACGGTATTGTCATTTGATCTAGACTAAAGCAGGAGGTGTGACACAAGCGCCTGACGCTGGAACCGGATTACTTCGACTGAACCCCGCCTGGCCCGCAACGGGTGACAGGGGATGCGTGATCCGCCAAAACGGCCTCGACCTCTGGCCCCTTCACCAAAAAACATAAATGGGAGGTGGAGAATAAACTATGGATTTAAAAGTAATAAGTTGTAAGAAAAAGCATGAACAGGGAAAAATTATGCGTTACAGAACAAACGGGCTTTTATTATTGGTTTTAGCAGGACTGGTATTAACAAACTGTCATCGCGAAGACTCTTTGGGAGCAGCCGGGGGCAGGAAGGGCGAGTCGCCGCTCGATGAGCTGCCGCCGCACATAAAACGGGCAACGCAATTTGGCCAGAGGGCGGACTGGTCGCACGACGGCAAGCGGATACTGTTTATCGAGAAGACCTTCGGTGACGTATATGAAGTGGAACTGGAAAGCAAGCTCATCCGCCCGATGACGCACCATTACTTCCACGAGGGTTACACGCGGGCGCTGTACCTGGCCAATGGCGATATTCTCCTATCGGGAGCGCGGCGGTTTGACGCGACAGATCCGTGGCCGAGCCGTGACGATGCAAACGCGGAGCTGTGGGTGTTGAAGAAGGATCTTTCGGGTCCACCCACCCCGTTAGGCGAGAAGTGCAGCGAAGGTCCGGCGGTTTCACGCACCCGCATGCGGATCGCGTGGACGCAGGGCGGCGCATTCTACCTGGCGGATATAGTTCATGAAGATGGCACACCTCAACTGGCAAACAAGAAGAAAATTTTGGATAGCCGGGATCTGCCCTTCGAGGCCAATATCGAAACGCAGAACTTTCGGGCGCCGGATGAGAAGGAGTTGATCTTCAGTGCCTATGGTTACCAGGGCTCGGAAGTTGCGGGGTTGGATATCGAGACGGGCAAGGTGGTTAATTACTCGAAAGCGCCGGACCAGTATGACGAGCCTGAAGGTATTTTCCCCGATGGTAAGTACACAACGGTTGAGTGCGACCGGCACTATCCCCAGGGGATACATTATAATGACATCTACAAGCTGGCCCTGGACGGCTCGGGCAGTACGGAACGGCTGACGTTCTTTGCCGACTATCCCGGTTACAAGAGCACCAACCCCGTCATAAGTGACGATGGCCGGTATATGGCCTTTCAATTTGCCAAAAGAGGCGATCCGGCCGGTGTGGGAAGAGGCATTTTGGTCTTTGATTTGGTGCTGTACGAAAAGCTGAAAAAATCCCGGTGAGAATAGGCGGGAAGACCTCGGGTGACAGGGTAAGGGTGGGTACCCGGCTCCGTTGCCCCAGGGTATGGAAATATGATCTCAGCAACTTATGGTTTCTGACTTATCAAAATAAAAGGGTATACTTATGTTAACTCGAAGGAATTTCCTGGCCGTGGTCGGTGGTGTAGCAGCTGCCGGTTTTCTGCCCGAAAAGTCCCGGGTGCTTCGGGCCATGCCCGCTGCCGCCACTGAGCTGGGGAAGGTGAAGGTCCGGGACGTGAAAACCGCTTCGATAAGGTTGACTTACTACGACGCGCATCTGGTGAAGGTGACCACCGACTCGGGTCTTTACGGCCTGGGCGAAGCCTACAACCGTGCCGGGGTTCTCAGTCACATCAACGCGATCAAGGAACAGGTCATTGGTGAGGACCCCCTCCAGGTCGACTACCTGTACCAGAAAATGATCGAGGCCGGGTCAGGGCAGGATTCGCGGTCGGGTACGCTGACCGGGGCGATTGCCGGGATAGAATCGGCGCTGTGGGACCTGGCCGGCAAGATCCTCAACGTCCCGGTCTTCGTACTGCTGGGCGGCAAGTTTCGTGATAAAATACTGATCTACCACGACACCGGCTCACCCGACACCGAGAGGCCTAAGGACTGGGTTGAAGAGGCGCGACGCTCGCGGTCGCTGGGTTTCAGAGCGATGAAGTTTGACCTGAACCCGTTCCGCGGCGAACGCTGGAACCGCACCCTCTCTTCCGTGGACATGAAAAGCTGGGTCAAGATCCTGGAGGCGATTCGGAAGGAGTTGGGCCCCGACTTTCCTCTGGGAGTCGATCTGCACTGGAAGTACAATACCCGTGACGCGCTGCGGTTCATCCAGATGACCGAGCACCTGAACCTCTGGTTCCTGGAAGACCCGATCCCTCCGCAGAACGCCGATGCCCTGAAGCGCATTACCACCGCCTCCAAGGTGCCCATCCTTACCGGCGAGAACCTCTACACCCGCCAGAGCTGGCGCCCCTTCATCGAGAAGCAGGCCTGCGATATCATCCAGCCGGACCCGCAGAGATGCGGCGGGCTGCTGGAAACCAAGAAGATCGCCGACTGGGCCAACCTGTACTACCTGCCCATGACTTGCCACAACATGTGCACGCCCGTGGGCAGCATCGCCTCAGGGCACGCCTGTATGGCCATTCGCTCGTTCATAGCCCTGGAGTCCGACAGCGTGGAGCTGCCCTACTGGCAGGATATCGTCCAACACGACGGCCCACTTTATAAAGACGGCTACCTTGAAATCCCCAACAAGCCGGGGATTGGGGTGGAACTGAACGAGGAGGTGTGCCGAACGCACCTGGCGCAGGGATCCGGGTTCTTCGACTGAGCCTCCTGCGCTGGCGGTGGTTAAATCCCGGTTCAATTCATGACCCTGTCGAGCGAGGACCCAATCGGGCCCGATGGTCGCCGACGCGGGTTCGGAAAAACAAATCAAAGCGAGTGATGATGAAAAGACACCTTTTATTTCGCCGGATAGGGTTGAGTGGCCGCGCATTATTTGCCTTTACTTCGTTTGTGGCCGTCACAATTTTTTCGGGAGCGTGCCGCACCGTCGCTACTGACACCCTCCACGTGTGGGAGAAAGTGGAGATTACCCTGCGCGCTGAGAAATCGTACCAGAACCCATACCAGGATGTTGAAGTCTGGGTTGATCTCAAGGGGCCGGGATTCGACAGGCGCTGCCATGGATTCTGGGATGGTGACGACCTGTTCCGTGTGCGTGTTATGGCTTCTGCTGCCGGAACGTGGACCTGGATCAGCGGATCCAATCAATCCGACCCGGGGCTCAACGGCAGGACGGGGAAATTCACCGCTGTTGCCTGGGTTGAAGCGGAAAAAGAGGAAAACCCCTGCCGGCGGGGCATTATCAAGGCGTCCGCAAACGGGCACGCGTTTGAATATGCCGATGGGGCACCCTTTTTTCTTATGGGCGATACCTGGTGGCCCACTCCGACATTTCGGTTCCCGTGGTACGATGATGACCAGGAGCGTCCCATCGGCCCGCAGGCCGGCTTTAAGGACTATGTGAGATTTCGCAGGAAACAGGGGTACAATTGCATTGCCATGGTCGCCGCATTGCCAAACTGGGCCAACGATGACAAGCCGGCGACGCTGAAGCTATCCGACGGCATGGTATTGCGCTCAGCGTGGCAGCAGGCGGGCACCGGGAGCGCCAAGGATATGCGCAGCGAGGATGGTCAGCACGCCTTTCTTTTCCCCGGCAAGGTGCCTGGCTACGAGAATTATTTCCCGGACGTTGACCGCATCAATCCTGAGTATTTCCACGCACTCGACCGAAAGATAGACTACTTGAATGCTCAAGGATTCATTCCCTTTATCGAAGTGGCCCGCCGCGACATCGGCCCGGCCTGGAAAAAGTACTACGACTGGCCTGGATCCTATACCCGTTATATCCAGTACGTATGGAGCCGCTATCAGGCTAATATCTGCTTTTTCAGCCCTATTCATTTCGATTGGTCTGGGTCCCTGCCAGCCGACGATTGGAATACGGCGGCCAACAAAGTCATTGAAAAGTATGGACCTCCTCCCTTTGGTACGCCGGTGAGTGCCAATCCCACCGGTTCAACGCTGGAAAATTTTGGTCACACGGATAGCGCGAAATGGCTCTCCTTCCATCAGA
Organism: uncultured bacterium; assembly: GCA_964595095.1. Classification (GTDB taxonomy): domain Bacteria; phylum Fidelibacterota; class Marinisomatia; order SCGC-AAA003-L08; family TS1B11. The sequence continues at coordinate 10,823 of CAZQOY010000009.1, read as the reverse complement.
TTGGCAATTTTCACCACCGGGACGGTCACGGTCACCGGAGCTACCATCTTCTGACGGATATTTTCAACGCCTCGCCACCGGTACCCGCCATCAACGGCGAACCCTATTATGATGGGCAGCATGGTACAATCGCGGGAACGCCGACCGCCGCCCTGTATAGCCGCTCCGCCATGTACGGCAGCATATTATCAGGGGGGTTGGGGGGCCACATCTACGGTGCCGGCCGCGAGGGTGAAGAGGGCGGAGCGATATGGGGAGGGAACGTCGAGGAAGCCGCGAATAAAAAAATCTGGGATGGTATGGAGTGGGAATCCGGAGATCAAATGCGACACCTGCGAACCTTTGTTTTCTCCGAGGGACGTAGATACCGGGAACTTGTTCCCGGCGTGGAGCTGGTCTCACCAAACAAATCGGGCCAATCCAATGATTGGCTTGAATGGGCTTATTGTGCCCGCACCGCAAACAAGGACTTCTTCCTGCTATACTTCGAAAAGGGCTGTAATCAAGCGACCTTGTCGGGTGCGCTGCCCAAAGGGGCATATAAAGCCAGTTGGTTTAACCCGCGGACTGGTGATTGGATTGATGCCGATGGTGGGACCTTGACGGCTGATCCAGCGGGCGGGATTGTTTTGCCGGATTTCCCGGGCGCTTCGACAAAGTCCGGGGTGGATTGGGGCTTGAGGCTCGTAGCGCACGTTGACTGATGTTCAAAGAACATGGGCGTTTGTGAACCTTATCTAAAACTCCACACGAGCCGGGCGTCGATCCTCACCGGGAAATACGGCCATAAGAACGGCTGCGACGGGAGCTGGATGTGCAGGATGGTATCGTAGTATTGTAAAGCTGAAGGGCGTAAATTTGTCGCGCCCAAAACTGTTTTCAATAATCTCCCCCGACAAAAATCGGGTATAATTTGCGCTTGAAAGGTGGTATTTCTATGCAAGAAACCAGTAATAGCTATCTCCTGGCCGGCCTTGGTGAGGTTCTCTGGGACATGCTGCCCACGGGTAAGCAGCTGGGCGGGGCGCCGGCTAATTTCGCCTACCACGCCCGGGCGCAGGGAGGCGCCGGGGTCGTGATCAGCTGTGTGGGTGATGATGAACTGGGCCGTGAGATTTTGCGCAGGTTTGGTGATCTGGATCTGGATCGCAAGTATGTTGCGGTGGATAGGGATCATCCAACCGGCACGGTTATCGTAGAACTGGATGCCGACGGCAAGCCCACTTTTACCATCCACGAGAATGTGGCGTGGGATTATATCCCCTTGAATGATGATCTGCTGGAGCTGGCCCCGCGGCTGGATGCGGTCTGCTTCGGCTCATTGTGCCAGCGATCAGAAGCCTCACGGAAAACAATTCGCCAACTTCTTGAGGCGACTAATCCGGACTGCCTTCGTATGTTCGACATAAATCTACGGCAGTCCTACTTCAACGAGGAAATAATTCACACAACGTTGGAACTGGCGAACGTATTAAAACTGAACAATGAGGAGCTGCCGGTGGTGGCGGAGATGCTGGGGATACGCAGTTCGGAAACTGATATCCTTTCGCAGTTGGTCGAGCGATACGCACTGCGCCTGATCGCTCTGACCAAGGCCGCAGGCGGCAGTCGGTTGTTTACACCAGGAGAAGACTCATCTCACCCCGGTTTCCCGGCAGTGATAGCTGATACGGTCGGAGCGGGAGATTCATTTGCCGCCGCACTCGCACTGGGGCTGTTGCATAACAAAGCGTTGGATGGAATTAATGAACATGCCAATCGCGTGGCGAGCTTCGTCTGTTCCCAGAGTGGCGCTACCCCGCTGCTTCCCGATTCCTTGAAAGATTACCTTTAAAAGGTGAAACTAATAAATAATCCTGCGTGCAAATGTCCGGTGAAACAGGAAAAGGTTGAATGATAGATCTCAATCGCTTTCAAACACGGGAGCAGGAATAGTGCCCCAAAGGTACGTCCAAATGTTAGCCGGGATATTTCTGTTTGCCGCGTTTCTTGGGAACCCATCCCCCTCCAACGGTCAACAGGAGGCTGGCTGGGATGGTCGGAATTCAATTGGCATAAACCTGGTCCGGGTGGAGCCCGGAACATTCCTTATGGGAAATCCCGAGGCGAAGGTGGACAGCTGGGATGAGCAACCGGTCCATAAGGCTGCAATTCGCAAGCCTTTTTATATTTCGGAGACCGAAATCACCGTAGAGCAATTCCGACAGTTTCGGCCGGATTTTGCAAGCACAGGAAAAGAGACGGCTCCTGCCACAGGCTTGAGTTGGTATGACGCCGTGGCCTTCTGTGAGTGGCTGAGCGGGAAGGAAGGCAAGCCCTATCGATTGCCCACGGAAGCGGAGTGGGAGTACGCCTGCCGGGCCGGCACCGCAACACCGTTTTGGTCGGGTACTGAGCCGCCAGAGCCTGGCGCCGCCAATCCCTGGGATTTGAAGAACACCCATACGGGCGCGAGGGAATGGTGTCTGGACTGGTACGGTCCCTATCCGGCCACTGATCAGGTGGATCCGATAGGTGCTGCGAGCGGAATGGTTCGGGTGGTTCGCGGGGGAGCGCTTGATGATAGTGATTACTTTCCGCTAAGCCACTATGCCCGTTCGACCAATCGCGCCGGCATTGCGCCGGGCTTTTCAATGATGTCCACCGCTAAAAAGCCTGAAACCAAATCAACCGAATCCACGACGGAAAAGTCCGTGCCGGGGTTGATTGGGAAATGGTACGGTAATGTGGATCTGACCCGTGTCAAGGGCACAGAGGTAATAAGCACGCTTGAACATAATTGGAGCAAGAGCGGTGAGGGCCGGGGCGAGGAATGGTCCGCCCAATGGCTGGGATTTCTGGTTGCGCCGGCCACCGGGGAGATCATCTTCCATGCCGCGGCCGATCACGGCGCTGTCCTGGGAATCGATGGTAAACCGCTCATCCAGTGGCAGGGGCAAAAAGGGGAACGGTCCGGAAGCATTGCCCTGGTCAAGGGCAGGGAATACCCCATCTCGGTTACCTACACCCACGATGGCGGGGCGGAAAGCTATTTTAACGTGCGGTGGAGCTTTGGGGGGGCTGAAAAAGCATCCATCCCCGCGGATAATCTCCGGCATACGGCGGAGCAGCATCGGGCCGGCGATGCCGGGCGGGGAGACTCCGGCGCCCCCGGTAGTCACGCTATCGGTTTCCGCGTAGTGCAGGCGCCTATGCCGATGACTGCGGCGCAGCCCTTCCAGGCGCCTTTTGTGCAATCATGCGTAAAGCAAACCGATAAGGGGGTTACCCAGGGTCCCGATCCCCGAAAGCCCTGGTATCGAAAGCGCTATCTCCTGCCCATCCCGCCGGAAAATGTGCCCAAAGAAGACATCCTGGCTGCCGGATTGCACCCGGGATTCATGCGGCACAACCACAGCCCAGGTCTGGAAGTGTGTCCCAACGGCGATATTCTGATGATCATTTACACCTCTGAGCATGAATACGAACCGGCCGTGTCGCTGATGGCCGCTCGTCTGCGCTACGGGGCGGACCGGTGGGACATGCCCGACCAGCTCTTCGATTTTCCCGATGTGAACGATCATGCTCCCTGTCTGTGGAATGACAACGGCGCGATTCATTTTTTCTGGGGAAATCCCAGGATGAATAGCGCCTATCCATTTCAATGGACGTCGTCCCTGGATAACGGCGCTACCTGGAGTGAGGTCCGTTTTCCGGTTTTCAACGGTGAGATCGGCCCCCACTCGCGCCAGCCTATCAACACAGCCCTCCGGGGACTTGACGGGACGATGTTTGTCTCCAGCGATGGCGCAGGGGGCACATCGGTGCTGTGGGCCAGTAACGACAATGGTGAGACCTGGTACGATACGGGTGGGCGCAGCGCCGGAAGGCATACGTCCTACGTGCAGCTGAAGGGCGGGAGCATCCTCGGTATGGGCGGCAAGAACACCGACATTGACGGCTACATGCCCAAAGCCATATCCCGTGATGGCGGCAAGACCTGGGAAGTGAGCAAGACACCCTTTGCCGCGCTTGGGTCCAACCAACGGCCCAGTGTGCTGCGGCTTCAGAGTGGCCGTTTGTTCTTTGCGGGAGATTTCCAGCACCGTGAGACTGGCGCGCAACCGGAAGGCATTAAGCAGCGCGGTTCGTACGTGGCCATCTCCGAGGACGAAGGGGAGACCTGGCACATCAAGAAGCTGGTCGGCGCGGTGCCCCATGAGACCGATAAGCAGGCCCCGACCATCGGCTACAGTGTCGCGCGACAGGCTTCCAATGGCGTCATCCACCTGATCACCACCATGAACCACCCCAGTCTGCATTTCGAGCTGAACGAGGCGTGGATTCTTTCGGACGCGGGGGCGGAATCATCAGACAACCCGAAGATCAGGAAAGTCAAGCGATACAAAGAGAAATATCCCTCCGGAAAAACCAGGGCCGAATGGAAAGCCGGGACCGCATCTGATGGCCGGTATCTCCTTCACGGCCCCCAAGCTTTCTACTATGAAGGTGGCCAGAAGCAATGGGAAGTCACCTACCAGGCCGGTCGAAAGGTGGGAATGGAAACCTACTGGGCTCGGGATGGGAAAAAGATATGGGCCTGGCGGCATGGGGAAGACGGAAAGAGTGTGTGGATCCAGTGGTGGGCCAACGGCGAGAAAATGTCGGAGGCCACCTGGGTTAACGGCAAGTGTGAGGGCGTGGCAAGACGCTGGAATCCCTCTGGCCAGCTGATCAGCGAAGTACGATTTGTCGAGGGGAAAGTCGCGTCAAAATGAACGGTGTCCTTCCCTGGGGTATCCCAAAACAGGCATTCGAGAATAATCAGAAAATCGGGCATTATTTTGGGAGTATCACCCAATAATCCAGCGAAACAGGAATAAAACAGGAGAGAATCATGAAAGCATTTGACTACTTCCAACCCACAGAAATCAGATTTGGATTGGGGCGTGTAAATGAAGTTGGAGAGGCGGTGGCAAAATATGGGAAGCGCTGCCTGATTGTGACGGTACCCGTGGGACCGTTTATAGAACCGCTGCTTGAAAAGGTCCATGCCTCCCTCAAGGCGGCGGGCGTGGAGGCGGCCCATTTCGATGGCGTTATCCCCAATCCCACCACAGAGTCAATCACCGCCGGGGCCGAGGTCGCCAAAGCCCACAACGCCGATGTAGTGCTGGGGGTGGGCGGTGGTTCCAGCATGGACTCCGCCAAGGCCATTGCCGTTGAGGCAACGCATGAGGGCTCCTGCTGGAATTACCTCTTTTATCGTGATACTCCCCCGACCGAAAAGACCCTGCCGATCATTGCCGTCTCAACGACCTCGGGCACCGGCTCGCAGGTGACACAGGTGGCGGTGGTGACCAATACCGAGAACCGGGACAAGTCGGCCATCTACAATTCCATCATATACCCGAAAGTTGCCGTCGTGGATCCGGAGCTGATGCTGACAGTGCCAGCTCACATCACCGCATCGACAGGCTTTGATGCTTTCTGCCATTCGTTTGAAAGCATGCTTTGTCCCAACAACTCGGCATATATCAACATGATGGCAAGAGTAGCCATTTCGCTGGTTCTGAAGTATCTGCCCACCGCCGTCGACAATGGTTCCGACCTGGAGGCCCGGACGTCCCTGGCCTGGGCGGATACGCTGGCGGGACTGTGCATCGCCAATGCCGGCGTGACCCTTCCGCACGGTATCGGCATGGCCATCAGCGGCAGGTACCCCCACGTGATGCATGGCGAATCGCTGGCCCTGAACTATCCGGCTTTCTCGCGCTACACGTATCCTTACGCCATCGAGCAGTTCGCCGAAGTGGGGCGGGTATTCAACCCGGGTCTGGAAAGTACCGGCGACGAGACCGCCGCCGAAAAAGCGTGCGAAGAAATCGACAAGTTCCTGAAGAGGATTGGCATGTGGTTCGGTTTCAAGGATTTTGATGTTCCTGAGAATGAGCTGCCGGCGCTTGCCGAGCAGTCGCTCGTACTCCCGGACTACAAGAACAATCCACGTGTCGCCACGGTGGAAGAGGTGAAGGAGCTGTTGGAGCAATCCTACAGCCGTTAGCCAGACCCCGGCACACCCGCGGCAGCCGGGGGAATCGAGGAACTGACCCG
>CAZQOY010000009.1:0-4720 GCA_964595095.1 uncultured bacterium | reverse complement strand
AGTGGATAAAGAAAGCCGATGACCCGTATGATCTGGACAAACCCGATTGGGGTTATGGAACGAGCGAATCACAATAAAAGGAGTTCCAAGATGAAAACACAGCTGATAATCCTGCTGGCCGCAGCCCTTTTCATTGGCGCGTGCCAACAGGCTGATACGACCGGAACGGAACCGGCTGCGGTTCCCACCGGACAGGCGGCTGGCTACTGCTCGGCGGAGGATGCCCGGTCGCGTTCCACCGTTTACCGCCAGATCAAGGCGGCCGTGGATGAAATCCGCTTGATTGACACCCACGAACACCTGGTAAGCGAGGGACTGTGGCTGACCCATGAGGTGGACTTTTTCTACTGGTTTTCGCATTACAGCTCCTCCGACCTGCTCTCGGCGGGGATGCCGCCGGACGATCTGTCATTCATCAGGGACCCGCAGAATCCGTCACAGGAACGCTGGTCGCGCATGGCCCCCTACTGGCCGCTGGTCAAATACACCGGCTACGGCCAGGCACTGCGGATAGCCGCGCGGGACATTTACGGGATTCCCGATATTGACGAATCGACCTGGAGCGACCTGTCGGAGCGGATAAGCGCCGCTAGACAGCCGGGTTTCTATGAGAAGATCCTGCGCCAGAAAGCGGGCATCGAACTGGCGATCCTGGACTGCATCAGTGACGACCCCTACATCACGGTGGCGCTCTCCGGCGATGGTGGCCGGCAACCGACGTTTTTCGTCCGGGTCAAGCAGCTGGATAACTTCGTTCGACTGAACAACGACAGGATCTCGAATCTTGAAGTCGAATACGAGCAGGAAATCAAGAGCCTGGATGACGTACTGGCAGCGCTCGATAAGGCCTTCGACCGGATAATCGCCAAGGGCTACGTGGGAATCAAATCTAGCCTGGCCTATTCGCGCATCCTGCGCTATGAAGACACCTCCCGCGAGGAGGCCGGCCGGGCCTTCGAAAAGCTCCTGGCTGGCGAGGAATCGTTCGAACAGCTCCGGCCTTACCAGGATTTTTTGATGCACCAGATCGTCCGGCGTGCCGGCGAACACGGCTTACCAGTGCAGATCCATACCGGACTGCTGGAAGGAAAGGGCAACATCATCACCAATTCCAAGCCCACCCACCTGGTCAACCTGTTCATGAAATACCCCGAAACGAAGTTCGACATCTTCCACGGAAGTTTTCCCTATATGGGGGAGTTGGCCACGCTGGCGAAGAATTTCCAGAATGTGTACATTAACATGTGCTGGCTGCCCATCATTTCACCCACCGCCAGCAAGCTGTGGCTCCATCAATGGCTGGAGACTGTCCCGGTGAACAAGATCATGGGTTTCGGCGGCGACTACTTGTTCGTGGAGGGAACCTATGGTCACAGCGTGATTGCCCGGCATGTGGTAGCTGAGACACTGGCGGAGAAGGTGGAGGCCGGCTATCTGACCCTGGAGGAAGCGCAGTATGTCGCCCGGCGTATACTGAGGGATAACGCCATCGATCTGTTCCGGCTGGAACGGTTTCTGTAAGTGAAGGAGAAGTAAAAAAGAGTCGTCGAGGTGTTATGAATATCAGAATTGAAGATAGCCCGATTATTTCAGGGGAACTCTTGCCGTTGAAAGAAGCTCAGGCATGAAAACCCCGCTCAACCGCTGCGATTTCCTGAAGGCCGCGGGCCTGGGCACTGCGGCGCTGGCCCTGCCGGGATGCGCGGGCCTGTGGAGGGGCAAGGAGGCCCAAAGGCGCCCGAATATCGTGGTGGTCCTCTGCGACGACCTGGGCTATGGCGACCTGAGCTGCTACGGGCACCGGCACATCCAGACGCCAAACCTGGACCAACTGGCAACTGAGGGGATGCAGTTCATCGACTGCTACGCCGCCGCCCCGGTCTGCTCTCCCTCGCGGGCGGGTATGCTCACCGGCCGCACCCCCCACCGCTGCGGCGTCTACGACTGGATCCCCAGCGATGATCCCATGCATCTGAAGGCGGAAGAGGTTACTGTCGCGACGCTGCTGAAAAATGCCGGCTATGCGACCTGTCATGTAGGAAAGTGGCACTGCAACGGCTGGTTCAACTCGTCTGAGCAGCCCCAGCCGGACGATCACGGCTTCGAGTACTGGTTCTCCACGCAGAACAATGCCAGCCCCACGCACCATAATCCAATTAACTTTGTCCGCAACGGCAAACAGGTGGGCGAGTTGGAGGGCTATTCCTCCGAGCTGATCGTGGATGAGGGGATCAACTGGCTGAAAAACCGCCGGGACCGGGAAAAACCGTTCTGCCTGTTCGTCTGGTTCCACGCGCCCCACGAGCCTATCGCCACCGGTGAGGAGTTCGTGAAGCTGTACGAGGGCCGCAAAGAGGCGATCTATTACGGCAACGTCAGCCAGATGGACCATGCCTTCGGCCGGTTGATGAAGACGCTGGACGAGCTGCAGCTGAGTGAGGACACCTTCGTGATGTTTACCAGCGACAACGGCCCGGAGACGCTGAACCGTTATAAAAATGCCTTCCGCTCATTCGGTTCTCCGGGGCCATTGCGGGGTATGAAGCTGCACCTGTACGAAGGTGGCATCGGTGTACCCGGTATTATCCGCTGGCCGGAGCATTCGGAGCCATTGTCTGTTTCGCATGAGCCGATCAGCGGCACGGACATTCTACCGACGCTTTGCGCCCTGGCTGGGATCAAGGTGCCGACCGACCGTACCATAGACGGTGCCAGCATCCTGCCGGTCTTTGAAGGCCGGGCCGTAGAGCGGCAGGTACCGCTGTACTGGCGCTACGACCGGGCGTTGAGCAAGCCCTACACCGTGGCCATGCGCCAGGGGGACTGGAAGCTCCTGGCCGATAGCAGCCTGACGCGGTTTGATCTGTACAACCTGCGAGGGGACCGGACGGAAAAGAAAAACCTGGTCTTGTCTGAGGCCGGTCGCCTGGAGGCCATGAAGAAAACGCTGACTGAGCTGCATCATGAAATCGATGCCGAAGGCCCCCAATGGCCCCAGCGGCAAAAGGAGTGAAACATATAGGAGACTGATAACACATGGAACGCCGCGATTTTCTGAAAGACGTGGGCTTGGGCGCGGCAGCCCTGGCGCTGCCCCAGGGAGTGCTTGGCGGCAAGGCAGCTGCGGGCCAACCTGACAGCCGACCCAACATTCTCTGGATCAGTACCGAGGACATCAGCCCCGACCTGGGCTGCTACGGTGACGGTTATGCGGTGACGCCCAACATTGACCGGTTCGCCGCCCAAGGGACGCGCTTCGACAACGTCTTCGCCAACGCCGGGGTATGCGCCCCGGCCCGGTCGGGGATCATTACAGGAATGTATCCGACCAGCATCGGCACAAATCCCATGCGCTGCAGAGGGGTCCCGCCGGCGGAGGTCAGGTGCTTCACCGAGTACCTGCGGGCGGCCGGGTATTACTGCACCAACAACGTCAAGACCGACTACCAGTTCGCCCCGCCGGTAACCGCCTGGGATGAGAGCAGCCGGCAGGCCCACTGGCGGGGCCGGGCCGAAGGCCAGCCCTTTTTCGCCGTGATCAATTTCACAACTACCCACGAGAGCCAGATACGTACGGATAATAAGGAGCGGCTGGCCCAGCTGGCCGGGCTGGATCCCGGCGAGAAGCACGATCCGGCCCTGGCTGAACTCCCCCCGTACTATCCTGACACGCCGCTGGTGCGCAAGGACTGGGCGCGCTACTATGACCTCATTACGCTCTTGGACAAACAGGTGGCCGAAGTGCTGCAGCAGCTGGAGGACGATGGGCTGGCGGAGAATACCATCGTATGGTTCTGGGGCGACCACGGCCGCGGGCTGCCCCGGGCCAAGCGCTGGATATACGATTCCGGCCTGCACGTGCCGCTGATCATCCGTGTGCCGGAGAAGCTGCTCAGGCTCGCCAGCCCATCGGCTCCCGTCGCGCTGATGCCCGGCACCATCAACGACGATCTGGTGTCGTTTATTGACTTCGCCCCGACGATGCTCTCCCTGGCGGGTGTAAAGGTACCGGATCACATGCAGGGACAGCCGTTCCTCGGTGATCAGAAGGCGGCCCCGCGGGAATATATCTTTGCCGCCCGCGACCGTATGGACGAAGCCTGCGACCTCATCCGCGCCGTGCGCGACAAGCGCTTCAAGTACATCCGCAACTTCATGCCGCATCTCACCTACGGCCAGGACATCGATTACATGAACCAGATGCCGACCATGCGGGAGATGCGCCGGCTCAACGCTGAGGACCGGCTACAGGGGCCCGAGAAACACTACTTCCTGCCAACCAAGCCCGTGGAGGAGCTCTACGACACCGCCAGCGATCCCCACGAAGTCCGCAACCTTGCCGGTGATCCGCAGTACCAGGATGAGCTCCAGCGCCTGCGCCAGGTGCTGCTGGAGTGGATGAGGGCGGTCGGCGACGTCGGTCTGATCCCCGAGGCCGACTTCGATGAAATGAAGCGCCCCGACGGGAAGTATGAGGTCACGGCCGAGCCGGGATTCAGCCCCGTGAAGAAATTCTTATCTTCGACGGCGACCGTGGGCCTCAGCTGTCCAACTGACGGCGCGTCCATCGCTTATCAGGTGGACTTGAAGGACGAGAAGAAGGGCTGGCGGCTCTATGTCGAGCCGGTAACGATCGAGCCCGGCCAGGCGCTTTCCGCCAAAGCCTGCCGGCTCGGTTTCACTGACAGCGAGGCCGCCCGGTACCGTTACGGCGACCCTG
>CAZQOY010000008.1:0-28078 GCA_964595095.1 uncultured bacterium | reverse complement strand
CGGCAGTCGGGGTAGCCGCTGGAGTCCTCCTCCACCGCCCCGGCGAAGATGGCCCCGGCCCCCAGCGCCTCGGCCCAGCTGGCAGCCGCCGACAGCAGGTTGGCATTGCGGAAGGGGACGTAGGTGGCGGGGATGCCGGTGGAGGCCAGGTCAGCTTCAGGCACGGCGATGTCCGGCTGCGTGAGGGCTGAGCCGCCGATCTGCGCCAGGTGGCGCTGGTCCAGCACCAGGTGGTGGTCTTCAGGCACGCCGTAGTGGTCGGCGATGTCGCGGAAGGCCCGCAGTTCGCGCTGCTCGGTGCGCTGGCCGTAATTGGCGTGGAGCAGGGCCAGGTCATGGTCCCGGGCTGCTATGGCGGCGGTGACGCAACTGTCCATGCCGCCGGAGAGGAGCACAACAGCGACGGGCTTTGTCATATCAACGAGTTAGCTGGTGATTGGTGACTGGTCATTGGTCATTAGTCATTGGTCATTAGTCATTAGTCATTGGTCATTGGTCATTGGTCATTAGTCATTGGTCATTAGTCATTGGTCATTAGTCATTGGTCATTAGTCATTGGTGACTGGTGAGGAGCACCACCGCGGAGGACTTTGCCATATCAGACCCGCTCCTCCTGTAAAGCCCCGCTCGGATGCTCCCACGCCGGGCAGACCAGGTCCCGGTAGTCGCAGTAGTTGCAGTGATGGCCCTTGCGGTGGGGGAAGTCCCTGCGCCGGATGCCGTCAGCCGCCTGGGCCACCCGCTGCCGGAAGTCGGCCAGCTCCTCCTCATCGAAGGAGACGGTTACCTCCGGCTCTTCGGCCCGGAGGAAATAGTAGGTGAGGTCCATGCCGCCGGTCCCCACTTTCCGGCCCTCGATCTCTTCGGCTTGCAGGAGGTACATGGCGTACAGGGCCATCTGCGGCTCCTGGCGGGCCTCTTTCTCGGGCAGCTTGCGCCGGGAAGTCTTGTAGTCAATCAGGGTAGTATGGCCGCTGTCATCCAGGTCAATCCGGTCAATTCGTCCGGTGACGGCGACGTCGTCCAGGTTGAAGGTGAAGCGGTGCTCCACGGCCAGCACCGGCGGTTCCGTCCCTGCCAGGCGCTCCTGGTAAGCAGCCAATAGCTTTCTGGCGTCATCCCTATACTGGGCCTCCTCCTGGGGATAGGTGAACCCCTCGCTCTGCCAGTTCTGCTCAAGCAAATCCGTGATTTTTGGCCGGGGTCCATCACGGTCAGGCCCTAGCCGGGCAGGCCGATGGAAGACCTCCAGCACGGCGTGGATGATGCGCCCGAAGGTTAGCTGCGGTCGCTCTTCCCTGCCGGGTATATTATCCACGCGGGCGAAGCGGTACTGAAGGGGGCAGGTCTCATAGCCGCCAATGGCGCTGGCGGAGAGGGTGAGCGGGGTCGGCGGTGTATCAGGCGCGGCAGGTTCGACCGTGTCCGGCAGGAGCCGCAGCAGCAGCTCGTCGCCCAGGGGATGCGCCTCAAACTCTGGTGAGAGGCCGGCCTCGTGCTCCTCCAGGAGGCGGATGGCATCCACCAGCTGGTGGGCTTGCTGGTAAGCTCCCCGGGCCAGCTCGCGGGATAGGCGCTGCTTCAGTTCCGTGCGCAATCCGGCTACCGCTGGTTCCTGTTCCTGTTGGTCTTCGGTTTCCACGAGGGTCCTCTCGTTGATTAACTCAGCGGGTAAGTTACTGACAAACGGCGAGCGGCGCTTGGGTGTGGTGAGGACGACCAGCCGCCGCTTGGCCCTGGTGATGGCCACGTAAAACAGGCGGCGCTCCTCTTCCAGGTGGGCGGTTTTTCCATCCAGGCTGCGCTCGGGCTGCCAGCGGTGCCAGTCGGGTGGTGGTGCGTCAACCACCCTTGGGCGGCGGTAGTTGACCGGAAAGCGAGCGCTCTGGAGGAAGGGAATAAAGACAACGGGGAACTCCTTCCCTTTGGCAGCGTGGACGGTCATCACCTGCACGGCATCGGCGCTGTCCATCTCGGGTAGCCGGGTTTCTACGGTGCTGGCCTCCTGCATTATTTCCATGTACTGGACGAACCGGGCCAGACTTCGATCCCGGTGGCGGCCGGCAAAGTCCCGGGCCGTCTCCAGCAGGAGGCTCAGGTTGGCCACAGCTACCATGTTTTCCAGGAACCCAGCCTTGAAATGCCGCCGATAAAGCCCGCTGACCTCCAGAATACGCCACATCATCCGGCCCGCCCCGCTTACAGCGGGACTCAATCCCGCCAAAGGCGGGGCGTCCAGCTCGCTGTTTTCCTCGCGCAGTGCTAAAACCTGCCCGGCCAGGGCAGCCACCGCGCCCGCCGTGTCTTTCGGCAGTGACACCAAGGCTGGGATGTCCTGGGATTGTTCGCCGTTCAACAGGCGCGTGATATCCTTCAGCAGGGTAGCCGCCAGCGGGCCGAAGCGCTCCCTCAGCAGGCGATACAGCCCCATAGGCGCGCCGGGAGTATCGGCTACGGCGGCACACCACGACAGGGCTGTCCGGATGGCCGGAAGCTGGAAGAACCGGACATTGCCCAGGTACTGGCTGGGTACGTCTTGGGCCACGAGAGCCGCTGCCACCTCCCCGGCCTGCTTGTGGGTCCGCGCCAGGACGGCGATATTACCGGGGGCCTCCCCGTCTGCTACCATATGGGCGATGACCTGTGCCAGGTAGGCTGACTGCGCGGCAGAGCTGCCCGTCGCCAGTTCTGCCAGGGGTGCTTTCCCATGGGTTCTACCGGCCCGGAGATTCTTGCTCTGCCGGCCCGTGTTGTGCCTGATGATCTCGTTGGCCAGGTCCAGGATGGGTTGGGTGGAGCGGTGGTTCTCATCAAGGACGATCTCGGCATAGCCCGGTGTTTTACAATAACGCTGCCGGAAGTCCCGGATGTTGTAGGCACTGGCACCCCGGAAGCTGTAGATACACTGGTCGTCGTCGCCCACTACGGTAATACTATGGTGCTTTTCCGCCAGATGCCCCACGATCATATTCAGGGCGTAGTTGTTATCCTGGAACTCGTCCACGATAATAGTGCGGTACCGTTCCTGGAGGGTCTGGAGCACATCCGGCCTGGACTCCAACAGGTGCCAGCACTGGTAGACCATGTCCCCGTAGTCCACCAGCCCCTCGGCGGCCTTCCACTGCTGGTACAAGGGGAAAACCGCGCAGTGGTCCTCAAGCTGGTGGCAGGTTTCCTCCCACTCTTCGGCAGCTTCGGCGGCCAGCTGCCTTCTGGTTCGAGCTAGGAGGTCGGGGAACTGCTCCGGCTGGATGAGCTCGTCACGGAGGCGGTCGAAGAAGACCTTAAAGGCCTTGATGGCGACGACCGGTTCCCGCCTGAAGGCTGCCGACTGCATGCTGTCCAGTTCGTAGTAATGTTCCCGCAGGATGAACAGGATATCGCCGTCGGTCATCAACCGCCGTGACCTGAACTCCGGCTGGAACTCCCGGACTACCTGGTAGCAGAAGGCGTGGAAGGTGGTGGCGGTAATCCGCCGGTCAGCGGTTTGTCCAGTGGCCGCAGCGATTCGCTGTCGCAGCTCATCCGCGGCCTTCTCGGAGAAGGTCAGGGCCAGGATCTGATCGGGGGGGATGCCTTCATGCTCGATAAGGTGAACGATGCGCCGGATGAGGGTGGTGGTCTTGCCGGTCCCGGCCCCGGCCAGGATCATGAGGGGTGCCAGGGGATGGTTTTCGGCCCGGCGCTGCTGGGCAGTGGGTATCGGCAGCTGTGCTGTATCCGGTCGCATTGCCGTTCCTTCCCCCGTCAGATTGCCAGCCAGAGCAGACCCAGGACCGCCCCGCTGCCGGTGCAAACCAGGTTCACCATGTTGTTGTCCAGCCAGTACCAACCACTGTGCAGTACTGCTTTCGGCCCGTAGGTAGTTCGGTTTTCGGTAATCCGGCCCGTAGCCGGGATAAGGTACCGGGCCTGGGCAGTGGCGCCCAAGAGGCTGTCGATGGTGGCGGCTAGAAAGCCGATAATTAAAATTGCCAGCCAGTCGGCGCCGCTCACCAGTCGGGACTGAAGCCACAGCCCCACGGCGGCCAGGAACGCCGCGCCGGCCAGGGTGCCGATAGTACCCGTCAGTGTCACTCCGCCGGAATCCCCCCTGGCCACCGGTCTCCAGGTGACGATATTCCGGGGCTGACGGCGGGACCAGCCGCCGATTTCCGTGCCCCAGGTGTCGGCGGTAGCCGCCGCCAGGGCCGCAAGGAATACCAGGTAGAGCCGGTCATTCCCCCAGATACCATAGGCCGCCGCCACCAGCAGGGGAATGCCGCCGTTGGCGAACACTTGCACCAGATTCCGCTTCCCGGCCCCGTGACCCGGATTACGGGTGGTTGTCATACTGCGGTTAAAATAGGTAAGAATAGAGCTGAAGAGAAAAAAGGCCACGATGGGGATAATCCATGCCCAACCGGCGGACAGGAATATGAGCATCCCCATGCTCCAGGCGGTAAGGGCGCCGCTGAGGGCCAGGGCTTTAAGGCGCGCCGCCACTCCCAACAGCACAGCCGAGCCCGCCATCCAGAGTACGAACGGGATCAGGCTTCCTGGCGGCAGGGACCTGAACAGGAAAACGAAAAGGGCGGCTGATAAGGGGACGGTTATATTATCCGAGCCACGGCTGGATTGGGCCTCGGCGATGGTAGCCAGGGCGGCCAGCGGGATCACGGCCACCAGTAGCCGTGGGTAGGGGAGACTTGAGCCCCCACCCAGTGGGATGAGGAAAACCAGTCCCAGCAGGACCAGAAGTCCCGAGCCGATGAACATGGCCGCGGTCCCTGCTATTGTTTTAGGATCGCGCCAGAGGGTAAAACTCCTGTGTCCATACCGGCGTCCCATCCAGGCGGCCAGCGGATCGGCGAAGGCCAGGAGGAGCACGGCCACCTGCAGGGCCACCGGGTCCCGGTGCCAGAAAAGGGCGACGAGAATAACGAAGGAAAGCGGGTAGTAGACCGTTCCGTAGCTGAGCCGGTCGGTGGCATGCATACTCTTGAAGCGGCCCAGACGGAGGGTTGCCAGGTTGATTCCGACAAACAGGAGGCCGGTGATGAGGGGATAGAACGGCCCCTGGAAGATGAAGCGGCACAGGAAGATGAACACCCCCACGATCACGTGCACCAGCTGGCGGCTGTCCTCGGCGCGCATCCCGGTTCGCGCCGCCACCCATTCCGAGATGCCCAGCAGGGCGAAGATGGCCCCCAGAAAGAGCAGCCAGGTGAGGAAGGGGGTGGGGAGAA
The DNA here is from genome assembly GCA_964595095.1 of uncultured bacterium. GTDB lineage: Bacteria > Fidelibacterota > Marinisomatia > SCGC-AAA003-L08 > TS1B11. The sequence continues at coordinate 22,850 of CAZQOY010000008.1, read as the reverse complement.
TCGGGGTAAATGGCATGGATAAAGGTAAAGCGGAGACAGCGGGGAGTCAATGGGAAGGGGGGAGTGGATATAGGGGAAGTAGCAGTCGGCAGTTGGCAGTCGGCAGTTGGCAGTTGGCAGTAGGCAGTAGGCAGTGATGGTCCGTGGTCAGTAGGCCGTCGCAATCCGGCATCCAATATCCAGTATCCAGCATCCAGCATCCAGTCACCAACCCCAGCGGTGAATCTTCTGCAGCGGCGTTAACCTCCCCACTTCCTTTGCGTCAAAGAGATGAATAACTGAAACGGCTGTAATGAACGGACAACTAAAACGAAAGGCACCTGATCATGATTAACAGACTACTGATAGCGACACTCCTGATAACGACTGCTGCGTTCGCCCAGCCGGGGCGCGGCTTCGGCATGGCCCGGCCAGGCCTGGACGACCAGCTGAAGCTGACGCCCCAGCAGGTGGAACAGATCCAGAAACTGCGCACGGCATTCCAGACCAAGGCCATAGACCTGCGTGCCAACCAGCAGAAGCTCCGCCTGGAGCTCAACGAGCAGCTGCGGGCTGATAGTCCCAACAGGAGAGCCATCAATGCGACCCTGGACAAGATCGCTGCCGAGAAGGTAGCCCTGGAGAAACTCCAGGTAGGGAATCGCCTGGATGTCCGCGCGCTGCTAACTGATGAGCAGAAGGAGGTCTTCGAGGCCCGCCCCTTCGGGCGTGGTGGTAGGATGGGAATGGGATTCCGTGCCCCTCGCCAGGGGCTCCGCGGTCGCGGCGGGCGCTGGTAGGGCATATCAGCGGGATGACTGTCGGGAAGGGCGGCGAGCTCTTCTCGGCAGTATTTAACCGAAAATCTCACGTTTCGCCGCCCTGTCCGTCCCATTCGGCTGCGGGCATGGCCGGCGGATCAATGGCTGACGAACCGGGATGGTGAGCGACAAGAACATGGCTGGTAAAAAATGGGTGAATCACGCAGCAAAACGGCGTTAACCTTCGATGGCGACCAGCGTCTAACTGGTGTCATGAATGGAAGACGACAAGACCCTCATCACCCAGTTTCTGGGCGGCGACCAGCGGTCCTTCGACCGGCTGGTTCTGCGGCACCAGGAAAAGGTCCGGCAGTTCATGTACCGGGCAACGGGAGATGTGGATGATACCAACGACCTGGCCCAGGAAGCATTCATCAAGGTATACCACAACCTCCACCGGTTTCGCGGCGGCAGTGAGTTCTCGACCTGGCTTTACCGGGTGGGCGTCAACGTTCTCAACTCCCATTTCCGCCGGCAGAAAGTCCGCTCCTGGCTGCCCCTGGGTGAAAGGGAAGACCCCGACGCATCGTCCCCTGGCGATGACCGGGACCACCAGTTCAGCCAGTTGCTGGCGTACCTCCCCCGGCTGTCATCCCAGGAGCGCCAGGTGATCGTCCTGAGGGGTTTGCAGGAGCTGCCGGTAGCCGATACCGCCCGTATCCTGGGCACCTCGGAGAACGTGGTTAAAGTAGCCTATCATACGGCACGGAAGAAATTGAAGGAGCTGCTAAAGGATGAAAGATAGTATCCTGCCTGGAATTGAGGGCCGGTCGCCGCTGCCCGATTTCAGCGGGGGAGAAGACTTCCTCCGGCAGGTGCGGTTCGGCCTGCGCCGGCGGCAGCACCGCCGGGCTTTCGCAACCTCGGCGGCGGTTACGGCCAGCGCGGTGCTCATGTTTGTCCTGTCGTTCTCGGCCATCCAGCGGCAGATCGATGACGAGCTGTGGCAGGAATACCTCCTGAGCGAAGTGAGTGAGGAGGTGGTGGATACCCAGGAGTTGGATGACTTTGCCTGGGGACTGTACCTGGAGTCCCTCATGGAGGAAGAAAACCTGGACCTGCTCCTGAAAGAAATTCTCAACCTTGAGGGAGGCGAGGAATGGATTCAAGCCATCAATATAAGAGGATAGACCTATGAAATCTCAAACGAGCATCAAGATTCTGCTGCCCTTATTCGTGGTCCTCATGACAGTTTCGGGGGAGCTTGCCGGACAGATGGGGCCGGGCATGGGACTATACTACTCGCCCACCGACCCCTCCGCGCCATGCATCGATCAGCAGCGGCTGCAACGCCCCGGCGAGGCTAAAGCGCGTACCAGGCGGGCTCAGCGATCCCAGGATAGACGGGCCGATTCCCAAAGAATGCGGGATCGGCTCAGCACGGTGAAAATGTGGAAGATCACCGAGTACCTGGATCTGTCCGAGGAGCAGGCCGGGAAGTTCTTCCCCCGCACCCAGGAACATCAGAAAGAGATGGACAAGCTCGGCCAGCAACGGCGGCAGCTCTACGTGGATTTCCAGCAGAAGATAGACGACGGCAAAGTAAGCGCCGGGGACGCAGACCGGTATATTGCTGAGACGGCCCGGCTGGACAAGGCCCTTATCGAGCTGCGAGCCAAGCATATCCAGGGGCTAAAAGACATCTTAAGTGACGAGCAGCTGGCCAGGTTCGCCGTCTTTAACGAGTATTTCCGGAGGCAGATCGGCCAACATCTCCGCAGGGAATTGGCACCGGAGGGAGCTGACCAGCCCGAAGAAAATGAATAACCCAGTAGAGACTTCCCGGATTCCTTGGTAGAAGTCTTTTCATATTGCTCCTCCGTGCCGTGAATAAACAGGTGGGCAATACCGTTTCGAATTCAACGGACCGCCTTCACTGGTGAGTTCCGAAGATCTGTAACCTCTGTTCTGATCCGCAGTTCTACTGCGACAGACTGCCGGCCCTCCCGGATTTTCCCCCTAAGTTCGGGAGGGCTTTTTTTTACGCCGGTTGGACGTTAACTCCTTGCACACGTTTACCCATTCTGGATAAGTTTTCTCCAACAGCATGGATACTATTCGTCTGAACAACATTTCGCTTTTCGCCCACCACGGTGTTGCGCCGCAGGAGCGGGAGCTGAGGCAGCAGTTTTTCGTGGACGTTGAACTGGCCACTGACCTCACGGCCGCCGCGCAGAAGGATGATCTCACCCGATCCATCGATTATGAAGCTGTCTACCACGTGGCAGCCCGGGCCTTTACCGCCATCCCCTGCCAACTCCTGGAGCGTGCCGCCTGGGAGGTAATGACGGCACTGTTCCAGCGATTCCCGGCGCAGGAGATCACGGTGCGCATCCGCAAACCGTACGCCCCGGTTGACGGCATTCTGGATACAGTGGAGGTGGAGCTGTCGCGTCGCCGGGAGGAAGTGCTCGGTGGTTGAGCAGGCAGTGTTGGGAATGGGCTCCAACGCAGGTGATCGGGAGGCTTATCTTATGAGGGCGGTGGAACTGCTTTGCCACGAGGAGTCGGTTAACCTGGTGGCGGCCAGTAGTGTGTATGAAACCTCGCCGCTGGACGTCTCGAATCCCCAGGAGAATTATCTCAATCAGGTGGTGGTGGTCTCTACCAGGCTGTCGCCCACCGGGCTGCTGGCGTATTGCCAGGAGGTTGAAACGGTCCTGGGCCGCCCCCGGGAACATGCAGTGGGAGCCCCACGTACTATTGATATCGATCTGATCACCTACGGCTCCCTGATACATAACAGCGGGAAGCTGGTCCTCCCGCATCCCGAATATGCCCGGCGTAGGTTCGTGCTGGTACCCCTGGTGGAAGTGCTGCCTGACTTCCGGGATCCACTCACAGGACATTCGATCCGGCGGCTGCTGGAGGATTGTCCTGACACGTCCGTTATCCATCGCTGGGAAAATTTCCAGGAGGCGCCGTGTTAGGTAAAGCGTACATGATCGCTGTTGAGGGTCCTATCGGTGTGGGTAAGACCAGTCTGGCCGAGCTGGTGGCCCAGCGCCTGGACGCGCGCCTGGTACTGGAAGAGTTCGAGGAAAACCCGTTTCTCGCCGACTTCTACCGGGATCCGGAACGGTTCGCTTTCCAGACCCAGCTCTGGTTCCTTCTGTCGCGATACCGGCAACAGCAGGAACTTCAGCAGCTGGACCTCTTCTCGCCCCTCTTGGTAACCGATTACATGTTCATGAAGGATCGGCTGTTCGCTTCTCTCACGCTAAATGATAAGGAGATGAGCCTGTACGACCGAGTTGCCAGCCTGCTGGAACGGGACATCGCCAGCCCGGACCTGGTGGTCTACCTTCAGGCCGATACCGACCGGCTCATGGCCAATGTCAGGAAGCGGAGCAGGTTCTACGAGGTGAACATGGACTGGAAGTACCTCGACGCCCTGAACCAGCTCTATAACGAATATTTCTTCCGATATGACCGCGGCTCGCTGCTGATTATCAACTCCAATGACCTCGATTTTGTTAACCGGCCGGATGATTTCGAGGAAATCATTACTCTCATTCGAAAGCCGGCAACCGGTACCCGGTTCTATAACCCGGCCCGCAGTATGTAGACTGCTATGCGTTCTCTTCTGATTATACTTCTGGGGGGGCTCCTGGTGTGGCTGATCTTTCGCTTGAGCCGTACGCTGAAGGAGTTCATGCCCGGCGAGCCCCGAAAAAAGCCTTCGCCGCTGGGTAATAAGAAAATCATCGATGCTGAATTTGAAGACGTAACAGAGGAAGACGGAACGAAGGAGAGCTAGGTGCTGGCGGTTCGTATTCATCAGCACGGCGGCCCGGAGGTCCTCTCACTGGATGAGGTTCCCCGCCCGGCACTGTCGAATCCCAACGAGGTCCTGGTAGCCATGAAGGCCGGGGCCCTGAACCACCTGGACCTGTGGATACGCAATGGTCTGGCCGGTGCGTCCCTGCCCCTGCCCACCGCTATCCGGAAGAAAGCCGGCATCACGGGAAGGTAGTGGTAACATTTCAGACTGCTGGAGATTGAATCATTCTATGAGGCACCAGATGAGTACTATGTCACGTTACAGCTTGCTATTCCTGTTATGGGTCCTGTTACCGTTAACGGCTGGCGCCCAGGAGGATGACAAGAAAGTACACGCCACCGGGATCGGATTTTCCTTTTCCAGCGGCCAGTCCCTGTTTTTTACCCGGTCCACCAATCCATTCAGTACCAACCACACCTACCTGGCGGCCGGTTTACACATCGAGGAGGAGGGTATCGGTCTCAGCTCTTATGATTATTACATGGGTGGTTATTACGGACGATCTGCTCCCCAGACTTACTACCTGGAGCTGGGGTATGGCTGGCGTCGGTTGTGGTTTCGGGAAAGCATGGCCGGCGGATTTCTCCCCCATAGTACTATCGAATGCGGCGCTTCCGGGTATATCGCCCGGATCGGCCGGCTGCGCAACTACTTCCGCGAAACCACGCTGCGCTGGGCGCCATACGTGCAGGCCGGGTTCGGGGCATCCATCCATACCGGCACGGCGATCTTTCGCATCGAAATGGGTTATTTATCTACCTTTTCTTATCTCCGGGAAGGCCTGTTCCCGGAATATCGCGGGGCTTATCTGAAGATTGTTGTCTCAAGCGGGCAGAAGCCACGATAGGTGCTGACCCGGCGAGGCTTTCGGCGCTAACTTCAAGTAGTACCGGGCGTCATTATCCGATGGGCCGTGAGCTGGAAATTTTGCCGGTGAGGAATAGTTCAGTTACCCATTTCCCACCCGATGCGAGTTAATTTCAGGGGTACCATTTCCTTATTAATGTATTGCTTCAGGTCCATACTGTCAGGTTACTGCAACAGGCGTACTTTACCGATGCCCGTCATTATGCTGAAGTAGCGTATCCATGTATATCTCTAATCTGGTCCTCCAGGGGTTCAAGTCCTTTGGTCAGCGGACGAACATGACCTTTGGTGAGGGTATAACCGGGATAGTCGGTCCCAACGGCTGCGGCAAGACCAACATTGTTGATGCCGTCCGCTGGGTACTCGGAGAGCAGAAGCAGAGCATCCTTCGCAGCTCCCGCATGGATGAGGTCATTTTTCACGGCAGCCGGAGCCGCAAGCCGTCCAGCCTCAGCGAAGTTACTCTCACTATCCATAACAACAAGGCCACGCTTCCCCTGGAGTACACCGACATCGAGATCTGCCGCCGCATCTACCGCGATGGAGAGAGCGAGTTTCTGATCAATCGTAATCCCTGCCGGTTGAAGGACATCATGGACCTGTTCATGGACACCGGTATGGGAAGCGATGCCTATTCGGTTATCGAGCTGAAGATGATCGAGGCCATTCTATCCGACGTGGAGGATGACCGGCGCCGGATGTTCGAAGAAGCGGCTGGCATCAATAAGTACAAGAAACAACGTCAGTCAGCCCAACGGAAGCTGGAGGCCACCCGCCAGGACCTGGAACGGGTCAACGACATTATCGGGGAAGTGGAGAGCCAGGTTAAAGCGCTGAGACTCCAGCTGAAGCGGTTTGAGCGGCATAAGCGGGTCACCGCTGACCTGAAGCACCGGGAGCTTACCCTGTCCCGACTGCAGCTCCGGACGCTACGGCGACAGATGGCGCCCCTCCAGGAGGCCCTTGATACCAGTCGCGACAGTCACCAGGCAGAGGCGGCCCTCATAGCCCGGGACGAGGAGCACCTGGGTCGGCTCCAGGCAGCCTTCAGCCGGCAGGAGGAGGATCTGGAGGCTGCGCGTCAGTCCCTGGCAGCGGCTGCCGGCCAGCTCAACGAGTTGAAGGAAAAGCAGCTGGTCTGGGGTGAACAGCTCCGCTCGACCCGCCAGAGCCTGGAGCGATTCGAGCGGGAGCGGGAAGCGGAGGTCCAGCACACCAGCAGCTATAAGGCGGAGATCGCCCGGCTTGAAAAGGAGCTGGAAGCCCTGGGACCGACGCTGGATAAGATGCAGGCGGCCTTCGATACCCGGCGCTCTGAGGAAGAGGGGGTCACGGCTGATTTCCGGCAGGGGGAACAGCAGCTTCAGTCCGCGCGGGAGAGGAAATTCAATCACCGGCACCTGATTCAGGAGGAGGAAGCCCGGCGGCAGCGTACAGCAGATATGATCCAGGAAAAGCGTCAGGAACTGGAACGCCTGGAACAGACCGTTGCTGAACGCAGCCAGGGGATCAGATCACTGGAGGAGCAGCGGGTTAATCTCAACCAAAATCGGGATGGACTGGAAGCACGGCTGACCGAACTGACTGCAGATCAGGAGGGAATCACAACCCAACTACAACAACTGGACGGGGTTGAGTCCCGCCTGCAGGAAGAGCACCAGCAGCTCACCACCCAACTCCAGGTACTGCAATCACGGCTGGAGATTTTCACCGAGCTGGTAGAGAGCCACGAAGGATATCCGAGCGGCACCCGTGAAGTGCTCACCGATATAAGCCGCTTTCCCGGTCTCCTGGGGACGGTGGCCGATCTGGTGGAGGTGGAACCAATCCACGCTCTAGCAGTGGAAACGGCACTAGGGCCGTTCGCGGCCTGCCTGGTTGCGGAAACTGTTGACCAGGCCCGGCAGCTCCTGGACTACGCCGCTGAGCACGGCCTGGGCCGGCTCTCGGTTGTCCCCCTTGAGAGGGTAGCGGCTAAGGAGGATGCGGCTGCTGGTATGCAAACCGCTCCTGGGACTCCGCTTATGGAGCTGATCACGGTTCCCGGGGAGCTCAGTGGTCTGTACCACCAGCTTCTGGCCGGTTTCTACTGGGCTGAGGAGGAGCCGGTATCCGCCGGAGACTTGCCCCGCAACGTGGCGGTTGTGACTCCCGCGGGCCATCTGGTTGGGGCAGTGCCGTTTCTGACCCATCTCGGCTCTCGGAAACCGGGGCGGGATGATGCATCCGGCCATCAGAGCGGCGCAATTGTCGGTCGGGCCGGCGAGCTGAATCGCCTGCGGCAGGCCATTACCGGGACGACGGAAAAAACGGGGGGACTGGACGCAAGGCTGGAGGAAGTCAGAGATCAGCGGTCGCAACTCACCGGACGACATCATGATCTTAAGGAAGAAGCGGACGCCGTCCTTGGTGAGGTGAACCAGCGGGACCGGGACCTGTCGCAGCTGGAGTACGAGCTGCAGCGCACAACCGACGACCTGGCGGAATTGAAGGCCCGGGTTCCCGAACTGAAAGAAACCGTCCGGGGCCTGGAGGAAAGCCTGGCCACCCATGAGAAGGTACTTGATCATCTGAAGGAGCAGGAATCCCTGCTGGAAGAGACAATCCGGCAGGCAGAAGCGGTCTATCAGAAGGTGCAGGCTAAGCGGGACACCTGGCAGGAGGAGCTGCAGGATCTCCGGGTTAAGCTCCTGACCATTGAGAACCAGCGGGAGAACCTGGCCGGGCAGAAGCTGTCCCGGGAGGATGCCCTGGCGGCTTCCAGTCAGCGCATTTCCCAGCTGGATACGGACCGTGAGCAGTCCCGCCAGTCCATTGAAGACCTGACCCGACGGCTGGCAGAGGCTGAGGAAAGCAGCAAGAGCCTGGAGAAAGATGTCAGCGGGGAGCGTGTCGCCAGCGACAGGAAGGAAACCGCCGCCAGGGAGACCCGGGAGCATATATCCAGCCTGGAAGAACAGATCCGCCAGCGGCAGCATGGACGGGAAGCCGTCCTTTCCCAGCACCAGGAGCTGGAACTCAAGCTCTCCGATTTAAGGAAGGAGCAGGAGCTGATCCGCTCGCGCATTCAGGAGGTTTATCAGGAAGAGATCACCGATGAGGAGAGCGCCGGGGAGCAGGAGGATGAAGAGGTCCTGTGCGTCGGAATAGAGAAACTGCGGGCATCCCTGGAGCGTATCGGTCCCGTTAACATGGCCGTGGCCGAGGAATACACCGAGGAATCAAAACGCCTGGACTTCCTGACGGAACAGCGGGATGACCTGCTGCAAGCCGAAGAGAGCCTGAAGGAAACCATCCATAAGATTGACCACCACGCCCGCAACCAGTTCCGTGAGACCTATGACAAGGTCCGCCACCACTTCAAGCAGACTTTCCGGCTGTTTTTCGAGGGAGGAGAGGGCGATTTAAGGTTGGTGGGGGACCCCGATCCCCTGGAATCCGGCATCGAGATAATTGCCCAGCCGCCCGGGAAAAAAACCCGCTCCCTGCGCTCCCTTTCCGGCGGAGAAAAAGCCCTCACCGCCATCGCCCTGCTCTTCGCAATTTACATGGTGAAGCCCAGCCCATTCTGTATCCTCGATGAAGTGGACGCCCCACTGGATGATGTCAACATCGGTAAGTTCGCCAGGGTCATCAGGCAATTCGCCGGCGATACCCAGTTTATCATCGTGACGCATAACAAGCTGACCATGCAGAGTGCTGATTTCCTTTACGGCGTGACCATGGCGGAAGAGGGCCTGTCCAACCTGGTGTCTGTGGATCTCGGTGAGTATGCCTCGTAGAAACATCCTGACCCCTCTTGTTGCCGGATTACTCCTGATGGCGACCGGCCTCCAGGCCCGGGACCTCCCCTTCGATCTGGACCTGGGCCTGTTCCGGGCTGAGGGGAATCGCTCCCGGCTGGAAGTATATCTGGGTCTGGACCGGCGTTGGGTCACGTACGAGCGGGAACGTGGTCGGTATGCGGCTCACCTGGCCGGTGTGGTCCTGCTCAAGCAGCGCGGGCAGATTGTCCAATTCCGGGAGATGACTATTGACGACGTGGTGGACTATCTTGATCACGGTCCCCACGGCGTAATCCTTAAACAGGCCGCGTTCATCCTGACACCCGGATCGTACGATCTCCAGGTAGTTGTGGAAGACCGGCAGGGAAACCGGTCTGACAGCACCCTGCAGGTTGATGTGCCCGGCTATGGAGGCCGGGAGCTGGAAGTGAGCACCATTCAGCTGGCCGGCCTGGTTCGACGATCAGCCGGGCCGAAGGAATTTTTCAAGCGGGGGTTGACGGTCTGGCCTAACGCCGGAAGCATTTACGATGATGACCGGCCCCTCCTCTGGTACTACGCCGAGGTCTACGGACTGACGCTACTCGATACGGTGAAGATACGTACCGGGATCTGGCAGGACAGCACGGAAGTGATCTCCCTGGATCCCAGGTGGATACCTTCACCGTCCATGGTTTTCTGTGATTGGGGAGCGGTCAACCTGTCGGCGCTGACCGCCGGCGACTACCACCTCGCTCTCACCATTGCTGTTGACGGGGACTCAATCTCGGCGCTGAAACCGTTCCGGGTAGTGCGAGAAGCGCCGGCACCCAGTGACAGCGGCGACGTGCTGATGGGACTCTCCCCTGCCGGGTTGACTGACTTTGCCAGGGGCCTGAGACTGCTGCCGACCGAGCTGGACCCCCAGCGCTTCCGCTCAACGGACAGCACCGGCCGGCGCCTGATGATAGAGGACGCTGCCAGGGAGGTAGCGTATGGGCTGGTACAGGACTCTAGCCTCCATACCGGCGAGCTGCTGCGTCGCTGGAGGCAGGTGAAGGCCTATGACCGGGATCGCCGCCGACTGACGGAACAGGGACGTACCATATTCCTTTACGGGCCGCCTGCCGCCATCGAGACCTTTCCGGCTACAAGCATCATGCGGGAGCATCAAATCTGGACCTACACATACGCGGACAGCACTGATCCGTCTGGCCAAGCCAGCCGGACAGGCCTGTTTATTTTCGTGGATCGTGAGGGCTACGGTGAGTTTACGCTGGTCCATGCCACCGCCCCCGGTGCGGTGCGGAATGAAGACTGGCGCCGCGAACTACCCTGGGTACCGGTCCCGGTTGATGAGCGGGCCACCCCTGCTGCGGAGGTCATAGAGGAAGAAGCGGCTGCCGCTGTCGTCGATACCGTTCGGGCCGAGCCTGCCAGTGGGGACTCTCTGGTCGTACCCGCCGCAGAGGTTGGGGGGGAAGACGTAGTTTCTGCACCCGTAGATACGGTTCGGGCTGAGCCTGCCGGTGGGGACTCTCTGGTCGTACCCGCTGCAGAGGTTGGGGGGAAAGACGTAGTTTCTGCACCCGTAGATACGGTTTGGGCCGAGCCTGCCAGTGGGGACTCTCTGGTGGTACCCGCTGCAGAGGTTGGTGAGGAAGACGTAGTATCTGCACCCGTAGATACGGTTCAGGCTGAGCCTGCCCTGATAGATACCCTGACCGCCCCTGGACCGGAGGCGCTTCGGGATACCCTGGCTGTGGGCACTTCGGCTGGTCAGCTGAGCTCTTCGGACACTGCGGCCGCAGACACCACCGCCATTGATTCCAGCCTGCTCAAACCGGCAGTGATCGACACAACCCGGATGCCCTGAGCGCAAAGCAGTGACCAGATTCGCAGCCGGAGTTGATATCGGGGGCACGTCGATCAAGGCGGGGCTCTTCGACGCCAGTCTGGAACTGGTCCACCGCTGCGCCACCGTTGACACTACTTCGCTGTCATCGGGGGACGAGTTGGTGGAACTGGTGCTGGCCAGCATTGAAGCCGGCATCTCGGAGCTGGACGGCGGAGCGGCCGGCCTGTCTGTCCCCGACATTTTGTCGGGGACAGGCCTGACGGGGATTGGCATCGGCTGCCCCGGCCCCCTGGATATCAATCGGGGGGTGATCATCGAGACACCCAACACTCCTATATTGAACAACTTTACACTAAGAGACAGCATGAGCCGCGCCGCGGGTGTGCCAGCATGGCTGGACAACGACGCCAACGTTTTCGCCCTGGGTGAGGCCCGCCGGGGGGCCGGCAAGGGATACCCTTACGTGCTGGGCGTGACCCTGGGCACCGGCTTCGGCTGGGGGATTGTCCTGAACGGCCGGGTCTATCACGGGGCCACGGGCACCGCCGCCGAGTACGGCCTGGCTGTCTGGCGGGACGAAGACCATAGCTGGGAGGACGACGTCTCCATCCGGGGACTGATGCGCGTCTACCGCGACCGTGAGGGTACGGCCGATTCGCCCGAAGAGATCAGCCGTCTGGCGGGCGAGGGTGATAAGGCGGCCCGGGCGGCCTGGGAGGAATACGGCCGGGTGCTGGGCATAGCCCTGAGCCACGGGGTGAACCTGCTGGATCCGCACGTTGTGGTAGTGGGCGGCGCCATGGCCGGGGCCTGGGAACACTTCAGCCCCGCCATGCTTGAATCGCTGCACCGCCACATCTTCACCCTGCCGCGGGAGAATCTCAAGGTGATGCCGTCCAAGTTAGGCGGGCTGGCGGCCCTTTACGGCGCGGCCAGCCAGGTGCCTATGGCGGATGAATGACGCCGGTGCCGGGCCGTTGGCCTAACCCCCTGGAGCTCCTTTTTCCATCCCTGTGCGTCCTCTGTACCACACCCCTGAATGGCGTAAAAGCTGTCTGCACACCCTGCCTGGAAGCCCTGGTGCCTACCGGCCTGGGGCAGTGGTTGGATGAGGCCGCCGTCCGGGAAGGGCTGGACGAGGCTTGGAGCGCCTTCTGGTACGATGAAACCATGCAGTCGCTGATCCACCTGCTGAAGTACAATGGGCACCGCCGGGTAGGGGACCGTCTCGGTGAGGCGTTGTTCCACAAGTTGGAAGGGGAAGTTCCCTGGGACCGCTTTAACACCCTGGCACCGGTGCCGCTGCACCGGACCACGCGCCGGGAGCGGGGCTATAACCAGTCGGCGGTGCTGGCGCGTACTCTGGGGAATCTGTCCGGCCTGCCGGTAAGTGAGCGGCTGGTATTGCGGCATCGATGGACCCGGTCCCAGACAGGCCTGTCGGTTCAGGAGCGCCGGACGAACGTGGGCGGCAGTTTTCGAGCGACCGGGCCGGGCGGCGGCCGGAAAGTACTCCTGGTGGATGACGTACTAACTACCGGGGCCACGGCCTCAGCCTGTGCCCAGGCGCTGAAGGCCGTTGGAGTTGGCGAGGTTGCCGTCTTAACGGTAGCGACACCGCAAAAAGAGAAGTAACTTTAATTTTTGTAATGGAGCGGACTGTGTCATGAAAACTGTCGAGCAATTAAGCCTTAAGGATCAGCGGGTTCTTATGCGCGTGGATTTCAACGTTCCTCTGGATGACGGGGTCGTGGATGATAATTTTCGCATCAAGGCCGCCCTCCCGACAATCAGGTACTGCCTGAATCAAGGCGCTGCCGTCGTTCTCATGTCCCACCTGGGTCGGCCAAAGGGCAAGGAAGTTCCCGGGCTGACCATGTTGCCGGTGGCTGAGGAATTGGAAACCCTCCTCAGGCAGGATATTATTTTCTCTCCTGACTGCATTTCGGATGAGGTCGTCAAGGTGAGTGAGCGGCTGGAGCCGGGGAACGTTCACCTCCTGGAAAACCTCCGGTTTTACCCCGGGGAGGAGGCCAATGAGCCCGACTTTGCCTTCCGCCTTGCCCGCCATGGGACGGCATATGTCAATGACGCCTTCGGCACCGCCCACCGGGCCCATGCCAGCAACGTGGGTGTGGTCTCCCACTTCAGCCAGGCAGGTATTGGATACCTGATGGCCAAGGAACTGAAGTTTCTCCGCAACCAGCTTGATGAGCCCCAACACCCCTTTGTCGTTGTCCTGGGCGGGGCCAAGGTGGCCGGTAAACTGGAGCTCATCCGCAAGCTGGTGGCCCGGGCGGACCGCCTGATTATCGGGGGCGGTATGGCCTTCACCTTCCTGCAGGCGCAGGGAAATAACGTGGGCGGTTCGCTGGTTGATCAGTCCCTCCTGGAGGAAGCCGGGGGTATCCTGAAAGCAGCCGAGTCGCATCACGTGCAGGTTCTACTGCCCAGGGACGTAGTAGCTGCGGAAAGCATCTCTAAAGAAGCGGTCTGGCGGGTAGTGCCCCTGGAGGAACTGAAGGCAGATGAGATCGGCGTGGATATCGGCCCTGAAACCTGCGTCGAATTCGCTCAGGCGCTCGAGGAGGTACGCACTATCTTCTGGAACGGGCCCATGGGCGTCTTTGAGATAGCCGCTTTCCAGACCGGGACGGAAATGATAATTTCAGCTATTACCGGGGCTACCGTTCGGGGGGCCGTATCGGTGGTGGGCGGAGGAGACTCGGCGGCCGCCATCGAAAAGCTGTCTAAACACAAGCACTTCAGCCATATCAGCACCGGTGGCGGTGCGTCCCTGGAGCTGCTTAGCGGGAATGTCCTGCCCGCACTGGAGGCGCTGGCATGAACGACAACAGACCTATCATTGCCGCTAACTGGAAGATGCATAAGACCCCCCAGGAGGGGTACCATTTCGCCCAGGAGCTGGCCACAAAGGCCTTGAATCTAACCGGCGTGAAGTTTACCTTATTCCCTTCGGCTACAGGGCTATTTCACATCCAGGAGGCTCTTAAGGGCACGTCCATCGAGCTGGGTGGCCAGAATATGCATTCCGCCGGGGAAGGTGCATTTACCGGTGAAACATCGGCTTCCATGCTGCTGGCATGTGGTTGCCGGTGGGTGATCATCGGGCATTCGGAGCGGCGGCATATCTTTCATGAAACCGATAAGGATCTTCATGCGAAAATCCCGGCTGCACTGGATGCCGGGCTCAACGTGATTCTGTGCATCGGTGAACGCCTCGAAGAGCGGAAGGCCGGTTCCACGGGAGAAGTGATCAGGCAGCAGCTCCAGGACGATCTGGTCGGGATGGAGTCCTTTCCGATTGAGCGGCTGGTCATTGCCTATGAGCCGGTCTGGGCCATCGGCACCGGCGTGGTGGCTACTCCAGAGCAGGCCGGTGAAGCCCATGCCCAGGTCAGGGCAATCCTCCAGGAGCTGTTCCCTGACCTGCCTGTTGAAAAGGTCAGGATATTATACGGCGGCAGTGTAAAATCCGCCAATACCGCCCAGCTTATTAATACCCCCGGTATTGATGGCTTTCTGATTGGCGGGGCGAGCTTGGATATTGACGAATACGTAAAAATTGCTGAAATTTCACAGAAGGAAACTAAGGTGAATCCATGATTTACGGTATTTTACTTTTTCTGCATGTCATGGTCTCGGTCCTATTGGTCGTGGTCATTCTGCTCCAGTCCGGGCGCGGAGGCGGTCTGGCCGGCAGCCTGGGCGGTGGCATATCTACAACTATGTTCGGAGGCCAGGGAGCGGATAAACTGATGATCCGCCTCACTACCGGCCTGGCAACCGCCTTTATGGTGTTGGCGATTCTAATTTCCATCGCGGGCCGGCCACGGATGAGCACCGGTGACAGTGTAGTGCGGCAAAGAGCTGCCCAACGGGAGACAGCCCCTTTGCAGCCGGTGATGGAAATGGAACTGCCCGAAGCAACCAGTCCCGCAGAGTTGCCTCTGCCTCCTGAGAAGGATGATCCGCTAAATCCCTAGAAGGCTGGAAGCAAACGCCGAAGTGGTGGAACTGGTAGACACGCTGTCTTGAGGGGGCAGTGGGAGTAATCCTGTGCGGGTTCGAGTCCCGCCTTCGGCACACCCCGTTCAAACTGACGGGATATCCAGGGAGGCTGCCGAGCGGTGGGTCATCCCGTTGAGGAAATTTGAGGGGTCCATTCGTTTCCATCCCGTATGAAGAGCATGGGGCGTGGCAATACAAAGGACAGCTGGTTGCGGAAATCCACCACCTGAGGGTTATTCTGCACAGTAACATTAGGTTTTAAAAGGCAACAGTTAAGGTAGGCAAGATGAATAGATATCGAATAACCCTGGTCGCAGGTTTCATCGCCATCCTGGTGGCAGTTTCGCCGGGTCAGGATCTGGAGCAGGTCTTGACTAAGGCCCGGGAGGAAATATCGGCGAAAAACTACGACAGTGCCAGAGAACAGCTGCTGCTGATTCTCCAACAGAACAGCACCTATGCCCCGGCTTATTTTGAACTGAGCAAGATAGACATCCTCCAGGACGACCTGAAAGGTGCCCAGACAAATATAAAAGTAGCGATCGATTATGCCCCCCGCAATGAAGAATATCGCGCGGAGGCCGAAAAAATCGCTGAACTGAGCTCGACTATGAGTGATGCCAGACGCTCGTTTGATGAGCGGGACTATATGGGGGCGGTTGCCCGTTACGAAAAGGTGCTTGAGAATCATCCGACTTTTGCCAGTGCCTACTACGGGATGGGGATGGCCTTTGCCAGGGATGGCAATCTGCGCCAGGCGGCGGAAGCTTTTCGCCAGGCACAGGCATACAATCCCAATGACACGCGCTACAGCAATGCTCTCCGTAAGGTCGTAGCCGTGGAGTACAATGAGGGGAATCGCCTCTATAAGGCCAGGGATTGGGAAGCCGCCGCGGCCGCCTATCAGGAAGCTTACCGGCTGGACCCCGGCTTTCACCAGGCCTATTACCGGCTGGCCAGGAGTTATCAGAATCTGGGAGAAATCGATTCCGCTCTGAAAACATTGGACCGGTGCATCGAAATACAAGCCGATTACATCCCGGCTTATGTGGATAAGGGAAATATCCTTAGTCGCGAGGGTCATTCGAAGGAAGCCGAAGCAGTCTTCCGCCAGGCCCTGTCCATCGATCCGAAGTCCGACAAGGCCTGGGTGGGACTTGGTGCTGTTCTAAGAAATGAAAAGCCGGCTGAAGCCATCGATGCTTTCAAGTCCGCTCTGGCCGTTAACCCGAAAAGCGGCGACGCTGCCGAGTACCTGGGTGAGCTTTACAGTGAACAGGAAGAGTGGGCCGATGCCCGGACATACCTGGAGCAGGCGGTCAGGCTCAAGCCGAAGAGTCATATAGTTGCCTGGCGGTCAGCCCACGTCTACAACGCTCTGGGCGAACACGAGAAGGCCCGGCAGATGGCCAAGCGGAGCACGAGCCTGAGAAAGACTTTCGAATACGGCTGGTACGAACTCGGCCTTGCTGAGAAGGCCCTCGGAAACCGGGTGGCGGCAATTGAGGCTTTCAAGAACGCTTTGAGGGGTCGTGATGCCAGCATACGCAAAAGTTCTCAATATGAGTTGAAACAACTGGAATCCACCAGCAGATAGACTTGTTCCGACTGGATCACCTGAGCCCCGCTCCAAACAATTCAGGGCGGGGCTTTATACTTCCCGTTCCGGATAACTAAGGCATGTCAACCCTTATCAAAGCTGTCGTTTTCGACCTGGACAATACCCTGCTTGACTTCATGAAGATGAAGGATGCCGCCATTCGTTCAGCAGTGGATGCCATGATGGAGGCGGGTCTGATGGCGGAGAAGGAAGATGTGGTGCGGGATATCAAGGAGATTTACCGCGCCAAAGGATACGAGTATCAGGAGGTATTCGATGACTACCTGCGGGGACGTTCGGGCCGGGTGGACTACAAATACCTGGCCTCGGCTATCGTAGCTTATCGCCGGGCCAAAGAGGCCTCCCTCATGCTCTACCCCCAGGTAAATGTAACCCTCATGACGCTGGCCAAGATGGGCTTGAAACTGGGGGTAGTCTCGGACGCCCCCAGCCGGGAAGCCTGGCTGCGCCTGTGTTATCTCAACCTCCACCACCTTTTCGATGCAGTGGTGACGTTCGATGATACCGGCGTACAAAAACCGGCTCCCGAACCATTTGAGAAAATTTGTAACTTGCTCGAGATCAGGCCCGATGAGGCCCTTATGGTGGGTGATTGGCCCGAAAAAGACATGGTGGGAGCCAGGCAGGTGGGTATGACTACCGCCTTTGCCCGCTATGGGGATACCCTGGGGGTGGTGGAATCGGGCGCTGATTATAACCTGTCGGACATTTATCAGTTAGTCGATATCGTTCGGGAGCGGAACCAGTCGTGATCCATGTTGGCAATGATCTTGTCGAGGTGGATCGCATTCAGGCCTTGATAGAAAGGTGGGCGGACCGCTTTCTGCTGCGTATTTTCACACGTGATGAGATCACGTATTGCCAACGGCAGGCCCGGCCCGCGCAGCATTTTGCCGGCCGGTTCGCAGCTAAAGAGGCGGTGAAAAAAACCCTCTATTCGGCAGGCCGCACCGAGCCGATCCTGTTCAGGCAGATACAGGTTCACCGAGACCAATACGGAGCACCCCTGGTACGTCTCGCCGGGTTGGAGGGGAATCTACGGGTATCAATCAGCCATACTACCCACTACGCAGTGGCCACGGCGATTATGTTCTATAGTGATTCTCCTGGAGAGTCATGATGATTAACATTCTGACCACAGCAGACAGCCGGGCACTGGACCGGTATACCGTGCGGAAGGGGCGCGTTACCGAGGTGGACCTGATGCGCAACGCAGGTCGGGCTACGGCCATCGAGGCCGGCAAGCTGCTCAGGGGCGATACAAACCGTCCGGTGCTGATTGTCTGCGGTAAGGGACATAACGGCGGAGATGGTATCGCGGCAGCGGGATTTCTCGCTTCATGGGGCTACGGGTGCACTGTCGCCCTGCTGGGGAAGATCGGGGACATGGACGAAGTCGTGGCGGCCACATACCGGGAAGCCGGGATTCAAGTCAGGGAGCTGACCCTGCCCGATGAGATCAAATGGTCTGATCAGGGACTGATCATCGACGCGCTGCTGGGGATAGGGGTTGATCAGCCCCTGCGGGAACCGGTGTCCCAGTGGGTGCAGGCTATCGCTGAATTCACCGGACCAGTGCTTTCAATAGACCTGCCAACCGGTTTGTGCACCGATACGGGGAAGGCCTGGGGAGAAGTGGTTCAAGCGGATGTGACGGTTACCATGGGATATCCCAAGCTGGGTCTGCTGATCAATGCCGGCCCGGACGTTTGTGGTCGGTTGGTAGTGGCCGACATCGGTTTTAGCGCGGGGTATTTTGACAAGGGACAGCCCGGTATTGCCCAGTTTACCCGGGAGGATTTCGCCCGGGCGTACCAGCCTCCGCCCCGGCGCACCTTCAAGCACCGACAGGGCAAGACCCTGGTTATCGCCGGCTCGCTAGGCATGACCGGCGCGGCCGTCCTGGCGGCCAGGGCCGCTGTTCTGTCCGGGTCGGGCCTGGCGGTGGCGGCCTGTCCCGCCAGCATTCAGCAGCTGTACGTTCCCGCCATGCCCGAGGTGATTACCCTCAGCCTGGAAGATTACGACCAGGGCCTGTTTCTGCCACAGCACGTGTCGGCTATACGCGAATCACTGGCATGGTGTTCGGCAGTGGTCCTGGGGCCAGGACTCTCCCGCACTCCCCAGGTGAAGGAGTTTGTCCAGGCCCTTTTTGAACATCTGGAAACGCCGACACTTCTCGACGCCGACGGGCTGACCCTCTTCAATGGGGATGTGGATCTACTGACCGCGGTGGAGGTGCCCCTGGTAGTCACTCCCCACGCCCGGGAGTTCGCCCTGCTGTTTGATCACGACTTGCAGGAGGTGACGGCTGACCCGGTCCGTGCCTTGTCTGAGGTGCAGGCGTACTTTCCCCATACGGTAGTACTGAAAGGCGCTCCCACCCTGACACTCCTCTCTACGGGCGAAATCGTAATTAACAGTACCGGCAACCCCGGGATGGCCACCGCCGGCAGCGGGGATGTCCTGTCCGGGGTAATCGGCACATTGCTCAGTCAGGGCTACGGCGCCGATGAAGCGGCCGTCATGGGTGTGTGGCTGCATGGTCTGGCGGGTGACCTGGCACGCCGGTGCAATGGTGCCCCGGGCATGACAAGCTCCCATATCCTGGAGCAATTACCACTGGCGCTGGCGGAGTTTGATATAATAACATGAGACTATCCGTCCTGTGGGCAATCCTTTACGCCATGTTGATTATCGGGCTGTCCTCGATTCCCGGGAAGAATTTCCCCAATTATGCATGGCTTTCCCAGGATAAGCTCATCCATATAGGTGAATACCTGGTCTTTGGTATGCTGGTCAGCCAGGCTATGGTTTATCGTATATCGGCCCGCGGTCGGGTGTTTTTATTCACCCTGCTCCTGGCCGGTGCTTTCGGTGCGCTGGACGAGGCATATCAGGCCCTGGTCCCGGACCGCGATAACAGCTACGCCGACTGGATTGCCGATCTGCTGGGTGTGGTTTCAGGCAGCTCGCTGTTTCTGTTGTGGAACTATTACCGTGATCAAACAGCTGCTGGTTAAGAACCTGGCCATCATCCAGGAGCTGGAGGTGACCTTCAGTCCCGGGCTCAACATGATCACCGGGGAGACCGGCTCGGGCAAATCAATCCTTATTGACGCCATCGGCCTTCTGGCAGGTGGCCGTGCGACCGGTGATATCATCCGCACTGGTGAGGATGCGGCAGTCGTTGAAGGCGAATTAGTCAGTGGCGAGGACACCTGGGTAATCCGCCGCGTGGTTCGTGCCGGTGGGGCTTCGCGCATTTTCGTAAACGAAGAGCCCGTCAGGCTCAGCGACCTGGAAGCGCTCACCGATTCGCTGGTGGATCTTCATGGACAACACGAGCACCAGTCCCTCTTGCGGGTCGGAACGCACATTGATTTCCTGGATGCCTACGCGGGCCTGCTGCCGGATCGGGAGGTGCTGGCACATACTTACCGCCGCCTGATTCAGGTGAATGAGGAGCTGCAGCGGCTGGCGGCCCAGGTGGAAAAGGAAAAGGAGCTCCACGAACTCCACCAGTTTCAGATCAAGGAACTTGAGGAGGCGGGACTCTCGCCTGATGAAGAAGAGGGGCTTGCGAAGGAACACCGGCTTCTGTCCCAGGCCGAAGAGCTGCATCGCCTGCTGACTCATATAGAACATCGCCTGCAGAAAGATGAGGGTTCGGTGGCCGGTGAATTGGGCGGCCTGCTCAAGCAGCTGGACCGGTTCGCTCACCTGTCACCGGAACTGGGCAAGCTGGGCGAGCGATTGTCATCTATGAAGATTGAAATGGGGGACCTGGCTTATGAGGCGGGGCGCTACGGGTCTACGGTGAATCCCGATCCAAAGCGCCTGGGGGAAATCGAGGACCGCCTGGGCCAGCTGGAGGCCGTCAAGCGCAAGTACGGCGGGACAATCGACACGGCGCTGAAAAAGCTAGCCTGGCTCAGGGAGGCCGCTGGCCGCTACGCCGCCTCTGATGAGCGCCTGTCCCGGCTGCAAGAGGAGCAGGCCCGGCAGCAGGAAGCCTATGCCGCCCAGTGCCAGGAGCTGTCCCATCAGCGGCGGAGTGCCAGGGACAAGCTGGCAAAAGAGATCAGGGACACCCTGGCCCGGTTGGATATGCCCGGCACCAGGTTTGAAGTGCGTATGGAGAACCTCCCGGCTGAGGGCGGGGCCTGCATTATCAGCGACTTGGCCTATAAGAGTGATGACCGTGGGTATGACCAGGTGGAATTCTTCATCAGTCCTAACCCGGGGGAGGAACTCCGCCCCCTGGCAAAAATCGCCTCTGGGGGGGAGATTTCGCGCATCATGCTGGGTATCAAGACCGTTCTAGCGGCCTATGACCCGGTAGGCTGCCTGGTTTTCGATGAAATTGACAACGGTATATCCGGCTCTACGGCGGAGACGGTGGGGGCTGCGCTTAAGGACCTGGCCCGGTCGCGGCAGGTTGTCTGTATCACCCACCTGCCCCAGATAGCCGCCCGGGGGGATCACCATCTTTCCATGGATAAGTTCGTGCAGGGAGGGCGTACCCTGAGTCGGGTGAGGGTAGTAGCAGCCGAGGAGCGCCAGCGCGAGATCGCCCGGCTCCTCAGCGGGGCTGAGATAACCCAGGCCGGTCTTGACCAGGCGGCAGAACTACTGGCGCCGTCCCGGAGCGAACAGGAAGCAGGCGTTCATGGATAAATTTGTCATCGAGGGGGGGTACAAGTTGTCCGGGGTGGTCACCATCTCCGGGGCGAAGAACGCCGTTCTGCCGATAATGGCGGCCAGCCTGCTCTGGCCGGACCGTTATGTCCTGCACAACGTTCCCTCTCTGCGGGATACCTTGACCATGGCCCGACTTCTGGAAATTATCGGCGCCCGGGTGGTCTTTGAGGACAACCGCATGGAAATCGATACTACCACCTGCAACAACCCGGAGGCGCCCTATGAGCTGGTAAAAACCATGCGGGCCTCTTTCTATGTACTGGGTCCTCTGGTGGCCCGTTTCGGCAGGTGCCGCGTGTCTCTCCCCGGCGGGTGCAATTGGGGACCCAGGCCCGTGGACCTGCATCTTAAGGCCCTGGAGCTGCTGGGAGCCGAGGTTACCCTTGAGGAAGGATACATCGTCGCCAGGGGGCAGCTTAAGGGCAGTGCTATCAATTTTGATGTTAGCAGTGTCGGGGCTACCGGCAATACCCTCATGGCAGCTGTCCGGGCCGAAGGAGAGACGGTCCTGACCAACGCTGCCCGGGAGCCGGAAATCACCGCCCTGGCCCGGTTCCTGCAAAAGATGGGAGCCCGGATTGATGGTATCGGTACTGCTACCCTGCGCATAACCGGCCAGAATGAACTGCACGGGATTGAAGAAGAAATCATCCCCGACCGGATAGAAGCGGCCACTTTCCTCATCGCCGGGGCCCTGGCTGGTGATAAGGTGAAGATCAAGTGCGCCCGTGAGGATCACCTGACAGCGCTTCTGGGCAAGCTGGAGGCCGCAGGGGTTGCAGTTAAGCGTTCTGAGGAAGCCCTCGAGATTTCACGCCCGTCCGTCATCCTGCCGGTGGACGTTGTCACTGCGCCCTATCCCGGCTATCCCACGGACCTTCAAGCCCAGTGGATCGCCTTCATGACGCAGGCCGAAGGGAGCAGCGTTGTCCGGGATGACGTTTACGTGGATCGCTTTGCTCACGTGCCGGAGCTGGTCCGGCTGGGTGCCCGGATCATGCTGGAAGGAAATACGGCCACCATCGAGGGATCGACGGAGCTGATCGGAGCGCCCGTTATGTCCACGGATATTCGCGCCAGCGCTTCGCTGATACTGGCGGCGCTGGTGGCCGGGGGGACCTCTGAAATATCACGGGTATACCACCTTGATCGCGGCTACGAAGCTATTGAGAAAAAACTTGCCGCATTGGGGGCCCATATAGAGCGGGTAGCCGGCGACCGCCGGTTGCAGAAAGGGAGTTCCCCCGAAAATTGATGCCAACTCTCGTTAAGCTACTGATCCGCCAGCTGGCGGATTGAGAGATGCGGGGATTGGCAAGTGGAGACGGTTGTTTTAATTTGTGATTATTATTCTGGGAACAATAGAAACCGTTAAAACGGTTTCCATTATTCCGGCATATTAACAGCCCACGACTTAAGT
>CAZQOY010000007.1:0-29655 GCA_964595095.1 uncultured bacterium | reverse complement strand
ATCCGCACGCTGCGCGGGACGGGTGATCAAGCGGAAGAATACGATATGCCCCTGAAAGGTTCGGCCGGCGTCGACGCGTCGATGTCCCTGGAGGGTAAGACATTCACTGTTGGGACGCGCAGGAAGTCTACGTATGAATTTAAAAAGGACGCCAAGGTCAATGTCAAGGGCGGCTTTCGCAGGGATGCTGAGGGCGTCGACGCCGGCCGAGACGGTGAATACGAACAAGAGGGAAATTCCGTATTAATAGTGATAGGTGGGCGCGAAACTAACGCTACATATGATGGTGAAACGCTTGCATTAGTTAGAGGAGGGAGTCCCCGTTACCCGGGCTTATACAAGGAAGAGATCAAGCGCATCACCATGCTTGGCGATGGCAAGGAACTTGCTTGGAGGAGGACAGCGCGAGGGCTCGTTATCGATAGCCCCGCCGAAAAGCCCGGCAAGCATGCTTACGTCTTTAAGATCGAACGCTACCATCATCCCCGGATTGACTGATCGAGACATAAGTCAAACGATGAAAGGAGTGTCTGGCGTCAGAGCAATGTGGACCAAAGTGAACTGAATTCCACCATTGGCGGGGGATGATCCGTCCGTCTGCGCCGGACCAAGACGGATCACGAGCCACGGAAAGGCCCAGGAATCTGCCGGGGCCTTTCAGCATCAAGCAACCAGTCCTTCGGCAAGCTCAGGACAAGTATCCAGCATCCAGCCCCTAGATCACCTCGGCAGCGCCATCTTGAAATGTCCCATTTAGTAGTTGTTGGCCAACCATCTTCATTAAATACCGATCGACTATAATGATGAAGCACTATAATCCATAAATCACATAATTACTCCACCAGCTTCCAGTCAGAACAGGTCACAATTCATCGGTGATTCAAGAGACGTTAGGCCAGATTAGTTCCCCGACTTGTTCCATATCTATCTCCAAATCAGCCTGATAAGAAACGTGCTGGTAACCACAACCCAATTGGCTAAGTTCATCACTATTACAAACGCCACCGAATAAACGAATCGATATGAAGTCCCTATTTACAGTCCTGATGATTGCGTTTATAATCGCAGTACCCCTGTTGTTATCGGCGCAGACAAACGGCCGGATTTCCGGCTACCTTCGCGATGCCGGGACCGGCGAACCCCTGATATTTGCAAACGCTGTGCTGGAGGGAACCGGCCTGGGCGCCGCCTCAAATGTTCATGGATTTTATGTGGTCATCGGGATCCCGCCCGGCAGCTATAACCTCAAGGTCATGATGATGGGCTATAAGACCGGGGAGCGGGAGGTGATCTTGTCCCCCGGCAGCGATCTGCGCGTGGATATGGAGCTAATCATGGAGGCCATCAAGGCTGACGAGGTCGTCGTCACCGCTGAGAGAGTCAGATTCGATAAAACGGTGGAGGTAAGCTCGGTTAACCTCACTGCCAGAGAAATCAAGAGTGCCCCGGCCCTGGCGGAAGCGGACCTGTTCCGCACTCTCCAGATGATGCCCGGTGTCCAAGCGGTCAGCGACTTCTCCTCGGCGCTGGTGGTCCGCGGCGGGAGTCCCGACGAAAACCTGATCCTGCTTGACGGAATTGAGGTGTACAATCCCTTCCACCTGGGGGGTGTCTTTTCCACCTTCAACGCCGACGCCCTGGCCAACGCTGAATTCATGGCTGGTGGGTTCCCCAGTCAGTACGGCAACCGTAGTTCGTCGGTGCTGGAGATCACCTCGAAAGAAGGCAATTCCAAGGGAGCCCTTCTGTTCAAAGATAGTACCATCTCAAAGTACTGGAATTTAAGCCAACTTCAGGGCGAGGTCAGTCTGCTGAGCAGCAAGTTTCTCGCTGAGGGTCCTATATACAACGGTTCGTGGATGTTCGCCTGGCGCCGTACCTATTACGACCAATTGGCCAGACTATATTATTGGTACAAGGACGACGAGCTACTTGGGGCTTACTTCTTCCGTGACGTGCACGGCAAGGTAATCTATAACCTCTCCAGTACCGACCGACTGGTCTTCGCTACTTACAATGGGGGGGACTTTGCTAACGTAGATTTGGAAGGGGAGGGAGGAGGCATTAACCTGGATCTCGATTGGGGCAATAATACCCACAGTATCCAATGGCGACACGTGCCCAATTCGCGGTTTATTTCCCTGCTCTCACTGGCGAATACCAGCTATGACTGGGGCTTCAATGTGGATGTTAGCCAGATCGATAGCAGTGCCGGCGAGACCGGTATGAACATCGGACTGTCCGTTAACCTGAACGATTGGACCATCAAAGATAGATCGGAGTGGTTCGTCAGCGCGGACCATACCATCACCGCTGGATTTGAGTACAAAACTCTCGGGATGAAGCTTAAACAGTCTATGGGTGATCTGACAATGTTGAACCGTGAACAAAACCCATATATATTTGCAACTTATATTCAGGACAAATGGCAGCTAGGGCCCCTGGTTAGCCTGCAGCCCGGTCTTCGCCTGACCAAGTACGAACTCCACTCCGATCTTTATGTCGAACCGCGACTCGGGTTTAAGTATCTCCTGAGTGAGGACTTGGCCCTGAAAGCCAGCTGGGGCATTTACCGGCAGTTCCTGTTCACCAACTCCAGTGACGACCAGATTCTCAACTTCGTGGATTTCTGGCTACCAGTGCCCCGCGAGAACAAAGTCCAGTCTGCACAACACTTTATCCTGGGATTGGAACAGTGGATCGGCGGCGGTTCCTTTGCCAGCCTGGTTGCCTACTACAAGCCTTATGACAACCTACTGGATATGAATCCCCATAGCGATCCTACCATCGAGGAGGACGATTTTATTGAAGGCACTGGAACGGCCTGGGGCGTGGAGTTCCTGGTGAAGAGGTCCCGTGGTAAACTGACGGGTTGGCTGGGCTATACCTATGCGCGCCTGCAGAAGAAGGTGGATTTCAACGGCGACGGACAGCTCTCCCAGGCCGCCGGCGAGATCTATCACCCCAAATACGACCGCCCCCACACCCTGAACGCCGTCAGCAGCTATCGGCCGGGAGCCAAAAATGCCTTCGGCCTGACCATCTCCTTAAGCAGTGGCCAGCCTTATACTCCGGTCTGGGGAAAGACTTACACTCAGAGCAACTTCGGGAGCTATACCAACCCGTACCAGAATTTGAGGACACTGCCGGGGCGTAAAAATTCGGCCCGTCTTCCCACCTATTTTCGTAGCGACGTCAGCTGGACCCGTGACATCAAGTGGTTCGGGATTTCGGGTAAGTTCAAATTCCAGGTAATCAACTTCACCAATCACTTCAACACGCTGCTTTACAGCTGGGACCATTCCGAGTCACCTTCCAGCGTGACGGCGGTGAGCATGTTCCCCATCCTGCCCACTATCGGCCTGGAGTTCAAGCTGTAGCGCTGTTATGCGGGATTGTTTATGATGGCATTCATGACAGACAAATGGAAGAAGGTCAGGCGGATAAGAAGTAGCAGTGGCTGGTTCGCGCTGGCGATTGCCTCTCTGTCGGCGCTTAGCATGTTCAGCGGCTGCCAGGAAGAGCTTGATATCGCTGAGTTCGCAGACGAATACGGTGACTATGAGCCTGAATTGAGGATCGAGGCAATCCTTGACGTTGTAGATCCTTGGAACAGCATCGTCCGGGTGGATCGCACCATCCTGGTCACCGACACCACAATCTTCAACGGGCGGGACGACGACGGCGATTGGGATCCCCAGGTCGATGACGTTGGCGAAGACGGCATACCAGCCGACTCCGACATGCCCGGGATTGAGCCGGATAAAGGAGAGGGCAATGGACGACCGGACCCAGGCGAGCCCCACGTGGACGAGTTGGATGAAATTCTGCCGCAGATTCACGATACAACGGTTACCGTGATCCTCTGGGATTTGACCTTCGGTAGTTTAGTCCTGGATTTCGCCTGGAATCCTGAGGCCGATTCGTTCACGGTAGCCGCCGGGCCACCGGAAGGGTTCCACATGGGCACAGGAGAGGAACGCCTTGAAGTCGTGACCTATGGAGCCTACAAACCCACTGCGGGCGATGATAGCATCGCCATCGACCATGAGTATGAATTTCAGATCACCACCGACGGCCACCGGATCACCGGTACCGTTCACCCCTTACCGCCGCCGGTCTTTGACGTCGCTCACCATACTCTAATCGTTGACACACTACAGGTGGCACCAGGTGGCCAGGGCCAGTTCACCTGGACTACCGCCGAAGATGCCACGGTCTACTGGGTCCTGGTTGAGGAGGTATTGGGCCCCGATTCTCTCCGGACTGTAGTCAGCCACCCCGCTGCGCCGACTGAGCAGAAAGATGATGGCTCCTGGATAGGGCGGGAAATCCTCAGCCTGTACTTGCCTGGCCTGTACCGGTGGACGGTATCAGTGCCCAGCAGGGCGTACGGCGCCTACGTCTACTCTCAACTTCCCATGCGGGATGAGCAGGTATCGAACCTGCGGGATGAGAACAGGGAAGTGGTGCTGGGGATAGCCGGTTCGGCGGCAAGCGCGTTGCAGTACGTGCGCATTCGCAGATTTTAATATCTCTTTGCACGCCAGTGAATTATCGGTTCCCCTATTTCAGCAGCACCATCTTGATGGATTTGGTGTACTCCGGCGTTACTAGCCGGGCAATGTAGATACCCGAGGGGACACTAATACCGTGTGCACTCGCGTTCGGTGTGCATAGGATCTTATGTGCTCAGCAGCAGCGCTGATATGATTGATGGTGCCACGAAGGCTTGCGCACAACGAATGAATTTATGTCCGTGAGGGAGAACTACCGCTTATTTGTCGCAAAGATCGATTGATTAATTATGAGCCCGGCTATCGTCTCATCCAGGCTATCTAAAACTTGATTCTGTTCGGCAGTTGTTAGCTCCTTATTCTCATCTCGAACTGGTGATTTTTCCGATACTACACCCAGGTGGTGCAACAACAGCTTCTGAGTGGCAACCATTTTCCCCGGGATTAGCTCATAAACCTGTCGAAGGCGACTGAGTTCTGTCTGCGCAGAATCCATAATTGTTCCTGGTTGGGCCTGGTGAACAGTCAGAACGGCAGAAGGGAAGACGTTGGCACAGGCTGTAATAGATCCCACTGCTCCGAGAGCAAGCCCTTCGGCCACTACATGGTCGCTACCCACCAAAACCTGAAAATCCGATTTCGCCTTCCGGTAGGTCGGGATATTCTCCAGCCGTGCGGTGGAATCTTTAACTCCCACAATGAGCGCCTCATTGCTGAGTGCAGAGACAATACTGGGGGGAACGGCCGCAGTAACTGGCCTTCCCATAGGAACCGGTACGTTGTATAGAATGAGGGGCAAACGGTCCTGTACCTTAGTGAGTTGCCGATAAAAATCCACTACGGTATCATCGGGGATGGTACTACCCGCCGCGACTTCATTAAAGAAAGGTGGTGCAACCAAAACAGCCGTCAATTGATCGGCATAGTCAGCCAATTTTGCAACAAAGGCCATCGTTTCTGTCGGAGAATCGGGTACCGCTCCCCCAACAATAAGGTTGAGAGCAGTATTTGCTGAAACGGTAGCTTCCACCAACTGGATCCGCTCTTCAATGGTGAGGTGCCCAAATTCACCATTGGTACCCAGAACAAGTATACCCTCGAGCCCGGCTTTTTCCAGAAAACCAAGATGACGCCGATAGGACTCCAAATCTATCATCCGGTCGTCCCCAGTAAAAGGAGTAAGGATTGGGGCAAAAGCACCTGCGAGTTTATCAGAAATTGACATTAGTAGGTAACCATATTTTTATACTATTATTTCGATCGTAGATCAGAATCCTGGAGGCACCTTCTTAGGCACCTCCAGAGGATAATTCTTTCGCTTTGTCCATGGCGGCAGCAATACTGGCACCCTTATCGAACTCCATCCCCTGTTCCATGAGACATTTCTCCAGAGCGGATAGGAACAGCATCACGTTTCCTTCAGTTGAAGCGGAACCCATTAGTCCGACACGCCATACTTTGCCTTTAAATACACCCAGTCCTCCTCCAATTTCCATATTGAACTCATTCAGTAGCTGGGTTCTGACCATGACGTCATCTATACCATCAGGGATGAAAACTGCGTTCAGCATGGGTAACTCATGGCCTGTCTGGGCTGCGTAATGGATCCCGATAGCGGACAAGCCTGCCCGTAGGATTTTGTGATTATACAAATGGCGAGCCCAGCGGTTTTCCAGCCCCTCTTCCTGAATAATCTTCAGCGCTTCTAACAAGGCATAGTTCATATTAATGGGAGCCGTGTGATGGTAAAGCCGTTCAGATCCCCAGTACTGGCGGATCATGCTCAGATCCAGATACCAACTCTGTACCTTTGATTTACGACTTTCCATCACCTTGACAGCAGCTTCATTGAATGTAACTGGCGCCAGTCCCGGTGGACATGAAAGGCACTTCTGGGTACCGGAGTAACAGGCATCAATTCCCCATCCATCTATGTCAACATCCATTCCTCCCAGACTGGTGACTGCATCCACCAGCAAAAGGGCTCCTTTCTCGTGCACGACTTTGGCAATGTCTTCAAGAGGTTGGCAGGCACCGGTTGAGGTCTCGGCATGGACGATTCCTACAACCTTGGCCGGATTATCCTTCAGAGCATCCTCGATCTGTTGTGGATCAAATACTCGTCCCCATTCAATCTCCAGGGTGTTCACAACAGCATTACAACGTTGGGCAACGTCCGCCATCCGATTCCCAAACACTCCATTGACACAAACCAACATGCGATCGCCGGGTTCAATGAGGTTCACGACGCAGGTCTCCATACCGGCACTACCTGTGCCAGACATGGCAATCGTCATCTCATTTTCTGTCTGGAAAGTATACTTTAATAACGATCGCACCTCTTCAAGAATCTCAAGAAATGCTGGATCGAGATGCCCAATCGTAGGCCTTGACAAGGCTTCCAGCACCCTCGGATCAACATCCGACGGTCCTGGCCCCATGAGTACTCTTTTCATAGTGCTTGGCGTTTGCATATGCCCAATCCTTACTCATTTAATTAAGATTGCGGCGGATTTAAAATGATCCTAATCCACCAATCCGGTAACTATATAGCTGTATTTACTTGTCTTATAGATATGGATCAACTTGTTCATCCAGCTATGAACTCTATACCCAATGGGTGCTTTAAAACTAGTTACTTCGTATTCTCTCTAGTCAAGCAGGTCACGCCCAGTTCTACGCCCTGCTTCATCATTCACCGTGCATCCGCCTGATCAAGTACTTTTTTCGCTTCAAGGTCAAAACGCTGACCGGATACCAGCAGGTGCAACTTAATTGCAGACCCTGCCAGGTTTCCTCTCGGATCAGTCCCAATGCCGTTCGCCTTCGAAGCATCCAGGACCAGCACGCTCCGCTCACCCAACACAGAAAACTTATTATCTGGATTGACGATTATAGCCGTGGATTCATCAATTCCGATTCCCAGAAAATCTGGATTCTCCAGTACCAGGGATAGTAGTCGGTTGAATCGTTTTCGCCAGATGAAATGCTGGTCGATGATTACTGACTTGATCAGTCCAAATCCATCCAGGACCTCAATGTTCTTTTCACGAATGGTACCAAAGGAATGGTCAGAATCCGGATTCGCCAGTTCACCTCCAGTGATCATCAAGGGGCTCATCACGGCTGCACCGGCACTCGTTCCACTTATGACACCACCATTGTTATAGAGGTCTTGTATCTTCTGCAAGAAAGATGATCCATCGAGAACTTTCTGCAACCGTCGCTGGCTCCCTCCTGTAAAGAACACTCCCGTAACACCATCCAATCGCTCCAAAGTGCTGTCGGAGTTTACATTGCTCTTTGTAAGATAGACATATTCAACCTTGCCAGCACCATGTTCCCGGAACAGGGCTTGCTCGCCTTCAGCTGCCTCCACAGAATCCGAACTGGCGTTTGGTACAATGAGAATATGGGACTGACTACCTCCAGCAAGCTCCACGATCTTCTCCATCAGATAATCAGGCCGCTCACCACCGCCAATTATCACCAGATGACCTCGATTACTAGATTCAGCTGAATCAGAAGAACAGTTGGGTGACAGGGTAATAATCAGAAAGAGGATTATAATTCGGAGTGCATAAACGAAACTGATTCTCATAACAGGCCTTTGTTATCAACATAATTATAGGGAAGCCCACTCACTCGGCCTCAAAAATACGGCACCACTGACCTACCCCCATTGTTTGGACAACTGTGTAAGTTAGTGATTGCTCTTATGTCGTCAAAGTAGTATCTTCCAGTAGTTATGAAGACCAGGAACTCTCCCTGTTTTTCAGTCATTCGGATGATACCTTTGAAGTGATTATTTTGCTTCATAAAAGTAATATCCTAACAAATCTGCCGTCATCTTGACAGGTGATGATTTATTGCCGGTGCGTACATGACGATCAGAAAAATCGAGGCTATCAAATGAAAAGAATCTTAATTACAGGATTGCTACTATTAGGCGTCTTTACTCTAGGTGGTTGTCAAAGCCGAGACACGAAGACTTACGAACCAAACTGGAGTTCTCTGCGGCAAATTCCGGTTCCACAATGGTTGCGTGATGGCAAGTTTGGAATTTATACCCACTGGGGGCCTTATGCCGTTCATGCCTTCGGATCAAATACCACCTGGTATTCCAATTCCCTTTATTATAATGCGGAAAGCGATGCTCGTCAGCACTTCGAGGAAACTTTCGGTAAACTGACCCCAGATTACGGTTATAAGGATCTAATCCCCATGTTCACAGCAGAAAAGTTCGACGCCGATGAATGGGTGGACCTTTTTAAAAAGGCCGGTGCCAAGTTCGCCGGCCCAGTAGCCGAGCACCATGACGGTTTCGCTATGTGGGATACCAAATACTCTGAGTGGAACGCCGCCAAAATGGGTCCCAAGCGCGATATAGTCGGTGAGTTTGAAGCTGCTGTCCGAAAAGCCGACATGAAATTTGTCACAGCATTTCATCACGCCGAAAATTGGGACTTCTTCCCTGTTTATGACGACCGCTACGATGTCGGCAATCCTAAATATTCCGGTCTATACGGGCAGCCACACGGTCCGGATGAATCTCGCAATCAGGACTTCTTGGATGAGTGGTATGGTAAAATCATCGAAGTAATTGATGCTTACAGCCCGGATTTCATCTGGTTCGATTTTGCCCTGGACTCAATCCAGGAAGGTTACGTGAAGGAATTTCTCGCATACTATTATAATCATGCTGCTAGAGCAAACAAGGAGGTTGTAGTCACCTACAAGGCACACGACATCATCCCCAGTGCTGGTATGCGTGACCTGGAACTCGGCCAGGAGCCTAATCTAACCTATTATGAGTGGATAACTGATTCTTCTGTGGATGATCGCGGAGCCTGGGGCTATGCCAATGATCTAACATTCAAATCTCCCAATCGCCTTATCGACAATTTGATTGACCGCGTATCTAAAAATGGTTACCTGCTACTCAATGTTGGTCCCAAACCAGACGGTACAATTCCCGAGGGAGCCAAGGATGTTCTCCTTAAGATGGGCAGTTGGCTTGATCAAAATGGTGAAGCAATCTACGGAACCACACCGTGGTTCATCGCGGGTGAAGGCCCCGCTCTCCTGGGTTTAGCCTCCGCTGCTGGGTTCAATGAATCAGATCAAGGTTTTACTGCTAAAGACATCCGTTTTACAACCAAGGGTGACGATCTTTACGCAATTTTCCTGGCATGGCCCGGCGAGAAAGCCGTAATCAAAACCTTGCGTGGATACGGTGATCAGGCCGATGAACCCGGTGAACCTCTGAGAGGTTCAGCTGGTGTTGACCCGGCTATTTCAGTTGAAGGCAAGAGCTTTATCTTCAGGCGTCCCCGATGGAATGGCATGGTCGAGTTTAAGCCCGACGCTAAGATCACAATGACATGGGGCTATTCCAGTGAACGTCTCGATGGTAGATATGAGCAAGAGGGCAACGCAATATTTATCATTGATGAACAGGGACGCGAGCGCAATTTCGACGTAGCTGGTGATGAACTCGCTTATTTACGGAGCCACAATCCACGCCACCCCGGTTTCTATAAAGAGGAAATCAAACGTATTTCGTTGCTGGGTGATGGCAAAGATCTTAATTGGATTCGCACAAACCGCGGCTTGGTCATCGATACACCAGACAATGTACCAAATGATTATGCGTATGTGTTCAAAATCGAACGCCATCGCAAACCAGTTCTGGATTAGTTGCTTTCCAGGCAATGGTTTTATTTGAAACAGGCGCCCTCTGGTAGAATTCAGGGGGCGTTTGCCATTTTGTCCAGTTCGCCTAGAGATACTACTTTTCACAAAAGCCGAGAAAAACCGCTATGAATATGATTAGAAAAAGAACGAGCAAATCATTCACTATTGTTGTATTGCTGGCTGTATCAGCTACGAGGCTTTTAGCCACTTTGCCGGATTCTGAAGGCTGCAGCTCGGGTGAAACACCAACCCGTCATGCTCAGCTACTCGAGTGTGTTCAGGATATTGCAACTTCGTCCGAGTTGGCCCATCTTGAGATAATAGGCCAATCGGTTGAAGGTCGAGATATACCTGCAATTTTCCTGACCAATGACCTCACATTTGGCTCTAGTCGGGACGTGAAACCCATCGTGCTAATCCACTGTCAACAACACGGTGATGAACCCTCCGGTAAAGAAGCGGCACTACTGCTTGCCAGAGAGTTGACAGGTCCGCGAAAGGATTTATTAAAAGAATTAGATGTGATACTGGTACCGCAAGTTAATCCTGATGGAGCCGAGTTGGATCAACGAAGAAACGCTCATGATATGGATCTAAATCGTAATCATGTTATTTTAAGTGAACCAGAGACAGAAGCTCTGCATAAGGTTTTCAGAAGCTGGATGCCTGAAGTCACGTTAGATGTGCATGAGTATAATATAACATCCAACTCTTGGATTGAGGCAGGCTTCGTGAAGTATGCCGATGAACAGTTAGGCGGTGTTACCAATTTGAATGTATCTCGTGAGATCGCAACCTTCTCCCGCAATCATATCATACCAGATGTAGGCGCAAAAGTTGAGGAAGCCGGGTATTCCTTCCACCGGTATATTGTCGGATCCCCTTTCAATGAAGGCCGCCTACGGTATAGCACTACAAAAATCAATGATGGGCGCCAGAGCTTTGGCATCTACAATACCTTTTCCTTTATTCTTGAGGGTAAACGTTACGGTGATGTAACCAATATGTTGCAGCGGCGCACTCAGGCCCAGTTAGCAGCTATGCTGGCATTCCTCGAAGTAATAGATAACGCCCGGAAGGATATCTTGGCAATCACTGAAAGTACGCGAGAGTTACTTAAACAAGCAGTTGCAACAACAGAGAACGAGGAAGTTGTTATCCAGATGGATTACTTTCCAGATTCTACCCGTAAAGTGGTTCGTTTCCCGATATTTAATTTTCATACGTGGAGGACTGAGGAAAAGGATCTGGCTCCATTCGAGCCTCTAGTGAAGCCCAAAAAGAGTATAACCAAACCGGCTGCTTATATATTTTCGCGCAAGGAAAAGAGACTTATAGATCTCCTAGCCAAGCATCAGATCACCATGTATCAATTAAAGAAATCCACTGATCTGGCAGTCGAGGGCTACCGGTTAAGGCACATCTCCGTCAGGCAGGAAGATGGGGAAGGAGCTTGTAAACGTGGACGCTCATCCGTTTCAACATACTGCTACCTTTAGAAAAGGTGATATTATTGTACCTACTAGTCAACCTGCGGGCAATCTAATACCGCTGATGCTGGAGCCCCATTCATCATTCAGCATAGTTACGAAGGATAGCGGTCATCAGCACCGATTTGAAGAGTATCTGGTTGAGGGAGAGGAATACCCCATATATCGGTTGGAAGAAAATATTGATCGCGCACTATGGAAATAAGATATTCCAAGGCATACATCAATTGAGGATACTATACCCCGTAACAATTGATCTGAGTTACTCTATCTTTACGATACAATAAAAAGGATAATGATGCAGTATACTATTATCAGCCGGTTTTGTACATATGCTCTCATTTTTATAGTGGCTCTATCAGGATGTGCAAAGCGCGGTACCGATGAACCCAACTTCGGAATGGCTATCCACGGTGGTGCAGGTACTATTGATCGGACGAAGATGACATCTGACATGGAGGAGGCCTATCGCGCTAAGTTGGACGAGGCTCTTCAAGCTGGTCATGGGATTCTGGCATCAGGCGGAACGGCCATTGATGCCGTGGAAGCTGCCATCGTCATCATGGAAGACTCTCCCTTGTTCAACGCCGGTAAAGGTGCTGTTTTCAACGCCGCCGGATTGAATGAGATGGATGCTTCCATCATGGACGGTCGCACCTTGGTTGCCGGTGCTGTTGCCAATGTTCAAAAAGTGCGCAACCCTATCAAGTTGGCACGTCTGGTCATGGATAAATCGCCTCATGTTATGCTTGCTGGTGATGGTGCCGTAGATTTTGGTCGCGAATACGATATTAAAATTGAGCCGAAGGGGTACTTCTATACTAAAAGACGTTTTGAGGCACTGCAAAAGGCTAGACTACCTAAGTCCGACGATAAGCACGGTACGGTAGGTGCTGTTGCATTGGATCAGCATGGCAATCTTGCGGCCGGGACCTCAACTGGCGGTATGACCAACAAGCGCTTTGGGCGCATTGGCGATTCCCCAATTATCGGCGCAGGTACATATGCCAACAATCGCACTTGCGCAGTCTCATGCACAGGCCATGGTGAGTATTTTATTCGCGCGACAGTGGCACACGATATCAGCGCCCTCATGGAGTACGGCAAAATGACGGTCGAGCAGGCGGCAGAGACTGTGGTGATGGATAAGCTCGTTGAAATGGGTGGCTCCGGCGGTATTATTGCCATCGATGCCAAGGGCAATATAGCTATGCCTTTTAATACCAATGGCATGTATCGAGGCCATGTGAATTCTAGTGGAAATGTAACAATCAAGATATATGGCGATGAATAGTAACAGCTGTGGGTCTTCAATGCCTTTAAGATATCAGTATTGAAAACCAGGAAATCCCAAGTCGGTTTCCAAGGTTTGGTTGACGCCAGCTGTCAGGCATTTCCCTGTTTGATCAATTCTCGCTTCTTAGCGGCCTTTTACCACGCTGATGTACAAGCCGTAGTGCAGCTCACAACATATCTGTCTCACAACTTTAGTCGGTTTTAATCCTAATTTTTACTGTACTGCAAACAAAAGGAGTATTGTTTTTATGAAGCGGAGTATTATTCTCAATGTGTTATTGTTACTTATAATGCAATGTGGTAGCAATATTGTAAAGACCCCCACACCTACAGCCCAGAAGATACTCACTGCTTGCGAAAAAAGTGATTTCGAAAGATACTGCACCCATGAGGAGATGATGGAGTTCCTCTCAGATATAAATGCCGGTTCACAAGAGATGCGGCTTTCAACCTTTGGTAAATCTGTTGAAGGTCGCGAGTTGGTTTACTCCGTTTTCAGCAGACCCATGGTAACCAACCCCTTCGAGGCTATGACCAGCGGTAAACCGATCGTCATTTTAGATGCCGGTGTCCATGGTGATGAGCGTATCCTCAGAGAATCGAATCTGATTCTGATCCGCGAGCTGGCAGAAAAGGGTACCGAAATGAACGCATTGCTCGATGACCTGATAGTGATCATGATACCTTGTTTAAATCCCGACGGTACTGAACTCGGCAAACGGAATAACGCTAATAATAACAATATTAATCGTGACTACATCAAACTTGATGAGCCCGAAACCCGAAGTTATGTCAGTAATATCCTCCATAAATGGCACCCTCATATTCAGATCGGAGGCCACAACGGCGGATCTCATCCCTACAATATGTGTTATTTGGCTCCTACCAACGCCGCTTCTGATCCGGCTTTATCTAAAATTTGCGACGAGGAAATATTTCCGCTGATAGATAAAAATATGGAAGCCGTCGGTAATAAGTCCTTTTATTATAAAAGTGGAAATAAAGAAAGATGGCTAGCCGGAAGCCCCTCTCCCAATATATTCCGTAGTTACGGCGGTATTAGCAACTATATCTCCATCGTCCTTGAATGCCCCAGCGGCCAGGGTGGGGTGGAAAATCGTATTAAAAGCGGACTCGTTGCTTATAAATCCATCCTCGAATATTGTGCGGAAAATCCCGAAAAGGTTATGGGAGTGGTCGAAAAGGCCCGCAAAAAAACCATAGCAATGGGTCAAGAGGCGCAAGGGGACATCCCTGTTCAAATGAAATATGTTCCTGAAGATAATAAGGTATCATATCTGATCAGTAAGAGAGTGGGAATCCCAATCGAGGACGGTGATCCAACCGCTATAACCATCTGGACACCACTGCCAGCAAATGATAATGAGATCCTCGCGGATTACCGGGATGTAGCTCGATTTACTGACGACTACTCTGGTCCTGATCTTGCTGACGGAGAAATGCACTTCATTGCTCTTACACTAACCGCCAGCGGCTCCGAACTATGGTCGATAGAAGATGGAATTGCCAGCTCTGTAGGAAATGCCAACTCTATGGTTCCTGGAGGAGACTGGACTGACTCTGTGATTAACCTCGGTGACGGCGGTGCAATTTCCGAATGGGCTGATGGTTTCTGGGAAGGCGAAATCGGTTTTGTCGGTGTCTGGAACCGTGAACTTACACAGCTGGAACTCGGTGATGTACCATCTCTGGATGCAACCGCGCAAACCAAGCCTGCCAATCAGGAGCCAGGAAGAGGTATCCTGCTTGTGCAGATGACTTTTGATGAGCTGACTGATCCCATGGGCAATGAATTGGAACTTCTTGGAGACGCTGAAATAGCGGACGGTAATCTGATTCTAAACGGCGATGGTGGCTATGGTGAAATTACCGGCAACTTCGGTAAAACTATTGGTGTAGGGCAGGAGATGACCATTGTTCTCTCTATTGCCACCGACGTAGAGCAAGAATACCGGGGAGCCGCCCCGTTCGGTATGGGTAATCCTGAGGTTAACTCCAACAATGAGCCAAGTATCGAGAGGATAATAACCAAAGTAACTAACGCTGATCTGCTTAAAAAACCGGCTGCTACCAAGACCAGACCAAGGCCTTATGCTTACATTTTACCCTCCGATGCCAAAAATGTCATCGACCTCCTGAAGATGCACAACATAACCGTGGAAGTTCTTCAAAAAGATACTCCCCTAGCCGTAGATGCATATGTCTTGAAAGATATCGAGCGAAAAGAAGTCTTTAACCATCCTGAGGCTGCAATCGTAACTGTTGAAGATAGCACCGTCAATAAGGTTATAAACTTCCCGAAAGGAACTTACGTTGTCAGAACTGGTCAAGTAATGGGCCGGATGATATCCCACATGCTTGAACCCGAAACCCCCGAAAACATAATTATTTGGAATACTATAGATAACCTCCTCCCCGAGCCCGGTCCAAACTCCATAATTCCAATTTACAAACTCCCCAATCCCACAAATCTGCCCATAGTTATTTTAGAAGACTAAGTTTTTAGGACAGCAGATACAATAGTAGCCGGTTACAATCTGAGCAAAATCATCCGTTAATCATTCGCGTTAAATGGGATGTACTGCCCGAAAAACTCGTGTCATAAATTTGAAACTAGAAAATATCTCCCCGAACCATTCAAACTCGGGCAATTGATATTTATTCAGCCGATTCGATAACGAACTCCACTTTATTCTCAGACTGCATTTTAAGCCATACAACTAGGTATGATACTTCATACCCTCCTGGACTCTTTCTGCTGATATTTAAGAGTCAAAAAGGAGGGTTGTTTGATGGAGAAACTAGTTCAGAGATTGGTCCGGGACGAATTGATGTTCAGGAAGAAGAAGGCTGTGTTGGAATATGCTCGTGATGTTAACAGCAACGCTACAGCTTTGAGAGATTTTGAAATACCCAAGTCCACCTTTTACCTCTGGAAGAAAGCCTACAAGAAAGAAGGAATCGCTGGTCTAAAACGAAAGAAACCGGTAGCCTATAACCATCCCAAGCAGATCCAGTCGGACGTGATTGAAAAGGTTCTTCAGATCAGACGATTATACCAACTAGGCCCTGAGCGTATCATGTGGTACCTGGAGCGTTATCACGGGAATAGTATCTCCGATTCAAGCGTATACCGCATCCTGGCTCGCAACGGCGTGTAGGTCTTCAGACCCTTTTGGACATTTAGTGCTAAAAACTAAGAGACACATTTTGCGTTTCCAAGGTTTATCTGACGCCTCATCTGAAGCGTCCTTCGCTTGATCAGCAGCCCCTACTTCAGCAGAACCCCCGCCTACGGCGGGACAAATGCATCTTGATGGACTTGGTGTACTCCGGTGTCACCAACGGGGCATTGAAAGCCTAACTTTACAGTAGTCCAAAGAATGGGGGCAGGTCATGACTCCAAAGGCATTCAAACAAGCCTATGAGAACAAAACCGAAAACCTTAAATTCGCATTACAACTGGTATCAAAAATGAGGGAACGTCACCATGATAAAATGCAAACTTTTTCTCTTAGTTTTAATGGGCGCAACCCTAATGACGATGGTGGCCTGTGCAAGCTTTTTCTATCTGGAGAAGGATAGAACCGGTAAGATTTCTCTGGTTGAAGAGGCCCGGATAAAGGCCTATCGGCTGCCTAATGGCTGGTATATCAGCCCGATTGGTAAGGGCTTTGAGACAGGCGACATGGTGTTGAACATTGTCCCTACACCAGATCTAAAATACATGGTCGCCATCAACAGCGGCTATAACGAGCATGCGCTGACACTCTTTGAGATTGAGCCGGCCAAAGTTATCGAACGGGTACCCTTGGAATCTTCGTGGATGGGCATGACCTGGTCTCCCGACGGCAAGATCCTTTACGTTTCGGCCGGCAATGACAGTGATGGCGGTTCTGTGCCCCTACACGTCTTTAATTACGATCCCAACGGTGAGCCTAAGCTCACGCCCAGGGAGAACCTGGTCTTTAAGGAAACCATCGAAGGGAATCAAATCTTTTGGACGGGCTTGCTTCATCATCCAACGCGGGATATTCTCTACGCCGCCGACATCTCCACCAGTCAGATTGTGGTCTTTAATACACGGACGGCAGCAATCGAGGCACGGATCAAAACGGGTGAAACCCCCTGTGCTCTCGTACTCAGCGCCGACGCCAAGACACTTTACGTATCCAACTGGTCCAGTGATTTGGTGAGTCTGATCGACACGGAAAGCAATACCGTCCGGCAGAGTATAAAAGTTGGCGACAATCCAAACCACATGGCGCTGGACCAGAACGGACGACTTTTTATCGCCTGCTCCAATGACAATTCCGTGGTGATTATCGATACCAAAACTGATGAGAGGATAGGCACGATTATAACCTCGATGTGGGAGAAGGATCCTGAAGGCTCGACACCGAATTTCGTTTTGCTCGATAACGATAAGAATACCCTCTATATCGCAAACGCCGATAATAACAACCTGTGCGTTGTGGATATCACCCCTGGCAGCGAAAATCGCGTACTGGGTTTTATCCCGACGGCCGCCTATCCCTGTGCGATCGCCATATCGCCGGATAGGCAGAATTTGATTGTCGGATCGGGAAAAGGGACAGCTTCTTCGTCGAACCTTCGCGGACCACATGTTGGCCCAAGTGGCGGTGGTCGTGTGCCTCCCGATGAAGGAGTGGCCGGTACAACTAAGACGTTGATGAAAGGTGCTGTACATGTATTCCGGATTCCCTCTTCGGGTGCCGAACTTAAGGCGCTTACCCTGCAGGCCTATCGCAACACACCCTATCACGAAGACCTGTTGACTGAAGCCAAACCACCCAAAACCCCGTCGATTATTCCAAGCGCTGTTGGCCAGGATTCGCCCATCAAGCATGTGATCTATATTCTAAAAGAGAACCGTACCTACGATCAGATTCTTGGCGATATGGTAAAAGGAAACGGTGACCCACGTATCGCGATCTTCGGTCGTGACATTACACCAAACCACCACGCTCTGGCTGATAAGTTTGTGCTGTTTGACAACTACTATGTCGACGCTGAAGTTAGCGTCGATGGCCATGCGTGGTCGGATGCTGCCTATGCTACTGACTATAACGAAAAGAATTGGCCAGCCGATTACGGCAAGAGCACCGTCATGATCAGGGATGTTGAGGCGATGGAACCACATTCGGGCTATATTTGGGATCTTTGCCGCGAAGCAGGCCTAACCTATCGAAGCTACGGCGAAAAACCCACTCATCCCTCTCTACAGGGACACGTTGCCCCCAATTATAAGGGTTGGCACGCCGGGCCCAGAATGGATGTAGAGAACGCCGAGGAGTTTATCAAGGAGTTCGATGAGTACGAGCGCAATTATGACAGTCCTGATCCCCAAAAGCGCTTACCGAACTTCAGTATAGTGTGTCTGCCTCTTGACCACACCCGCGGTGGCAGTCCAGGCGAACCCACAGTTCAAGCCTTCGTGGGAGCCAATGACCTAGGGCTTGGGATGATCGTCGAGCGAGTAACACACAGCAAATACTGGAAAGAAACAGCCATCTTTGTCACCGAAGATGACGCCCAAAATGGCCCAGACCATGTTGACTGCCATCGGTCAATCCTGTTGTGTATCAGCCCCTATGCCAAACGGGGAATTATCGATCACACGCACTATACGACAAGTAGCATCCTGAGGACTATTGAGCTGTTGCTCGGCCTGCCGCCGCTGAGCCAGTTCGATGCTGCGGCCACACCGCTGTATAATGCCATGAGGACTGAGTTGAATCTGACACCCTATAAAGCATTGCCGGCTATCGTCGACCTCACCGCAAAAAACACCCTCACGGCCTATGGCGCACAACAATCCCTGGAGATGGACCTCACCGAATTTGACCGTGCGCCAATGCACGAGCTGAACGAGATCATTTGGAAGTTGGTCAAAGGTGAGAAATCGGAGATGCCGATGCCGGTGTCGCGATACGACATCAGCGTCATTTTTCCTCCAACGCAATGAAAAGGCCGAAGCAGATCCAGGAGCAGCATTAGTCACGGCTGGCATAGGCCAAAATGTACGTCGTCAAAGGAATGTGGACCACCGAGGCTAAATACTAAGAGAGACTTATTATTATTCCAAGGTTTTGCCTACGCCTCATCTGAAGCGTTCTCCGCTTGATCAGCAGCCCCTACTTCAGCAGCACCATCTTGATGGACTTGGTGTACTCCCGTGTCACCAGCCGGGCTTGTCCGGCGTAACGACAGTGTAGCCGGGCGATGTAGATGCCGGAGGGGACAGGCCTAAATACAGACTTAAAACCTGGGTCAACTTTGGAAGATGAGTCATTTTGTTGGATCATGATCGAGTTGACCCTCTTCGGTGAACCGCAGTTGATCGCCCTTTTTAAAAGCTATCCCTTCAACAATAAAGTCCTCCGCCAATTTGCAGCGCGCCAGCCTTCCGTTAGAGTGAAAATGGACTCCCGCACCGCCGCCGAAGGCTTCCGTGAAGAATGTCGCAGTCTTGCAGGGCACACCTTGAATCAACTGATCCTCGGGAAGCCACGCTAATGACAATTGACCATTGGAATGGAAAGCCGTTTGCCATCCGCTATGTCTATCTCCTCTACACAATATTCCCTGGATTACCGTATTCCGAGGCAGAAAACACCAGTCCATGGTGCCATCTTCCCTGAAGTGCACTACCGTTTCTGAGGGTAACTGTTGACCGGAAACAGTATCTACACGTGATAACTGGCAGGATTCCAGCATACCATTTCCGTAGATATCTGCGAATTCTTGGCAAGAAACACCTTGGATAACGGTGGGTTCCTCAATTATTATCTCGGTGGAAGTTTCGGTCACAAGCTGACCCGACAAAGGAGGCGCCAGTAAGGTTGAAATACTCACAATTATTAACAGAGTGGTTTTAACTTTCATCGTTTCCTCCAATTACACACACCGTGACCAGCCCTTGGCATTTGGGCCAATTCCGTACTTCAATAATTTACTATCTTAAGGATTAATCCTCATTTAATCAGGATTCCCTTGATCTTTTTCTTTTAAAATATATTACTGTGCTGCCAATTACTCCAATCAAGATTCCTGGTGGACAGACAATAAGAGCAATAATAAAGAATAACGCGTGAAAAAATCCAAGTAGTTGATATAGCACTGAAATGTTCGACGACAACTCGGCAAGGGCGTAAAATAAATTATGTAATACCGCGAAAATGGGAAAGCCAATAACCGAAGCTATCAATAGAATTAAGAACTTCTTGACTTCTCGCCAGCGGTATACAAATGCAAGTATCAGAGCAGAGACCGCTATATAAAATAACGCTATACCTGGAGGATTATCACTTATACCAATGATGAATGCTATAACCAGTGAGATAGCGGCTATCGCTAAAAAGGCAAACGTGGCTTTTCTCTCACTCCTACTGCCCAGTAATTTTGACAGACCTTTCATTTTGACTGCCTCCTGTATTCTTTAAAAGGTTACAGATAGCAACTTAATTTGAGCCAGTGGAGCGCTTTCTTTTCTAGCGCTCATCGACAATTTCCTATATCTAAAAGAGTGAGTTGTCATGGAAATGTCAAAAGATTGTAAAAGGTTTGTCATCCCCCTATTCTTCTCTATATTGGGAGAAATGAATACCAGTACCCTCAGGCACTCGTCAGGTCGATATGATTACAGATGCGAAGCTTGATCAATTGGCGAGACGATGACCAGTGCCTCAGCGGCACCGTGATCTATCAATAAACTCTGGAGTCTTCGAGGGCAGACTACCAGCGCATAGTACGTTGCATATTGTAAAGCAGCAAGCTTATTTGGGATAATCTCAGGAGACTACATTCTATTGCACAGGTGGGGATATTATCGAGGAAACTGGTCAATATTTGTCACCCTTAGTCAAATTACTGCCCCATTTCCCTGCCTTAAAGTGTAATTCACCGACGGGAGAGCCACTATAAAGACCCGAAAATCCGGGGCTCTCATCTTCATCCAGCCCCGCCGCGCCGCCGCTTGGCGGGACTGGTCCCGCAGGAAGCGGGGCTGGCGGGATTCCATCCAATATCCAACCCCGCCGTTGGCGGGATTCCATCCAGTATCCAGCATCCAGATCACCTCACCCGAACCTTTTCTCCAACTCCGTACACTTGAGGCTTGCGTCAATATCCAACGCGATGAGATAGTGGTTCCTGGCGGTCTCCTGGTCATCGTCAGGCGGGATAAGATAAGCCAATTCGAGGTGGGCGGGGGCCTGAGTGAAATCCATTTCTACCGCCTTCTCGAACAGAGCTCGCGCCCCCTTTTCTCGCCCCTTATCTAATGCTATACGTCCCAGCTGATAATATGCGTCGGCGTGAGTCGGGTCCGATTCCACGGCCTGGGTGAACTGTTTCTCGGCCTCACCCCTTTGGCCGTCGCCTAATAGAATCAACCCCAGCTCGTAGCTGGCCAGTGCCGAGAGGGCTCTTTCTTCCAGTGACTTGAGCAGGTAGCGTTTTGCGCTATCAAATTGATGATTCGCGCTGCATTCAGTCGCGCGCATTGCAAGCGCCTCCCCAACCCTTGCCGCGACCTCCACGGCTTGTCTCAAATATCGCAGTGACTCTTGCACCCGGTCGTGCTTCTTCAGATAGAGCGCAAGGTGATACAGGGGCGCAGCGTAGTCGGGGTCGAGCGCGATGGCCCTTTCAAGATGATATTGCGCCAGATCTGGCGAACTCAATAGTACGATCTCGTCGGTCCTATGATGGTGGGGCTTTCCCGGCAGGTTTCGGCTGCTCAGGTACCGGCCTGCCAAGTTCAATCAGCAGGAGCGCAAGATGATAATGGGCCTTCGCATAGTCGGGATGAATTTCGATCG
This sequence comes from uncultured bacterium, assembly GCA_964595095.1. GTDB lineage: Bacteria > Fidelibacterota > Marinisomatia > SCGC-AAA003-L08 > TS1B11. Next base: position 7,788 of record CAZQOY010000007.1, on the reverse strand, counting down.
CCCTTTGAAAGTGTTCTTCAGCGGAGGCGTACTCCTGCTCTTCGGCCAGAATTTTTGCCATGTTGAAGTGTGCTTTATGGTTTTCCTGGTTGATCTCGATAGATTTACTGAAATGCTCCAGGGCCGATTCATATTCGGGCTCAATGACTTGAGTGCCGTCTTCATTGATCCGCCTGCCACCGGCCAGCAATTTCCCCAGATAGTAGTGGGGCTCAGCGAAATCCGGATCAATATCCACAGCTATCTGATAGTTCTGTTTGGCCAGGTCGTAGTCATCGGGATCAGTGAGCAACCGGGCCAGGTGGTAATAGGCCTGGGTATGGTTGTGATCAATATCGGTAGCTTTCTGCAGCAGGTTTTTTGCCTCGATATATTCTTCCTGTTCCTCGAGAAACAAGGCAAAATGATAGTGGGCATCGGCATGGTGTGGATCCAGTTCGATGGTGCGAAGGTAATAGGTTCGGGCCTTCTCATAGTCCTGCTCCTCATGGAAAAGGAGAGCCAAATGGTAATGTCCCTCGACGTGATTTTCATCAAGCTCCACAGCCTTCTGGAGGTGCTTCCGGGCCTTCTTCAATTCGCCCTGGTCCTTAAGCAGAAGGGCCAGATGGAAGTGGGCATCGCTGTAGTCGGGGTTCAGCTCAATGGATTTTTCCAGATGTGTTCTGGCGTCGCCTATGATAACCTCCTTTGCCGGTATTACTTGCTCGTAAAGACCCAAACGCCGTCCCACTCCCCTTCGGGTGGGTTGGCAATTAAATGTTCACAACGCTCGATATACATTTGCGAGCACTTATCATCGGGATTCCCCGTTAATGCCTCCTTGAACAGTTTGATCGCGTCATCCCATCGGCCTTCATTGTAGTACTCAATGCCGTTGTTAAAATGCCCCAGCACCTCGATCATATTCGGGAAGGTGGATTTGTCATGATAATCGACAACCTCATATACACCAACAGGCTCGGTCTTCCCCTTGACAATCACCCTATCCACCTGACGCGTCCGATAGGTTGCTTTGAGACTATTAAAGGTATAATCGCTCAGCAGGATATGGGCGCCATATTTCTTGCAGGCGCTTTCCAGCCGGGCTGCCAGGTTGACTCCGTCGCCAATTACCGTGTAATCCATCCGCTTTGGCGATCCGATGTTCCCGGAGACGATCTCATCCGTATTCAGCCCGAGGCCGTGGTCGATGGCCATCATTCCCTGTTGTTTCCGGAGCTTGTTGAATTCATTCAGTTCGGTCATCATCTTTATCGCTGCCCGTACCGCCCGGTCCGGGTCATCATCATGGGCAACCGGCGTCCCGAAAATGACCATCATGGCATCACCAATGAATTTGTCCAGCATTCCCCCTTCACCCTGGATGATATCTACCATAATGGTGAAGTATTCATTGAGGAGCGTGACCGTCCCTTGTGGCCCCAATTCTTCTGTGAGTGTGGTGAAACTCCTTATATCCGAGAAGAGGACTGTACTTACACTCTGCTTTCCACCCAGCGCATCGTCCTCGCTCTCTAATAGTTGGTCTGCAAGGTCTGCATCCATATACCTGGACATGGTGGACTTCATCCGTTTCTCGCTGCTGATGTCTTCTATCATCAGCATGGTGCCCAGAACTTTATCTTCTTCATCCAGCAGTGGCAGAATCGTGATGTTGGCGGAAATGGTTTCGCCGCCGAACACCAATTCGGCATCCATCATTACCTCGACCTCTTCAACACCTTCCAGCTTATTCAGGATCCATTCGTTGTCGCCTGCGAAAAATGTCTTTACGTCCTGTTGCAACACATCCTCTTCAGACTCAATCCGCATGATCCGCAGGCCTGCGGGATTGCAGGTTGTAATAAGATCGTCTTCATTAATGGTGATCACCCCATTGGTCATGCTATGTAGCATGCTCTCGGTATAATTCATGAGCTTCTGGACGTTCTTGAATAGGGTGGCGTTCTCGATACCGATGGATATTTGAGAGGTGAAGGCACTCAGCCGGGCCTCATCCTCATTAGTAAAGGGTCCACCGCGCTTGTTCAGTACCTGGCTTACGCCAATCGTCTTGCCCGCCTTGTTGGTCACGGGTATACATAGCATGGAACGGGTGAAAAAGCCGGTTTGTTTATCAAAAGAGGGATTGAAGCGGAGGTCTGCGTAGGCGTGCGGAATGTTCAATACTTCCCCCGTCTGGAAAACGTGTCCGGCTATCCCCAGATGATTGGGAAAACGGATCTCATTCTTGCCGAGCCCCTCACCCACGATGGTGTAGAGTTCATTGGTCTTCTCGTCATTGATAAACAATGATGAGCGCTCCGCATCGAGCATTTGGGTCACGGTGGATATAATTTTCTGGAGAAGCGGCTCAAGTTCCAATTCGGAGGAAATCTGGGAAACCACCTCCAGAAAGTCCAGTTCCTGTTTCCGAAACTCTTCCACGTCTTCGAGGACGAGGTGGTTCTGTATGGCGATCGCTGCTTGCCGGGTAATCATCATGAGTAGTTCCAGGTCCTGTTCGGTGAACTGCCCGGATAGCTTATTCAGCAACTGGGAGACGCCGATTATCTTCCCTGAAGCGTTTCTGAAAGGGGCGCACAAAATGCTTTTCGTCCGAAAGCCAGTCCTCATATCCACATTTTTATAGAAGCGTTTGTCCTTGTAAGCATCATGCACGATCGCCCCCTCTTCGTGGGTGAAGACCCATCCGGCGATCCCTTTGTTGTTCATGATCCTTATCTCCCGCATGAGACGGCCTTGTGCGACACGGGAATACAGTTCGCCTGTCTTGTCATCATTAAGGAAAATAGTGCCTCGCTCGGCTCCAATCGTGTTTGCAGCAATGTTGACCAGCGTTTCCAGTGCGGTATCCAGGGAGTCCGTCACCGCCATATCGTTATTCACTTTGAGTAAAAGCTGAGAAACCCTGGCGCTTATTTTTCCTGCCTGCAGGCTTGCTCTGGTGTCAGGTGCGGTTGTCATGATATTCCTCCAGCTTTACCCTTAGTGCGGCGATTGTGTTGTGCAAGTACCCATGCTCAGATTCTTTGGACGCCCGTAACTTCTGCAGATCCTCTTCATGTTTCGCCCTTTCAGTCTCCAGCCTGTCCCTCATGGACTGTATGGTCATCCTCAACTGTTGATTATCATCGTTCACTCTGGCCACAGCACCCTGAATCTGCTCTTCGCGGATCGCGTCTGACTGCTCTATGGTTTTCCGTAAGAAAAAGACGGCTGATTTCAACTGTTCATTTTCATCGTTTGCCTCCCTCACAGCCCCTTGGATGCGCTCCTCCACTCCGACCTGGCCTCGCTCCAACTTTCCTCGCAATGCTTGAACAGTAGACTTCAGTTGTCTGTTCTCTTCGCTTGCCCCGGCGACAGCCCTACCTATCTGCTCCTCAATAACCGCTTTGCTTCGCTCCAGTTCCTCTCTTAGCGAACTCACGGTAGATTTCAGCTGTTTATTTTCACGATGCGCCTCAGCGACTGCCCGCTGGATCTCATCGGCATATCCAGTATTTGCCCGCTCCAGCTCGTCACGTAAGGAGACTACCGTTGCCTGCAATTGCTTTTTTTCATCACTCACGGCTGCCACGGCCTGCTGAATGCGCGTCTCTTCTTCCACTTTGGCTTCTTCCAACTCATGCCGCAGTGTGGAGATAACTTGTTTTAAATACTTATTCTCCGATTCTAGAATGTCGTGTTGGGTAGCGACGGTCATCAATAAATCCCTGATCTAAAGATTTTCCCTCCGCCACTGCACGTACCAGTCGTCTGTATATGCTTCTATAGCATCCTGATGCGAAGAGACACCATGACCGGAATCATGCTCATCGTTGATTGAGCCAGGAACTTCATCATTACCGTCCAGGTTCAGGTGCTCGGACAGGAGCTTATTAATGATGTATTTCCTTAACCTTGCTCTCCCGATATTCTTGACAGCCTTGATCAGTGCCTCGTTGCTCTTAAGATCGTCCCAGCTTAAGTCGCCATTTTCCACTATCTTCAGATCACAACGCTCTCCTTGCCTGATCATGTTATTGATCCGATCCAGTAAGGACGGGATGCTCCCAATCTGGACCTCTCTCTGCTTTCCGTGCCACCAGCACCGCCCTTTGATGTATGACGCCCCTCCAGCCCGCTTATGCAACAGGGACACATTGATTTCCTTGGTGCCGAATGCTACATCAATGTCGGATCGCAAGGTTCTCAACTCGCTCTCAAGTGCCTTAGCCTTAAGCTGGTGCTTTTCAGCAAGGCGAAGATTCTGCCCTAATTTCTTTTCGAGTCTGGATTTGACGCTCGTCATCACCTTGGCGAGTTGTTCAACGCGCCCTGATGAGACAACCTTATCCCCTATCGCCTTGAGATTCCTATTGATTTGAGTCGCCATTACCGTACTTCTATTTTATCCCACTGCCAATATAACCATCATTTACAGGTAGCATCTATGATGGGATAATATACTGAGTGACGTGGATAAATGCAATGATTAATTGCGCTAACTATTTATAATATCTGCTTTGTATTATCCCATATTATATGCGATCCTATACTATGGGCTTATTATAGGTCATAACCTTGCCCGATTATGTCAAAGGCTGCTGTAATATACAGAAAATAACTTCAGTTACAGTAAAGCTCTGTTGCGCTAGTTGTTACTTGAAGCAGTTGGCACAAATTAAAAGATTATCCCACATTCCAGTCTAATCTTCATTATGCACCATTTACTCAAATCACTATGTGAGTCGTCAAGGTAATTAAGGATTACTAAGGATGAAAATAAAAATGGCATTTTTCACATCCAAGGTCATATTCCCGCCTTATCTGAAGTGTCTTTCGTTTTCTGGGCGTACATAGCCCGTTCATTGGTCAGGATAGGTCACTATGGGTCAAATTTGTACCCCGCCAAAGGCGGTGGCTTGCCCCATTTCCCTGCCCCAAGATGTCATTCACCGACGGGAGAGCCACTATAAAGACCCGAAAATCCGGGGCTCTCATCTTCATCCAGCATCCAGCATCGAGTATCGAGCATCTAGTATCCAATATCCAATATCCAATATCCACCATCCACCCCCGCCGGCTGGCGGGATTACCAGCCGGGCTATATAGATGCCGAACGGAGCGGCTGCTCATTCACAAGAACGGTACAGGACCCGCAGAGGCCCCTTCCGCAGCCGAACTTCGTTCCCGTAAGGCCGATATCGGTGCGTAAAACCCATATAAGCCTTCGCTCCCTGTCCAATGTCATCTCCATAGGTTTATCGTTGAGTGTAAAACGGATGGTTTCTTTCATATTAACGTCCCAGGCTTGATTTCTATATGATGTGCGTCGTCAAAGTAATGTAGGTTAATTATTCTAAAAATTAAGAGACGCATCTTGCGATTCCAAGTGTTCCCCGTCAGAGCAAAGTGGACCAAAAATAACTGAACCAGGGTTATGAAAATGTCAAACTGCCCGCGCATGCGGGTGTTCGAAATGAACGAAAGGGTATGCCGGTCTCTTTCCATCTCGATAAGCAGCTTTTAATGAACAGAAAAAAAATGGTTGAAACCGTATCCGGGGGAGCCCACCTACTTCAGCAGCACCCCCGCATCCTGCCCCGCCGTTGGCGGGATTTACGACGGGACTACTCTGACTCTTACTTTAGTAACAGCCCCGCCGCCCCGCCGCTTGGCGGGGAAATATGCATCCTATCCCGAAAGGATCCATTCGGATAACCTTGTATCCTCCATTTTTCGGTTATCCCGACGGGTCGGGAAGGCAATCCGCCGGTCCCAAAGGGACTCCTGTGGAGCTGGCGGTCTTTTGAAAAACCCTACGGTTACATTTATTATGAGTCAATGCGGAGTTTGTTTTCCAGACTGAATTGGATAGCATTGTCCAAATTTTCTTATGACATTCTTAAAAGATTCATCGTCGCAGGACATCAACCGTGACTATAGGAGGTAGCGCACATGACACCTGCTCACCACCATTACATCTCCAGGAAAACTTTTCTGAAAGCCCAATTGTCAGGCTTAGCAGGACTGGGCCTAGCGCCGGGAATTTTGTTTGGCGCTATGAATATGGCCGAGACCGAAAGCCCGGGCGCCGGTTATCGGGTGTTGGGCCGCACCGGCCTAAAGGTAGGTCCAATTGGATTCGGTGCATCCTTGCTTATGGAAATGGTCATGGTCCGGCGAGCCCTGGACCTGGGGACCAACTTTCTGGATACCGCGCGCGACTATGGCAATGGCCGGCATGAAGAGATGGTAGGGCAGGCCATTAAAGGGCAGCGTGGCGAGGTGATCATCCAATCCAGGATCAGTAAGATGATCAGTCAGCTGCTGGGGGAAAAGGATGGCGGTAAACAGATCACGGCAGCCATGGAAGCGTCCCTGGCCGCCAGCCTGAAGGCCCTCCAGACCGACTATATCGATGTGCTGCTATTGCACGATGCCAAATCCGTAACTCTCATCCAGCACGAAGCGGTGCTGGCGTTTTTCCAACGGGCCCGGGAGCAGGGAAAGATCCGGGCCGGTGGATTCGCTTCCCATTCCAGCCAGCTGGAACTGCTCCGGACGGCCAACCGGAACCGGTTCTATGATGTGGTCATGGTACCCTACAACCATAAAGGGGCTTTCCAACATTTCGGCGGTAGCCTAACCGGTGCATGGGATCAGGCGGCCCTGGAGAAAGAGCTGCTGCTGGCGGCTGAAGGGGGCATGGGGATCGTGGCCATGAAAACCTGCTCGGGCGGTCCCTATGCCTTTGAGGGGGAGCCGGAGGCCACGTATACCTCTGCCCTGAAATGGGTGGTGGACCATCCCTTCGTGCACACCGCCCCTGTGACCCTCGCCAATATCAGCCAACTTAATGAGGACCTGGTGGTACTGGGCTGAGACTAGGGGTGCTGCCCATCAAATATTGTTCAGGCAAGCCCTATTGAAGTAAGGTAGATGATGGCTCCTGGATAGGACGGGAAATCCTCAGCCTGTACTTGCCTGGCCTGTACCGGTGGACGGTATCAGTGCCCAGCAGAGCGTACGGCGCCTACGTCTACTCTCAACTTCCCATGCGGGATGAGCAAGTATCGAACCTGAGGGATGAGAACGGGGAAGTGGTGCTGGGGATAGCAGGTTCGGCGGCAAGCGCGTCGCAGTACGTGCGCATTCTCAGCTTTTAATATCTCTTTGCACGCCAGTGAATTATCGGTTCCCCCTACTTCAGCAGCAACCCCGCATGGCTCCCCGCAGGGTGTGTACGCCCAGGGTCTGCCCCGCCGTTGGCGGGACTTATGGCGGGACAAAAGCATCTCGATGGACGAGCGATGCTATGCCTACCCCTATTCTCCGCATCACAAGATGTTGAGCGTTATCTGGCAACGTCAGGGATAACCTGGTCGGCGCTATAGATCATGACACCGGGCTTTTAAGTTTTCTTATAAACGTCTCCTATTGAATAAGCCCTCCCAAGTCGTTTGCCAATACTGTAGTATTCCCCTTGATCAGGTGCATAAAGAAAGGGTTTGATCAGCTCAATATTGGGCCGATCATTCCCGCTAAGCACGGATTCATCAGCCTTGATGTCCAGTATCTCCCCGATAAACTGAGTATGAAGACCTATTTCATGGATTTGAATAACCTTGCATTCCAAGATAAATAGAAATTCTTTAACATAGGGTGCATCAACCAGGTTACTTTTAACTGCTGTCAGTCCAGTATCTGCGAACTTATCTGTTTCACGTCCAGAGATATTGCCAAAATAGTCAGCTTCTTTAATGTAGGTTTCTGAAGGCAGACTGATGGTAAATG
>CAZQOY010000006.1:0-30021 GCA_964595095.1 uncultured bacterium | reverse complement strand
CTTCGTCCTGTGGCAGTACGCCTTCCGTGATCCCATCCCCTGGGACCAGGTGCTGGACAGTCTGATCCATCTGGGAGCCTACTCGGCGGTCTTTGTGGCGGTTGCGTTTGTGCTGTTCAAGCGCAAGGACGTGCTGACGTGAGGGGTTGGACTCTCCATTCCATCACATTATTTTCTATCAACGGAGTGACAGGCGATGGTTGCAGGTACTAATCGGGTTAAATTGTTGTTTCCCGGCTCAAACCGGGCGTAGTTTTATAATAGAGCTTAAGGAAGTGTTAAACATGGACAGCGAGATCATTTTCCTTGTCAACGAGTCACCAGAAGGCGGCTATGAGGCCAAGGCTGTAACTCATTCCATCTACACGGAGGCCGATACGCTCGAGGATCTTCGCACAATGGTTAAGGATGCCGTTGAGTGTCACTTCGGTGACCAGGATCACCCAGAGATAATTCGCCTCCACTTCGTAAAGGAAGAAATCATACCTGTATGAGGCTGCCGCGAGGTTTAAGCGGTGACGATCTCGCCCAGCGCACGAACCATTTGGCTACAGGTAGGATTAGACTCCTAACGTATTAAACTCTGGATATGGTGGTGAACATGAAAAAGGCTCTAAATAGAGAAACAGTTTTGCAAATCTTAAGAAAAGAGCTCCCACGCTTGCGGGAACAATACGGGGTGGAAAAGATTGCCGTCTACGGTTCGTTTGCCGAGGGCTCACCAACGACGAAAAGCGACGTGGACCTGCTCATCCAGCTCGTGAAACCGCTGGGACTGGCGTTTATCGGACTGGCATACGACCTGGAAGACCTTCTGGGCAGGAAAGTAGATCTGACCACCTTTGATACCCTGGACAGGAACATGGAAAATCCCAGATATAAACATATTGCGACCAACATTCAGAGAACGCTTGCCTATGTCTAAGCGGTGAGATCAAGACTACCTCAACGATATCTGCGAGGCTATCCAGAGAGTTGTGTCTTATACCGAAGAGATGACCGACGAGCAATTTATGAATGATACCAGAACGCAGGATGCGGTTGTTCGTAATCTTGAGGTCATAGGTGAAGCTACGAAAAATCTATCTACACGTATAAAAAGGACGTATGTCTACATGCCCTGGAAGTCTCTGGCGGGCGTAAGGGACAAAATGATCCATCACTACTTTGGCATTCAGTACGAGATTGTATGGACGATAACCAGAGAAGAACTTCCCGATCTTCTTCCACAAATTGAAGACGTTCTGGCAAAACAAAGCAAATAGCCCAATGGCGCTAATATTCCTGCAAAATATGGCGCAAGGACGTGCTGACGTGAGGGGAGAACTTGGCTATTCGATGTGAGTATATAAATAGATGACGCAGAGATGCTCGGAACCCGGCGATTGACCTTCGCGCTATTCATCCGTACCTTAAAGTATGAATTACAATGATCGGATTACCATCGAGGCGGGCAAGCGAGGCGGGAAGCCTTGCATTCGCGGTCTCCGCATTACGGTCTACGAGGTGCTGGAGTATCTCGCCTCCGGCATGTCCGAAGACGAGATCCTTCGCGATTTCCCTGACCTCATGCGCGAGGACATCCGCGCCTGCCTGGCCTTTGCCGCTGACCGGGAGCGGAAACTGGTCTCCGTGCCGCCCGCGTGAAACTTCTCATCGACGAGAATCTATCACCACGCCTGGTATCCGCACTCGCTAATCTCTATCTGGACTCGATTAACGTTCGCGATGTGGGGTTGGAGCGTGCCGATGACGAGTCTGTATGGGTCTATGCCCGGGACCATGATCTGGTGATCATTTCCAAGGATGCCGACTTCCACCAGCGAAGTTTTGTGCTGGGCCACCCACCGAAAGTAGTTTGGATCCGTAAGGGTAACTGCTCGACGCGCGATATCGAGGGGATTCTCAGGCGGCACAATAGCACTATCCTCGATTTTAACAGAGATGAAGTAGGGGCGTTCCTCGAACTTGCGTAAGAGTCACCAAGATTACGCCATCTAACAGCCAGCTGTTTCAGCCCAAGGACGTGCTGATGTGAGAGGGAAGGACGTGGGATACTCTTGCTGTAGTCCTTGTTTCTCTCGCTCGTCGACTGTAGATTGACGTTGCGGTGGTTTAAGTAACTAGGGTGAAAAATCGGACTTTAATATAAGGAACCAAAACCAGTGTTCAAGCCAGTAGAAGTAAAAGCTTTACCGGATTACAGGTTGTGGCTCCGCTACGTCGACGATGTCGAAGGTGAGGTGAATCTTTCACATCTGGCCGGTCGTGGTGTATTTGCTGCCTGGGACGATTATCAAGTCTTCGAGAAGGTACATATCGGCGCGAGTGGAGCAATCGCCTGGAATGACGACATCGAGCTCTGTCCGGATGCGCTCTACCTCCAGATCACAGGAAAAACACCTGAAGAAGTATTTCCGAAATTGAAAGCAGCCGAAGTAAATGCCTGAAATCAGCCGTTTCTACGGCATCGTCATCAAGATGTACTTCGATGACCATCACCCACCGCATTTCCACGCTGAATACGGAGAAGACCATGCACTGGTTCACATCGAAACTCTGGCAGTGATAGCAGGTAATCTCCCGCCGCGGGCTATGGGCCTGATGACCGAATGGGCATCCTTGCATCAACAGGAATTGCAAGCAGCATGGGATAAGGCGAAGAACCTGGAGCCGGTAGAAACGATCGAACCTCTGCCCTGATACAATTACGTGTATTAAAGTGAGATCATAAACCTATTGCATATGACCCAAGCCTTCCTACCCTCCCGGCGATAGGACGTGCTGACGTGAGGGGGTGAGCGGACCCCCCGCTCAGCCGTAGTACCGGGCGCGCATTTCCTTGATGAACTCCACCGAACGCCTGATCTCATCCAGGCCGTTCACCCCGTGCAGGAGCTGGTCGGAGTAGCCGCTGGTGCCGTCGGCCTGCCTCAGGTCATCGACGCTCATTCCCACACTTCCGGATCTGGTTCCACCGGTGCGCCGGGGAAATTCCCTTTCTATTAACCCTCGTAAAGTTAATCCTTTTCCGAGCGGAGCAACCGCGATAAACTCCAGCCATTACAAACGGCTCGGAGTTGGCGGCAAGCTGCCCCCGGCCGGGAATATCCGCCAGGGACTTGCCGCTTTTCACCAGCAACTCATGTAAAATTTCAGGAGTTCATTGCCATGATTCTACCGCCGGAGACTTTTTCATCCGACAGGATCATTGATATCAGCGTCACCCTGCGGCAGGGCCTGGCCTGCTGGCCGGGGGAGGAGTACTGGCGGCTGGAGCCAACCCAGCGGATGGCGGCGGGCGACCACTGCAACCTATCCCGCGCTACCATGAGCCTCCACACGGGCACCCACGTGGACGCCCCCTGGCACTTCGGCGAAGGCGACCGCACCATCGAAGCCATCTCCCTGAGCCAGCTCGTCATCAAGGCCAGGGTGCTGGACCTCACTCACGTAGAATCGGCCATCGGCCGCGTCGAGCTGGAAGGCCAGCTCGACGGCATCCAGGCGGTCCTGCTTAAGACCACCAACTCCGGCCGGCTCGAAGCGCTGGAGCCTTTTGACAAGGATTTCGTCTACCTCGACGAGAGCGCCGCGGAGTACCTGGTTGAACACGGCATCCGGACCATCGGTGTGGATTACCTGTCCGTCGAGGGCTACCACGTCGAAAATGCGCCGGTGCACCACCGCCTGCTCAGGGCCGAGATCTTACTTGTTGAGGGGCTGGACCTCTCCGGTGTGGAGCCGCGGGATTACCTGCTGGTAGTGCTGCCGCTCAAGATCGAGGGTGCCGACGGCGCTCCCGCCCGGGCCATCCTTATCGATTCGGACCGCCGCCCATGATATCCGAACGTATTACAGCCGTACTACAACGTACTACAAACAAAGGAAATAGTAAATGAGCAGACCATTCTTCCGGGTTAATCGCTGGTGGCTGTGGCTTATGCCACTGCTGTTGGCGGCGGGCGTCCTGGCCGGATATGCAATTGCCCCAGCCAATGATGATAACTTTACTTTCATCGTCACCGCCGATATGCGCGAGTACGCGGGACCGGACTATGCTTCGTCCCAGTATTTTCAGGGCACGTGTGAGGCCATTCGCGATGTCGGTAAAGGGGCGTTCATGGTCAGTCCCGGTGATATCGATCCGCCTTGGAATGTCCGCAATACCATCGACAGGGTGCTGGGCCGGGATTATCTGTGGTACCCCGTGATAGGCAACCATGAAGCGGAGACCAAGGCTGATATGGCCTGGCTCAGGGACTGGGGGCGCGGGGCTATACCTCACCTGGTGCGGAGAGGGCCAACGAACGGTGAAGAGACAACCTACTCCTTCGATTTTCAGAATACCCATTTTGTTGTGATTAATCAATATTATGACGGGAACTCGGACACCGGCACTGACGGCGATGTCACCGACCCGCTCTACCAGTGGCTCAAGGCCGACTTTAAAGCCAACACCAAACCGCTTACCTTTGTCTTCGGCCATGAACCTATTGTATCGATCCCGGACGCCGATAACAGCCGCCATCGCCACCAGGGTGACTGCCTGAACGCCTATCCCGAAAACAACCACCGCTTCCACGTACTCCTGGTGGAGCATAATGTAACGGCCTTCTTCTGCGGCCATACCCACGATTACTCCGCCGCACTCATTAACGGGTTGTGGCAGATCGACGCGGGACACTCCCGCGGCCTGGGAGACAAAGGGGCGCGGAGCACTTTCCTGAGGGTTCTGGTTGGGGATGATAACGTCTGCGTGGAGGTCTACCGCGACGACCCCAGCGGCGGACCCTACCAGCTGACGCGAACCGTTGTCCTGGATTGCAGAGGTTCGTCAGCATGAGCGCAGCATCCAAACAATACTCCACCGCTATCCTGATCACCCGCAACGGCATGGGCCATGCCGATGATACGCTGCAGCAGAAACTCATTACCACCTACCTGACCATGCTCGACGATAATGACCTGCTGCCGGGAATCATCTGCTTTTATACCGATGGCGTCAAGCTGGTGGTCGAGGGTTCGCCGGTCCTGGATGTTTTGAAGTCACTGGAGACCAAGGGGGTCCACCTGATTATCTGCAATACCTGTCTCAAGTACTTTGATCTTACCGATAAAATGCAGGTCGGCATTGTGGGCGGTATGCATGATATTATTACGGCGCAGTGGCAGGCAAAGAAGGTGATTGCGATTTAGGGGACCACTACTACTACCCATTCCCTGGGACCAGGCGGCCGCCAATCTGTTGAGCCTGGGGGGGCCTACACGGCGGTCTTTGTGGCGCTGGCGAATATCAAGGACGCTTGCGATACGTACCTTGCGTCCTGTGACCCGATTAACATTACCTCACTCCATGTGATGTAGAGCACATTTATTTGGTCGATTTATGGATACCTTTTACGTACATTACTGGTGTCAGTTGCGGTCAGATACCGTAGAACTGACGAAGTTGAGGTATGATGACGAAGTTGAGATATGAATTAAATGGGAGGATAAGCCAATGTTAAGATCTATAAAATTCCTTGTTCCCTTCATCGCTGTTTTTCTCTTCCTCTTAGGGTGTGAAGAGACACCGGCAAACGGGGATAACGGGAACGGCACTGACTCATTGATGGTTGAGGCGATGGTGGATTCGGCCATCGACGCCCTGGAGGACGAGTTGTTTGCCCTCAGCACGTTAGAAGTCAGCCAGCCCGGGGATATTGATTTCAGCACGTCAAACGCCCTGTTTAAGGAAGCCCTGGCGCTCGACGCTGCGAATCTCGATGCCAACTTTGGTGCCGGCCTGACCGAACTGCTCGTGTTCAGCCAGGACCCCGAGGTGCAGGCGGTCTTTGATGCCTGGGAGGCCTTCCTCGACACCGGGAGCGCCTTTGTGGCTGATACTTCTCTCGGTTCATCCGCCATGTCGTTGGGCTTTTTATTGCCAGGCGCACTCAGGCAGTCCCCTTTCCAGACCCTTAATGAAAAAGAGATGGCCTATTCCTACCTGAACCTGTTTAAGCTGGTGGTCAGCGATCCACCCACCATCAGGGACATCCAGGACGTGATCGAGATTGTCTTCCTGCCCAGCCTGGACTACGCCCTTGAGCGTTTCGATGTCGTGGATGATAGTTCCACCTATTCGTTCATTATCACCCCCAAAATGCAGGGTGACTTGCTAGAGGACCCGGTCGAGTTTGACCTTACCGAAGTGTACGTGCTGGAAGTAGCAATGAACCTGCTTCGTTCCTTCTGCAGTGTGGCCGTGGCCTATAATGTCGGCCCCAGCGCCTACGACAGCGCGGCGGTCATTGAATTCCTGTCACAGGGCAGCGGCTTCCTCAGCCTGCGCACCCCCAATGGCGCCACCCAGATGGGAAAGGCGAAACAGTCCTTGTTGGACGCCTCTGAAGCACTTGACAATGCCATTGACTTCCTCAAAGCGGAGACCGACGATCAGGCGGATGACATCATCGCGATCAGAACTGGCGAGCTCACGTTGGCCAACCTGGATTCGGTGACAAATGACAATGCGAAGTTCCGCGATTACCTTGAAAACGGCCTCACCCTGACGGAAGACTGGAACGGCGATGGGACTGCGACAGACCTCACCTTCAACTTCAGCGCGCTGTTTGACAATCCCATCACCGACTTCAAATCCCTGCTGCCGGATTACACCGTCGCCGTGGGCCGGGACACCTCCTATGATTATGAATGGGAAAGCTCCAATATCCCGGTATCCGCTGTAGTGAACTTACCCGAAACACGCGACTATTGGTACAACCGGATGCATAGATACAATGTCTCAGAAGGTGAATTCTCAGAAATAGATACGGTTATGTCCATCCCTGAATTTGACCGGCTTGTCGATAGCCTGCTCTCCGACTTCCGGGCGGACGCGTCGCTGTCTGATTGGTATATTTCCATTTACTGGTCGTTTTCCGCCGAGGCGGGAGAGTACCCGGTAAACACGTCAGTTTATTATTCCAAGGAGACGCGTATACCGGATTGGTCCTACTATACCGGCATTCTCAGATTTGTTGCGGGTACATATTCCGCGTGGGAATTCCACGTAGATGAAATGAATGGTTTTATCTCAGAGATTACCACGGATCAGCAGTTCAAAGACACGTTCGGTATAACTGAAGCGGACTTTAAGGAAATGAAGGACAAACCACTGATCATCCCCTTCGAGTTCTTCTCGGGTGGCATATACAAGCAGATGCCGGCCCCGCTGGGTCGGACCGGGATAATCCCCTGGGCATCTCGGGATTAGCCGCCGCCATGCGCTAAGCCCGTTTTGCCGTGCCGCGTCGGTTTCTCAAAGCCTCCAACTCCCTATGGGGTTGGGGGCTTTTATTCCTGCTACTGACCACACCTGCCCATACACAGGTTCTTCTAGGCGTGTTCAATGTTGACACGCGGCCTTTATTTACCACTTTACCTGGTCTCACACAGGAATGGTGGATGGGGGGGCGAATGGATCCCCTCGCGCTCTCATACGTCTTCCGGCCTCGATTCCAGACCGCGACCATATATGATGATGTTTACCGGGAGACGGGAGCGCAATACCGTCACCAGGTGAACCGGTTTGAGCATGTGTCCCGCCTCGAAGCGCCGCTTGGTTCAGGCAGAGGGGGACTGGGGCTTGAGTTCCGCCACCTCGCCGCCGATATCCGTATGAATCCACAACCGGAGGAAGAGACTTATCTGGTGAGGCGTATTCAGCGGCTTACCGCCGGGATTGGGGGCCATCTGTGGGACGGTCGACTGACATCAGGCGGCTGTATGGGCGTCAACCGCGCAGCTGGCGTATGGCTGCCCGAAGGTTCCCTGGCGCTGGCCGTCCGACCTCACCGGGCTGTTTCCCTGACGGCCCTGGCCGGGAGATGGTCAGATCTAAGAACCTTGGACTATCAGACCGAAGGTGAGGAATATCACGCAGAGGTGAAGGTCCGGCACAGCTGGTGGACCGCGGGTTTGAGGCTTGACTTTTCGCGGCGTGTCCGCATTAGCGTGGAGTACCGGCACAGCCGGACCAATGCCCCGGCCAGGTGGTATAAAGGGGATGGCTTCGGGTTCAATCCGGTTATAAGCACCGGGGGCGTCTATGGGGCTGTTAAACTCCAACCAACGGAGGGTACTTCTATCATTTTCAAATGGAAGACGCTAACTGTAGACGGGAGCGGCGAGGCGTTTTATTACAGCGAACAGATGGGGAAGTTCACCGGCATTATCCAGGATGAGACCGATGTGGAGCTGGGTGGAACCTGCCGGTTAGCCCCATTGTCGCGGGTATCCTTCTCATATGGAAACTATCACATCACCAGCATCCTGAAGGGCCATTTAGATCCCTGGCCCTTTTCGGATGCCATTTTCGCCCAGGTTTTTCGTATTTATTTTCGTGGATCGGGAGAGGCCCGTGCAGACCGGCTCGCGGCGCGGTATACCAGGGACGCAGGTACCAGGGAGAACTGGTCGTTCCAGGTTGGCTATGTGTGGCTAACGCCGGACTTCGAATTGCTTCAGCGGCGGACGAAACTGATTATTTTTGACAGCGGGGAAATTTTCCGGTCATACCTTAATATTATCCAGGCCGAGTTCCTGGTACCTGAAGTGCGAAAAACAGTCGTCCTCGGGGAGATCACCCTCACTTACGCATTTGCCAAGGCTATCCCCACTCGGATCAGATACCGGGAGAAGCCACCCCCGGTAGAGCCGCCCGAAGAAAAAGTAGCGGCCAAGGGGGGCAGTTTTCATCTGCTGAAGCTCTCGTACGTCTGGTAAGGGAACCAAGGGAATCCTTCTCTGCGAACTCGACCTAAAACAGGTCCCGCAATCGCCCCCGCCGCCGCCCCGAGTTCTATGACGGTTGGCTGGCATGAGTGGTGAGGCGGTGGGCGGTCTGGATAGATCCTGCTTAACCAGGCGCTGCTGTTGACCACCTCAGCCATACTGGCCACATTGCCCCTGTCAATTGCTAATCGGCGAACTGACAATATTCAATCTTCAATATTTAATTTTCAATCCGTCTACTGACGGATCATTCTTCATTCTTCACTCTTCATTTTTCATTTTTCAATTTTCAATTTAAGTCCTCCTGTTCTCGTTCCCCAAAAGTGCTTACCTTACAGGGTCATCCATTGTCCAATGAGGAGGTTCCCTATGCCCACATTCATCCTGCTCACCAAACTGTCCCCCGAGAGCCTGGGCCGGCTGAAGGACCGCAAGCAGGTCTGGCAGCCGGTGGCTGGAGGCGGTGAAAACCGCCTGCCCCGAGGTCAGATGGATAGACCACTACACCCTGCTGGGCTCCTACTACTTCATGGACATCTACGAGGCTCCCGACCAGGAGGAGGCCGCCAAGGTAGCCATGATCACCATGGAGTAAGGGGCTCTCAAGGCCGAGACCTGGGGAGCCATTCCATATAAGCGGTTCGTGGAGCTCGCCAAGGAGATCTAACCGGCCCGCCAGCGGGCAGCCCTTAATTTCATCAGGACTTCCCCCAAAATAATTGGGTGAAACTCAGGATCTCTCATGGGAGTGTCTTCTCTGGTGGCTGTAAGTGGGATTTTTTCTTAATAAGTCCTTGGTTGAAAACCGCTGAAGCGGTTAAATATATTTTGTAACACTTTGTCAGCCCACGACTTAAGTCGTGGGCTATTAGTATGCCGGAATAATGAAAACCGTTTTAACGGTTTCTATTGTTCCCAGAATTTAACTAAAACAACCGTCTCCACATGCCAATCCCCGCATCTCTCAACATATCAGTAGCTTAACGAAAGTTGGCATCCATTTTCGGGGGAATTCCACTTAATTCCATTTATTGAATCCGGGCCGAATCGGCTGTATTATCCGGTATGCCGTCACATTGAGTTCACCGAAGTGTGACAGAGATGCCGTCATTATACCAAGGAGGTAACAATGCCCACCCAGAGACTGAAAGAGTTCCTCGACGAAAATAAGGTCAAGTATGTGGCCATTTCCCACTCCCAGGCCTTCACGGCCCAGGAGATCGCCGCCTCCGCCCACATCCCCGGCAGGCAGCTGGCCAAGACGGTGATAGTCATCCTCAACGGCGATATGGCCATGGCCGTCCTGCCCGCCACCGACCACGTGGACCTGCGTCTGCTGAAAAAGGCCGCCGGGGCAAAGGAGGCTAAGCTGGCCGGCGAGAAGGAGTTCAAGGACCTGTTCCCCGACTGCGAGATCGGCGCCATGCCCCCCTTCGGCAACCTGTACGACCTGGGAGTCTACGTGGCCGCCAGTCTCGCCGAGGGCGAGGAAATCGCCTTCAATGCCGGCTCCCACACCGAACTGATCAAGATGGCCTACCAGGACTTCGAGCGGCTGGTGAAGCCGCAAACGGCGGAACTTTCGCTGGTGGTGTAGGCTCAGTCCTGTTATAAAGGGAATTCCGCCAATCGCTTTTCTGGACGTACGCTAAAATCCAACGATGGTAGCTAACTCCATCCCCCTCCCCGCGCCCCAGACC
The DNA here is from genome assembly GCA_964595095.1 of uncultured bacterium. GTDB lineage: Bacteria > Fidelibacterota > Marinisomatia > SCGC-AAA003-L08 > TS1B11. The sequence continues at coordinate 19,540 of CAZQOY010000006.1, read as the reverse complement.
ACCGGCCCTTCCTCGGTGGAAGAGTCCCTGGCAAAGCGGCTCTCGGTGCGGGAATTCAAGCGCGAGCCCCTCACCCTGGCTGAAGTCGGCCAGCTGCTGTGGGCCGCCCAGGGGATCACCCGCCGTGAGGGCTACCGGACGGCGCCATCCGCCGGAGCCACGTACCCCCTGGAAATACTGCTGGCAGCCGGCAGCATCCACGACCTGAGTCCCGGCCTGTACCGCTACCGCCCCCGGGATCATGCCCTGGCACCTATGCTGGAAGAGGATCTGCGAGGTAAACTGGCCGCCGCCGCCCTGGGCCAGTCCTTCGTAAAGGACGGGGCTGCTGCGCTGGTCATCACGGCTATCTACGAGCGCACCACCGGCAAGTACGGCCAGCGGGGCGAGCGCTACACACACATGGAGGTGGGCTACGCCTCGGAAAACATTCACCTGCAGGCCGCCGCATTGGGACTGGGTACAGTCGCGGTGGGGGCTTTCCACGACGACCGGGTCAAGAAACTTTTGAACCTGCCCGCTGATGAGCACCCCCTGCTCATCATGCCAGTGGGGAAACCCTACTGAGCATTCTTCAGCAGTCGCTTTAATTCTATCACCACTACGCGCTGATAAATCCTTATCAGCGTTACTTTTTTAGACAACCTATCTGGATAGATTTCGTCTAATAGGTGATGAAGAGACAATCTGTTCACGAGGTACCTGTGCGTCGCATCATATTTCTGATCGCATTCGTTTCGGTATTGTACGCCACCGATACCCAGTTTAAAGCCGAAGATTACAAGCAGCGTGAGATCACCGCGATCAGGTTGAAAGCACCTTTACATATCAACGGCCTGCTGACTGAGCCAGTCTATTATACATCACCTTATCAAACTTTCATCCAGCTTGAGCCTGATAACGGCGAACCGGCCAGCGAGGATACCGACGTGTGGGTCGCCTATGATGACGCCGCCCTATACGTGTCGGCCAGACTGTGGGACAGCCAGCCAGATTCCATTGTTGCCAGAATGGGTAGAAGGGATGTCAACATGGACTCTGATTTCTTTGCAGTAGGCATCGATTCCTATCATGATAAACGCTCAGGCTTCCTCTTTATAATCACCCCTGCCGGCGCCATCGTGGACGCGACCATTTCCAACGATAGTCGGCAGGACATTACCTGGGATGGAATCTGGGATGGTAAAACGACCATCGATGAACACGGCTGGACCGTGGAAATGCGCATACCGTTTTCCCAGCTGCGATTCAACCGACAGGACGAGTATATCTGGGGGATCGTTTTCGCCAGGGGAATCCATAGAAGAAATGAACAGGCTTTATTTACCTATATTGCACGTGGTGAGAGCGGCCTGGTCTCCCACTTTGCCACGCTGAAGGGCATCCGCGACATTCAGCCCCCCCGGCGGCGGGAATTCACACCATATATCACATCGGGCTACAGCTCGCTTCCATCAAAGAATGACAATCCCTTTTTCAACGGCAGGGATAGCAACTTTGGCATCGGGACCGATATCAAGGTCGGTATCGGCAGCAGTCTCACCGTTGACGCCACCATCAATCCCGACTTCGGCCAGGTTGAGGTGGACCCCTCGGTGATCAACCTTTCGGCCTACGAGACCTATTACCAGGAAAAACGCCTGTTCTTCATCGAAGGGGCAGACATCTTTTCCTTTGGTAGAGGCGGCCCCACCTCTCACTCGAGCATCAATTGGTCTCAGCCCAACCTTTTCTACAGCCGCCGCATCGGGCGGCCCCCCCAGGGTGAGGTTGATACCGATGGCTGGGTCGACATGCCCACGGCCACCTCGATCCTGGGGGCCGCCAAGATCAGCGGTAAACTTAACGGGGATTGGGCCGTCGGGGGATTGACCGCCCTGACCGGAAGGGAATTCGCCCAAATCGACAAAGATGGAAACATCAGCAAAGAGGAAGTGGAACCCCTGACATCCTATAACCTGCTGCGAACCCAGAAGGAGTTTAATGACGGCCTTCAAGGTCTGGGACTGCTGGGGTCCTATGTCTACCGGCGCTTTGACGATCCATCCCTGAGGGACTATCTCTCCGATGATGCCCTCGCTTTCGGTATCGACGGTTGGACCTTCTTAAGCGCTGAAAAAGAGTGGTGCATTGCCGGATGGGGAGGTTTCACCCAGGTGACCGGTTCCAAGAGCCGTATGTGGGACCTGCAGCACAATTCCAGTCACTTTTTCCAGAGACCCGACGCTGACCACGTATCCCTGGATTCCAGCATGACCCAAATGGCAGGTTATGCCGGTCGCTTTATGGTTAATAAAGAAAAGGGCCATGTGCAGATGAACGCTGCACTTGGAATCCTTTCACCCGGATTTGACAGCAATGATCTGGGGCGCACCACCAGCACTGACCGCATCAATAAACACGTCATACTCGGCTATCGCTGGTACGATCCCGGAAAGGTTTTCCGAAATGCCAACCTGTCTGTCGCCTACATGAGCAACCACAACTTCGGCGGCACCAAGATAGACGAAGCTGTCCTCTTATTTGGTTTCGCACAGTTACTGAACTACTGGAGTTTCAGCGGCAATATGTTCTGGTCTCATCGAACCCTCAGTGACACCAAATTGAGAGGGGGACCGAAGGTGGTCTCGCCTGCGGGAATGTGGACGAACTTCTTTATCAGCTCTGACAACCGCAAGGACATCGTCCTCAGTTTTGGTGGAAATGTAGACCGAAACGAAAGGGGGGGTGGGTCCTTGAGTGTCAACGGCGGGCTTGTAATAAAACTGGGGACTCAGCTGAATCTGAAAATCACACCGAATCACACCGTGCGCAAATCCATCGATCAATACGTCACAGCCACAGAAGATGTGAACGCTAAGGCCATGTACGGGACCCGCTATGTCGTCGCCCAGCTCGATCAGAAAACCCTTTCCGCCGACTTTCGGATCGATTACACGCTCACGCCCAAGCTGTCCTTCCAGGCCTACTTCCAACCCCTCCTGTCGGTAGGCAAATATTCCAAGTTCAAGGAATTCAGGCGCCCGGAATCCTACGATTTCCTGGTTTACGGTGAGGAAGGATCAACAATTAAAGCGGAAGGTGACGAGTATATCATTGATCCCACCGGGAGCGATGACAGCGACGTCTTTACCATCGATAATCCCGACTTCAACTACAAGGCCCTGGTGGGCACGGCCGTGCTGCGCTGGGAATTCTCGCCGGGGTCTACGCTTTACCTGGTTTGGACGCGTAACGGTTATGACGATCAGCATCCAGGGGATTTTCAACTGCGCCGCGATCTGCCCGACCTGTTCGGAGCCACCGCTGACAACATCTTCGCTGTCAAGGCCACCTACTGGATCGGCCGGTAGCGCTAATCCCGGGAGAGGAACAATCACTTGCTGTCGGCGGTCGCTCCGTCGTAATCTGTGGCATGCTGCCCAGTATCTTCCGCCAACTGCTGCCCGGCTGCACTGCCGTTAGGCCGAACAAACTGCTACTGCCAGGCTCGCCGTGGCGTCTACGCCGAGGCCTGCTACTGCTACTGCTGCTGCTGCTTCTACCCCTCTCCGCCCAGACGTGGGATGCGCATCAGGTCCTGGATAGCCTCCGCTCCCGGTTCCAGCGCATCGAGGACTACCAGGTAAACCTTAACGTGAGTCTTAACATGCCCGGCCTGCGCATGCCCCGGAAAAAAATGACCCTCACCTTCAAGCAGCCCGACAAAACCCGCCTGGAGGCCAGGGGGTTTGCCATGGTTCCCCGCCGGGGTCTGGCCCTCTCGCCCGATTCGCTCTTTCAGCAGCTGCGGGACCTGACGATGGTTGGCGACACCCTCCTGAATGGGTATCCTTGCCTGATTCTACGGGGTTTAGAGAAGGGTCCGAACGACCTGACACTTCTCCCTGAGATACTCGTAGACCGGGAGCTGTGGCTGGTGCGGGGTATCACAACTTACCTGGAAAATCACGAGGTGTTCCGCCTGTGGACCGAGTACGTGGAAGTGGCCCCTGGTATCCATATGCCCGGGGAAACTCACCTGCGTTTCCAGATCAACGAGCGCTTCATCCGGGGACGGTCCCGAAACCACCGGTCATACATATACGATCCAGACATCCAGGAGCCCGTATTCGATGACGCTGGGGACCTGGCCGGGGAGGCCTCTATCGTTTTTTCAAACTACAGGATCAACCTGGGCATCCCCGATGAGTTTTTCCACGAAGGGGAGAAACCGGAAGCAAACTAGGCTTCCGCAGGTGACGGAGGGCAGGTGAGCCTTTCGTATGCAGGTATATTTCTCTACTGGTGGGCCGGATCAATTTCCCTCCTGTTCCACTACCTCTTGCTATACCGCCCATGCCCTGACAGGTTTGTAAATTCGGGGGTCAGGTGAATATTAAACTATCAAAAAGGAGGCTAAGAAATCCTTGCCGGATTCCTACAAAATAAAGCCGATAGGCACGGTCCATTCACGGTTCCATACCAGGGAAGAGGTGGTCAATGACCCGGCTGGCGACCGGGAAGGGGAAATCGAGATATTCCAGGAATACGAAGATGGCCTGGGTGACCTTAACGGTTTCTCACACATTATTGTGATCTACTGGATGCACAAGTCGTCCTTCCGGTCGCTTGAGGTGCGGCCCCTTTATCATCCTGATAAGCTGCGCGGCGTATTCGCCACCCGGCATCCGGATCGGCCCAATCCCATTGCCCTGACGGTTGTTAAGCTGTCGGAAAGGAAAGGACGAACCCTGATAGTCAAGGGCATAGATATGATTGATGGCACACCGGTTATTGACATTAAGCCCTACACCAGGGGTGACCGGGTCAGCGACGCCGAATTCGGGTGGCTCGCTCATGTCGGCAATGGGTCGTATCCCAGATGAGGGAAACGGCCTCATCAAGCACTGCTGTCCCTGGCGACAGCGCCGGCGTTCCTGGAACCAACCCTTCCGGCCGCTGGCATTTCTCCATTGACCGGGGCGGTACCTTCACCGACGTGATAGGCATCAACCCCGGTGGCCGATTGCACACCGCCAAGCTGCTCTCCGACTCCCCGGCCTACCCCGACGCCGCCATCGAAGGCATCCGGCGCCTGCTGGACCTGCCCCCCGGCGCCCCCGTCCCCGAAGACCGGGTGGGGCCCCCGTATCCGATGGGTACTACGGTAGCCACCAACGCTCTGTTGAGCGGTTGTGGTGCCAATATGAGGAAGCTGCTGCTGGCTTTCTTTTTTGTCCTTTTTATTTGGAAGAAATATTTCGAGAAATCAGCCCGTTTGAACTGGTGGTCGAGCACAAATCACCCCTATCTGGCTCGTTTTGCCTGATAAAGGATTTTTTCAGGGACGACTAAATAAAGACCCGGTAGCCGGAAAGGACCCGGGGTTTTGAGTCAGTGACCTGCGACGGCACTAAAGACAAAAGACCCTCTTTCAGGAAGCCTTTGTCGTGCCCGGGACTGGAGTCGAACCAGCACGTCCATAAGGACACTAGACCCTGAACCTAGCGCGTCTACCAATTCCGCCACCCGGGCAGGGGGTCAGTTGCGGGGTACCAGGGGTGCCCTGATACCCGCTATGAGCTTAAGGGCTGCGGGTTCACCCTGTCAAGGGGATTGCGCCCTGCAGGACTTCCGCCGAAATAATCGGATTATCTACCATTTTAAAATTTATCCCGCGAATTGTCTCTTTGAGACAAACAAAACCGGCTTCACTCGGCCCTCGGCTATATGCCGCCTGCTGATTCTGAATAGGTGATTCTTCACCAACTATGTGCTTAACTTGTTTTCTCAAATTCAAAGTGCACTCCATACCCTAACGAACAAAACTATGGGGGTTCTTTAAATGACTGATAACAACAACCTGCAACTCCGCCGGTCACCATTGTTTGAGGAACTTGGCCAAGTCCTGGTCACAGGCGGCGCCGGCTTTTTAGGTTCTCATCTCTGCCGTGAGCTTATCCGGCAAGGGCATGACGTACTTTGCCTCGATAATTTTTTTACCGGCCATAAGCGCAATATCCAGGACTTGCTGGACCAGCCAAGCTTTGACCTCATTCGGCACGATGTTGTCAACCCCATTTTTCTGGAAGTGGACCAGATCTATAACCTGGCCTGTCCTGCCAGTCCGGTTCATTATCAATACAACCCCGTCAAGACCATCAAGACCTCCGTGATGGGAACCATCAATGTGCTGGGACTGGCCAAGCGGGTCAGAGCCCGGGTGCTCCAGGCCTCCACCAGCGAGGTCTACGGCAACCCGCAGATCCATCCGCAGGTTGAGTCGTATTGGGGACACGTCAATCCCATCGGCCTGCGATCCTGCTATGACGAAGGCAAGCGCTGCGCCGAGACCCTCTGCTTCGATTATCACCGGCAAAACAACATTGGGATCAAGGTGGCCCGGATCTTCAATACCTATGGCCCCAATATGGATATCGATGACGGCCGGGTTATCAGCAATTTTATCATCCAGGCGCTGCAAAACAAGCCCCTGACGGTCTACGGTGACGGCACCCAGACCCGCAGTTTCTGCTACGTGGATGACATGGTGAAAGGCCTGATTGCCCTTATGAACAGCCCGAAGGACATAACCGGACCGGTAAACCTTGGAAACCCCATAGAAATCACCATAAAGGAGCTAGCGGAGCGAATCCTCCGGCTGACCGGGAGCTCTTCCCCCATCGATCATCGTCCCTTGCCTGCGGATGACCCGGTACAACGACAACCGGATATTACCCTGGCTAAAGAAAAGCTGAACTGGCAGCCGACCGTGAATCTGGACGAAGGCCTGGGCCATACCATCGGTTATTTTAAATCTCTGCTGAGTAGGGAACCGATGTCATAGTCCTGATAATCTCCGGTGTCATGAGAAAAAACCACATGCTTTGCAGGACCCAATCCTCTAACCAATCGTTTCCCCCTTGGCCACCTGAACAGGAAACCCCTCCGGCAGGGCCCAGGGAATAGCTCATGGCCGGTCTCAGTGTGACTGCATAGTTTCACCAAGGAGCATTCGCTTTGAAAGTCTCTTCTCGGAGACCACCGTCGGTTCCACCTCTGCCCATATAACACTATATAATCCAGTGAGATACGGGCTTACATATTTATTTTCCGGGTAACTATTACCTGTTATTACTTGCTAAAAGGGCTATTTTATCATAGATTAAGTTATAGTGTACAGGCAGCCCACTTTGGTGTGGGCAGAGTGGTTGGGCAGTTTGGATAGAGGTATATAGACAGGAAAATAAATAATTTCTTATTAGCGGCTACATGCTGAAAAAAAACGCATTAATTCGTCGCAATTGGCGAAGTATCTTCGCATCCATAACCTACGTCATCGACTCCTTGACCGTTTATAGCTGCGGAATTACGGTCTGGTTCCTTCTTGATAAAATTTATTCGGGCTCTATCCTATCGCGTGAGACTACCTTTCTGGTGGTCACCTCCTTCTGGGCTATCCTGTCTGTTTTTGCTTGTATAATCGGACTATACCGTCAATCATACCCCGCTAATTCCAGATCTCAATTCTTACTGGCCGCAAAATCATATATCTACGCAATAACCTTAACCCTGGTGTCATTCTATTTCTTGCGATTCGTTAATATTCCAAGAAGCTACATCATCCTCTATTTGTTTCTGATCCCTATTCATTTTCTTATCGGTCGTGGAGTGCTCGTGCTGCTTAGTCAGGCCTTCCATAGGCTTGGCTTAGGGATATATAATACGCTTGTTATGGTAAATGGATCGGTAGGAGAGAATATCTCTTACGAGTTCAGCAACTTTCTCAGTTTAGGCTACAACATTAAGGGACTTGTCGTTAATCCAAATGACGGCCAGAGCCGGGATGGCATTCCCCTTGGGCAGGAAATTCCGGTCTACACCCTGCCTGAACTTGATAGCGTCATTACCAAAGAAAACATCGATAGAGTCTTCATACCATCAACCAGTTTTGTTGTCAACGGATTCCACGAGATTGTTGAGAAATGTAAATTTCATAGCATTAAGCTAAAGGTTGTTTCTCCCGCGGCACACCGTCTCTTGCGCATGGCGCGAGTCTACGATATCGCTGGCATAACATTGTATGCACCTCCCAGACCTAAAATAGAGCTGGTGAAACGTGTAGCAAAAAGAATATTCGATCTTATTGGATCTGCTGTCCTTATCGTGCTGCTATCACCCATTTTTCTTCTGACCAGTATCGCAATATTCCTGGAGTCCGGTAGGCCCGTTGTTTATACCCAAAGACGCGCATCCATCAAGGGTGGCAAAGAATTCCGGTTCATTAAATTTCGAAGCATGATCCAAAGTGCTGAGAAAATAAGGGAGTACCTCTCAGATTTTAATGAATCCAGCGGAGCCCTTTTTAAAATGAAAAATGACCCACGTATAACCAAGGTTGGCCGGTTCATCAGAAAGTTCAGTATCGATGAACTGCCCCAACTGTTTAGCGTGCTGGTTGGGAATATGAGTTTGGTCGGCCCCCGACCATTGCCTATAGAAGATTTTGAAAAGGTAAGTATAGAAAACAATCTATGGGATGCTATCAGTGATCGCTCCAAGGTTAAACCTGGCATAACCGGTATATGGCAAATATCAGGCCGCAGCGACATCAGTTTCAATGAGATGGTTCTTCTGGACCTTTATTATGTGGAGCACCAGTCACTCCTTTTCGACCTGGAGATCCTGTTCGAAACCATACCCGCCGTACTGTTTAGCAGAGGCGCCTACTAACCATTCACGCAGTTTCATCTCTTTCATATAATCGGCCTTTCAGCAACCGATACAATAATACCGGCACTACCAACGGGTTTATGCCCTTTTCCGGATCAATAGGCGAAACTATTGATCCGGAAAAGACTGGCAGTTTACTAAAACAGACCATTACATTTTCTCCAACTACTTTGCACACCATCGGAGTGAGGGGCGATTTGCGCCAAATCAAATGCTGTGGTTGTTTTGATTGCTTAAATTCAGTTACTTTAATAGTACCGAGATAGTCGTTGAGTGTCATAACAGGCCAGGAAAGTCATGAACGATATGAGCGAGTGGCGCCATCACGGGAGGAAGTGGCAGCAAACATGGATCTAAGGATATTAGTCATTCCGGTTTCTGGTACACGGGAATTGGAAGTGGTCTTACTGAAGAGCTAATTTTAACGACTTAAACAGTAATCATGGTGAAATAATGAAAATATCTGTCATCGGAACCGGGTACGTGGGTCTGGTAACCGGTGCCTGCTTTGCCCACATGGGTAACAACGTCCTCTGCGTGGACGTGGACCGCGAGAAGATTGATCTGCTGAAGAAGGGCCGTGTGCCGATCTATGAATCCGGTCTGAAGGAGCTGGTAGCGAGCAATATGAAGGAAGGTCGGCTGTCATTTATCACCAGCACTGACGAAGCCGTAAGGGCCAGCGAATTTATTTTTATTGCGGTGGGAACGCCCTTGGGTGAAGACGGCAGCGCGGATGTGCAGCATGTTCTGGACGTGGCCCGCGGCATCGGAGAGGCAATGGACGGTCACCGTATTATCATCACCAAGTCTACGGTGCCCGTTGGGACGACGAAAAAAGTTGAAGCCACCATCAGGGAGGTCCTTAAAGAGCGCGGCCTGGAGTTGACCTTTGACGTCGTGTCCAATCCCGAGTTCCTGAAAGAAGGCAAAGCGGTTTCCGATTTTCTGGATCCGGACCGTATTGTCATCGGTATAGATTGTCCAAATGCCAGAGAGCGCATGCAGGCTTTGTATAATCCTTTCTGTCGCACGGATGAGAAACGCATTCTCTTTATGGACATTGCCTCAGCAGAATTGACCAAGTATGCCGCCAATGCCATGCTGGCGACGCGCATCTCCTTTATGAACGAAATGGCAGCGATCTGTGAAGCCACGGGTGCTAATATCGATCACGTTCGTGCTGGGATTGGAAGCGATAAACGGATTGGGCGCCGCTACCTGTTCGCCGGGGTCGGTTACGGGGGTTCGTGTTTCCCCAAGGACGTACGGGCACTGACCAAGACCGCAGAGGCGCTGGGTGTAAGCTCACGAGTGATTGCAGCAGTGGATGAGGTGAACCGTCAGCAGCCGAGGCAGATGGTGCGCAAAATTAAGGAGCATTATGGGCAGAGCGGCCTGGCGGGTAAAACATTCGCGGTCTGGGGTTTAGCATTTAAGCCGGAAACCGACGACGTCCGGGAATCCCCGGCAGTGGTCATCATCGATGATCTATCAAAGGAAGGGGCGCAGATCAAGGCCTATGATCCGGCAGCCGAAGAGTTTTTCCAACGAATGTATGCCCTTCCTGTTGAGTATGCTCAAGATATGTATGAGTGCCTGAAGGGGGCCGACGCTTTGATCCTGATTACCGAATGGCACCAGTTTCGCAGGCCGGAATTTATCCGAATGAAGCAGTTAATGGCTGAACCAGTGATTTTCGATGGCCGCAACCAATTCAATCCCGACTACGTTCGCGAGCGTGGTTTTACTTACATTTCCATTGGACGGAAGCCGGTTAATCAGGATCAGAATACGTAAGTGTAATACACCACGCCCTCAGTCCCTTCACGGATCGCAAACCATAGAATCAGATAAGGATAAGGAGGCGGTAAAGTAACCATGTGCATCCTGGTTACCGGTGGAGCCGGGTTTATCGGGTCCCATATAGCGGAAAGGCTGCTGGATCTGGGACACCAGGTAGTCGTCCCTGAAAAAATCCCCTTATCAGGCAAAACGAGCCCGGTAAGGTCGATACATGTTCAACCGCTGTGCCAAGATGGGCATATATTACTAAGTAATATAAAGGACGAAAAATAAAGCTAAATGCAGCTTTATCATGCAGGCTCCACAACCGCTGTGCCTGATCTCTGAGCCATAGCAAACGCACGGCGGAAATGGGTGTAACAGACAGTATCGCACGCTCTCCACGAGGAGCAATGGGGACGTGTGCAATAAAACCGAGGAGGCTGTAGAATAGCCATGCCGGGAAAACTGGTCATTCTCGCTGGTGGCGTCGGTTCCAGGATGAAGAAGCCTTCCGAAAAGGCGATAATCGATGATCGGAGGCTTTCAAAGGATGCTGATAAAAAACCGAAGGCGATGATTGGAATTGGAGCAGGCGGTCGTCCCTTCCTTGACTATCTGCTGTATAATACACGGGAGGCGGGGTATCGAGACGTCGTTATCGTTGTCGGTGAGCAGGATGATTGCATCCGACCCCACTATGGTGGAAAGGACAGGGATAACAACTTTCATGGCCTGAGCATTTCTTATGCCGTTCAAGACATTCCTGAGGGAAGGAAAAAACCGCTCGGGACCGCCGACGCCCTGCTGCAGGCACTGACCGTGCGGGAAGATTGGGCGGATGGGAAATTCACGGTGTGCAACAGTGACAACATCTATTCCACGCACACACTGAGGCTCCTGTTGGAAACACCATATGACAATGCCATGATCGCCTATGAACGCTCGGCGTTGGAATTCGATGAGGAACGTATCGAAAAATTTGCAGTCATCCTGAGAGATGATGCTGGATATCTGAAAGGCCTCATTGAAAAACCCTCCGGGGAAGAGATGGAAGAGGCCAGAGACTCGAGTGGGAAGCTCGGAGTAAGTATGAACATCTTTTCGTTTTCTTACTCCCAGATCCTGCCTGTGCTTAAGGAAGTGCCATTGCATCCCGTGAGAAATGAGAAAGAACTGCCTGTGGCCGTCAACCTGCTGGTTACTGAATATCAAAAGGAGATGATGACTTATCCGCTGTCAGAGCACGTGCCGGACCTGACCTCCAAGGATGATATTGTCCGGGTCAGGGGGGAGATAGACCGGATATTTAAGGACCTCAGGTTCTGAAGAAAGGCCGTAATTTTTGCCCGGTCTTCTTCCCGGACTTATACTCTGGTTGTTTATCCATCCTTATGCACCTTTCTGGCGCAAGCTGGGGCCCATGTGGACCTATAGGGTCCTTGGCATTCCCACGGTTGGGATGATGGTGGCCCCGTTTCTGTCACTCCGTGTATCCGGCAGCGTATCTGTTGTGTTACTAACCGGCAATAGTTACACTTATGGGTGAACCTGCCAGCGAAAGGAAAGTAAAAATGAACCTGGAGCGTGTGTCCTATAAGGGTTGGAAAAACTGCCTGAGACTTGGCAATGGGAAAGTGGAGCTGGTTGTCACCACCGATGTGGGACCCCGCGTCATCAACTTCGGCTTTGCCGGGGGGCAGAACCTGTTTAAGAACTACGAGGAACAGCTGGGCTTGACCGGCGGCGACCAGTGGCGCCTCTACGGCGGTCATCGCCTCTGGCACGCGCCGGAGGACGCCGCCCGTACTTATTGGCCCGATAACGGTCCCGTATCTCACGCCTGGGACGGCACAACCTTGAAACTGACCCAGCCCGTTGAGTTAACTACCGGCCTGGTCAAAGAGCTGGAAATCACTATGCACAAAACCGAGCCCGCGGTAAGGGTTCTGCACCGGCTGATCAACCGGAACCTGTGGGACGTGGAACTCGCGCCCTGGGCGGCCACCGTCCTGGAGCCGGGGGGACGCCTCATTTTTCCCCAGGAACCGTATCGCCCCCATCCTGAGTACCTGCTGCCGGCCCGACCCCTGGTACTCTGGCATTATACCGACATGAGTGATCCCCGGTGGATCTGGGGCCGCAAGTATATCCAGCTGCGGCAGGACACCAACGCCAATACTAAGCAGAAACTCGGCCTGATCAACACCCTGGAGTGGGGAGCCTGCTGTCTGGGCGAGGAAGTATTCATCAAGCGCTATGCCTACCAGCCGGGAGCCGTCTATGCCGACATGGGGACTAACACGCAAATCTTCACCGACAGCGATATGATCGAGTTTGAAACCCTGGGGCCCCTGACCAAGGTGCCTGCCGCCGGCGGGTCGGTTGAGCATACGGAGGTCTGGTATCTGGCTGAGGCCCGGGTGGGTGAAGACGAATCGGAAATAGAGTCCAAGGTATTGCCCCTGGTAAAGGCCACCGAGAAACTATGGAGCGATTGGCGATGATCTATCGTACACTGGGTATGACGGAGCTTAACGTATCCATACTCGGTTTCGGCGCATCCCCTTCAGGACACGAATTCGGCACCATCGATGAGGCCGAAGGGACCCGCGCCGTTCAGCTGGCGATAGATGAGGGGACTAACTACTTTGACGTGTCCCCCTACTACGGGCGGACCCTGGCGGAAGAGCGGCTGGGGGCGGTGCTGGAAGCCAGCCGCCGTGCCGCCGCGGACATAGAAAGCAACCGGCCCATTGGTAAAAACAGATATACGGGGGAAAGCATGAAGATCGATGCTCACCAGCATTTCTGGCGCTATTCGCCGGAGGAATACGGCTGGATCAGCGAACAAATGGCGGTCCTGAAACGGGATTTCCTTCCTGAGGACCTGGAGCCCCTCCTGGCACAGGCCGGTTTCCAGGGTTCGGTGGCCGTTCAGGCCCGGCAGATACTGGAGGAGACCCGCTGGCTGCTGGAGCTGGCCAATAAACACCCCTCTATCATGGGGGTTGTAGGCTGGGTTGATCTATGCGGCCGGGACGTGGAACAGCAGCTGGGCACTTTGACCCATAACCCCAAGCTGGTAGGCGTGCGCCACGTAGTCCAGGACGAACCCGAAGACCGGTTTATGCTGCGGGAGGACTTTCTGCGGGGTATGGAAGTCCTCGGCCCCTTCGATCTGGTCTACGACATCCTCATTTTTCCCAAGCACCTGCCGGTGGCCTGCGAGCTGGTCAGCCGCTTTCCCCGGCAGCGCTTTGTCATGGATCACATCGCCAAGCCAGTGATCCGGGAGGGGTTGATGGAACCGTGGCGGACCCAGATCCGCGAGCTGGCCGGCTTTCCCAACGTCACCTGCAAGGTTTCCGGCATGGTGACTGAAGCGGTCTGGGACCGGTGGCGACCGGAAGACCTGTGGCCCTACCTTGACGCGGTGGTGGAGGCCTTCGGGATTGAGCGGCTGATGGCAGGTTCCGACTGGCCCGTCTGCACGCTGGCCGGCAGCTACGAGCAGGTTTTCGATGTTGTTCGACAGTATGGCAACCAGCAGTTCTCGGCGGTGGAACAGACCGCCCTGTTCGGCGACAACGCAGCCCGGTTTTACCGCCTGGCTGAATAATTCAACCGCAGATCTCAGATATTCCAACCTTTAAAAATAACGTAGGAAGGCAAAAGATGAAGGCAATGACGTTCCTGGGGCCCGGAGAAATGGAGCTGATCGATATCCCCGAGCCTGAAGTAGGTCCTGAAGACGTGCTCATCGATGTCCATTACGTGGGTCTGTGCGGCACCGATTTGAGCACTTATCTGGGGAAGATGCACTTTGTCCGTTATCCCCGGGTACCCGGTCATGAAGTCAGCGGAGTGGTGCAGCAGAAAGGTGCGGAGGTGCCGGACACCGTGGCCGTGGGGGCGAAGGTAATGATTTCGCCCTATATTAACTGCGGCGACTGTCCCGCCTGCCGCAAGGGCCGGTTCAATGCCTGCGAGTACAATCAGACCCTGGGGGTCCAATGTGAAGGCGCCCTCACCAGTCGCATTGCCGTTCCTTATGGCAAGCTATTTTCCAGCCGGAAGCTGCCCTTGGAGGAACTGGTCCTGGCGGAGCCTCTGGGCGTAGGGTATCACGCCACCAACCGGGGGCAGGTGGTCCGGGGAGATAGGGTAGTGGTCCTGGGTTGCGGCGCCATCGGCATGGGTGCCATCGCGGCGGCTGTATCCAAAGGGGCCACGGTCATGGCCATCGATATCGACGACGCCAAACTGGAGCTGGCCAAAAAATTCGGCGTCGAGGCAACAATCAATGCCGCCACGAGTGATGTAAAGGAGGCGGCAGCCGATCTGACCGGAGGCGACGGCGCGGATGTCGTCATCGAGGCGGCAGGCCATCCGGACACCATCCGGTCGGCGGTGGAGGCCGCTTCCTATACCGGACGGGTGGTCTATATTGGATATAATAAAAAGGAGCTGCCCGGCTACGACACAAACCAGATCGTTGCCAAAGAGCTCGACGTCACCGGTTCCCGCAATGCCTTGAACGTCTTTCCCGACGTGATCCGGATGCTTGAGCAGGGACAGCTGCCCTTCCAGGAGCTGATCTCCGCCCGCTATTCGTTCAGCCAGACCCTCGAAGCGTTCAGGGACTGGGACGCCGAGCCGGGCAAGTTCACCAAGATTATCATTGATGTGAAAGCCTAGCCGTGCACGGCAGGCCCAAGGCCACCCTGCTAAGCTGCTGGAGTTGTAAGCGCTCACCACAGTAAAACCCTTCCGCATTCCCCGCCCCGAGCTGTTAAGTTTATATCTTGTGTAAGGCATAGGTAAGCCAGTGCGCACCTGTTCACATATGAACCCTTACCCCTGATCAACAAGGAGGTGCAGCCTTGACAACCGCAGAGATCAGCCGCGAACGACCCATCCGAACCGAGCCCTACCCCGAGCTCACCTGGCAGGCCATCCTGGTGGGCTATTTCCTGGGAGCCATCATCACCCTGAGCATCGGCTATGCCTGCCTGATCCTGGGCTTCTCCATCGAGGGCTCCGAGCTGGCGGCCATCCTGGGCTTCGGGGTGCTGCGGGGCATCATGCGGCGCACCAGCATCATCGAGAACAACATCAACCAGACCATCGCCAGTGCGGTGAACGGGGCCTCGGCGGGGATGATGTTCTCGGTCCCCGCCCTGTTCATCCTGGGTCAGACCGAATTCAACCCCGTCCTGATGGTCTTTGGCTGCATTGCCGGGGGCGTCCTGGGCATCGCCTTCATCATCCCGTTGCGCAAGCAGATGATCGACTTCGAGCGCCTGGCCTTTCCCGGTGGAATCGCCGTGGCGGCCATCCTCAAGTCGCCGGGGGCCGGCATCCGCAAAGCCCTGCTGCTGGTGGGCGGCGCGGTGTTGAGCGCCATTGTCCATTTCGTCATCCAGCACACTGGTCATGAAGACTTTAACCTTGGGGGTATGATCGGCATGCCCGATTACATGAATGGGGTCTGGTACATTTCCCTGATGACGGTGGGAGTGGGCTTCCTGTCTGGCAAAGGGGGGGTCTTCTTCATTATCGGTGGCTATACGTGCTACTGGATCCTGGCTCCGCTGCTGGCGGCCCAGGGGCTCCTGCCCGATCCCGCGGCGCTGGCCGAAGCCGGCACCACCATGCCCGGCTACCTCCGGCTGTCCCTGTTCCGGCCGGTGGGCATCGGCATGCTCATTGGCGGGGCGTTGACCGGCATCGTCCTGGCCCTGCCCCTGGTGGTGAGCGCCGTAAAAAGCATGCAGCAGGCGGCCAGAACCAAGACGGCCGTCTCCCGGGACGAGATGCCCATCCGCCTGCTCTACATCGGCGTTGGCCTGGCTGCGGTTGCACTTTTCATCATCGCCTATCTCTCCGTGGCCGAGATGGGCATCCTGCGCGGCGCCGTGATGGCCGTCCTGGGCACCATCTGGATCTGGATGGCAGGTGTCGTCCTGTCCGAATGCATCGGGCGGACCAACTGGTCGCCCCTCAGTGGCATGACACTGATCGCCGTCACTATTCTCATCATAATCAGCAGCGGCCTGGGCGACAAGGCCGCCATCATCTCTTCGGTGGTGGTGGGGGCGGCGGCCTGCGTGGCCATGGCCCAGGCCACCGACCTGATGATGGACCTGAAGACCGGCTACCTGGTGGGAGCGACCCCGCGCAAACAGCAGCTGGGCCAGTTCCTGGGCACCTGGCTGGGGCCTATTCTGGTGATGAGCCTTATCTTCGTTCTCCACCAGGCTTACACTCTGGGCAGCGAGCGCCTGCCGGCCCCCCAGGGTCAGGTCCTGGCCAGCATGATAAGCGGCATTCTGGGCGGCGACGTACCAATTGAGAAGTACTTGTCCGGCGCGGGGCTGGGCGCCCTGCTGAGCGCCAGTGGTATCGGTGGGTTGGGGATTTTGATGGGGCTGGGCTTCTACCTGCCGTTTGACATCGTCCTTACCTACACCATCGGCACCCTGCTTCGCCTGGGGGCGGACTGGAAGATGGGGAAGCGGTGGTCAGACGAGGTCGGCGTCCCCGTTGCCGCCGGTCTCATCGTCGGGGAAGCACTTGTCGGTGTGGGTTTTGCCCTCTATTTCGTCATTGCCGGCGCTATGGGTTAGGCATAAGGAGGTGGAAAGATGTCCGAACGGATCCCTATGGGAAAAGCGTTAGGTTACTTGCTGATAACCGGGGGATTTTTAGGCGGGGCCTTGACCACCGTGCTGGAAACAGAGGCAGTATACTGGGAAGGTTTCATAGCGGTCCTGATTATCGGGGCCGCAGGCGTGGCCATAGTGCGTCTCGCGACCTCGCGGGCAGCCCGGGAAGAAGACAAATTAGCCGCTAATATTCAAACAATCCACCAGAGCCTGGCACGGGTGTTGGAAAACATCACCACCCTGAACCGGGAAAAGGAATCTATTGACCCGTACGATTTCCGCCACCGGATTGATGAGCTGCTGCCCGATCACCTGGCAGACTTCGTGGGAGCCCGCGAGTCCATCGCCCACCTCTACGGGCTGCAGGCATACGCCGATATCATGAGCGAATTCGCCACCGGTGAACGCTACATCAACCGGGTCTGGTCGGCCTCGGCGGACGGTTACATCCATGAGTGCCACACCTACCTTGAGAAGGCCCGGGAGCAGTTTGCCGCGGCCCTTGAACAGCTGAATGTACTGGAGGCTCGATCAAACCAGGGCTAAACGACCGCTTATCCACCTGCCCCCTTTTTCACTTCACAAAAGGCCATGCTCCCCTGGCCGAAAAATTGTAATTTGGCTGCAGTATGGCCCGACCTGGAGAAGTGACCGGTTCCAACCCGGTGCGTGCGGCGGCGGCCCGGGGATTCTATCCCGGCGACTGCCGCGCCCAGCTGACAGCGTTCCTGGCTGGATACCACCCCCCGGAGGACCTGCCGCAGCCCTTGCACGGAGCAGCCCTCCCCCACGCCGGTTGGATGTATTCAGGCCAGGTGGCTGCCCATACTCTGGCTTGCTTCAAGAACTCGTCTGTACCGGAAACGGTGGTGATCTTCGGTACCCCGCACTATATGGAAACCATAAGCCATGCCCTTTACCCCGAGGGCCAGTGGGAAACCCCCCTGGGCAACCTGGCGGTGGACAGCGCCTGCGGGGACGCCATTCAGGAGGCAGCGGGTGACCTGCTCCGGGCCGATCCCCAGGCCCACCGGCCCGAGCACTCCATTGAGGTACTGACACCGATGGTGAAGTACTTGTACCCCGACGCCGCCATCGTACCCATCCTGGTACTGCCGGAGACCACGGCCGTTCAACTCGGTAAAGCTGCCGCCCGGGCGGTAAACCAGCTTGGCCGTACCGCCCTCTTCCTGGCCTCCAGCGATCTCACCCACTACGGCCCTATGTTCGGCCAGGCCCCGGCCGGGAGGGGACCCGAGGCCAGGGCCTGGATGGAGAACAATGACCGGCGGCTCATTGACACCCTGTGCCGGGGCAGCGGTGAGGAACTCCTCCAGGAAGCCCGGACCAACCTGAACGCCTGCGGTGCGGGGGCCCTGGCCGCCCTGAAAGGGGCCATGACCGCCCTGGGCGCGCCCGATGGCCGCCTCATCCAGTACGCCACCAGCTTCGACGTGGAGCCAGAGCCGGTCTTCCGCCAGGCGGTGGGGTACGCGGGAGTGGTATTCTAGCAGCCTGTATAACGAGGAATCAGTAAAATATGAACAATCGGGTGCAAGCAGTATATATAAATGAGGTAATAATATGAACACTAAAGCAGCCGTTGAAAGTTTTCTTGCCCATTGCAGGCCAATATACGTTAATTAGTTAATAATACTGGCTTTATGTATGACCCTTCTAGCCAGTTGCGGCGATAAATCCGATGAGACCACTATAGGCAATGAGATTACCACTGAATCAGGCCTCAAATACGTGGATCACGTCCTGGGCACCGGCCCCTATCCCCGGGCCCGCCAGACCATCGTCGTGCATTACACCGGCCGCCTTGAAGACGGCACCAAGTTCGACAGCTCGGTCGACCGTGACCAGCCCCTTACGCTCCAGGTCGGCGTGGGCCAGGTCATCAAGGGCTGGGACGAGGGCCTGCTGACCATGCGGGTCGGCGGCAAACACACCCTTACCATCCCGACGCACCTAGGCTACGGCCAGCGGGGTGCCGGGAACGTGATCCCGCCCAACGCTACCCTGATCTTCGATGTGGAGCTGCTGGAGATCCGCAGGTAGGTCGGCGCTGCCGGATATAGCACCGCGTTCCTCAGCCTAAGTGATGGACCCAAACACCGATAAACCTGGAAGTACTTCCATGGCGAAACTAACACTATCTGTAAGAATCTATTTCGGCCTGATCATCACGCTGGCGATCCTGGCGGCTGTCAGTGTCTTCCTGCCGGCTTTCGAGGGGCTGGTGCCCCAGCAGGAGCTGCCCGCCTCGAAGCCGGTGCTAACCCTGGCCAATGCCGGCATCATGCTTGTGCTCTACGGCGGCCTGGGCTACCTGGGATACATACTTTCGCGGAAAGTCGGCTTTG
>CAZQOY010000005.1:19005-32131 GCA_964595095.1 uncultured bacterium | reverse complement strand
CTTAAACCAAGGAGTTCCAGACCAATTCTTATTTTTTACCGGACACTACTGATTTTAAGTATTGCATTTGGCAAGTATTATACTTATGATAATAACGCCATCCTACTTTGTATTTTACCGGGAAGCGGCTAAACATATTATTGTAGCATAGTCATTAAGACCTATGTCATACATGCTGTTTCATTTATCCTAAAGTAGGATAGATAGGAGTGCGTATACATAAGGCAGTACACGTGATCTGATATGATCCGTGTAGGTCTGTCATTAAAAACAATGGAGGAACGTTATGGGTAATCTGAGACGGCCAAATGCCAACGAAGCAACAGCATCAACCAATCGGTCCAGGAATGTTGTTCCCATGTCCGGGTTATGCGCGGTATGTGTCGACGATTGTAAAGGTAGTTGTGAAGCCTGGTTGGCTGCATTCCGAAGCCGTGAGGTGCTTTATCCCAGGCGCTATGGGAATATAACTGCCGGTGCTGATAAAAATTACCCCGTGGATTATTCCCATTTGAATATTCAAGGTTATGCCGTGGGAGCCAAAGGCCTGCCGGAAGGAATTGAGGCTGGCCCAGATACAGCAATTTTCACGAAAGCCGATACCGAAACGGAATATGGATGGAATAAAAAGGTTAAAATGGACCTGCCTATTTTTACGGGCGCGCTGGGTTCTACCGAAATAGCGCGGAAAAACTGGGAGCATTTCTCGATCGGAGCTGCTATTTCAGGCATTACGCTAGTTTGTGGCGAAAATGTCTGTGGTATAGATCCTGACCTTGAACTGGATAAGAAGGGCAAGGTTAAACAATCTCCGGAGATGGATCGCCGGATAGAGACCTATAAACGATTTCATGGTGGTCACGGCGAGATCCTTGTTCAGATGAACGTTGAGGATACGAGATTCGGCGTGGCAGAGTATGTGCTGGATAAGCATAAGCTGGATACCATTGAGCTCAAATGGGGGCAGGGTGCTAAATGTATTGGTGGTGAGATAAAGGTCAAGCAGATAGAAAGGGCTCTTGAGCTTAAGAAAAGAGGCTATATCGTCTTGCCTGATCCGAGCCTGCCTGAAGTCCAGCGGGCATTTAAGGAATGGGAAATCCAGTCGTTTGAGCGTCATTCCCGGCTGGGTTTCGTGGACCGGGAGTCGTTCTTTGAAGAAATAGAACGTCTTCGGAGCCTTGGGTTCAAGAGGGTCACGCTTAAGACCGGGGCATATTCCGCAGTGGAGCTGGCCATGGCGCTGCGTTATGGCGCAGAGGCGAAGCTGGACCTTATCACCATTGATGGTGCCCCCGGCGGCACTGGAATGAGCCCCTGGCCCATGATGAACGAGTGGGGTATCCCGACTTTCTACCTTGAGTCGCTGACCTACCAGTTCTGCGAAAAACTCACCCGGAGGGGCATAAGGGTCCCGGACATCGCTATGGCCGGCGGCTTTTCCACTGAGGACGGGGTATACAAGGCCATAGCTATGGGTAGTCCGTATGTCAAGGCAGTATGCCTGGGCAGGGTCTTAATGATACCAGGCATGGTGGGGAAAAGCATTGGGGAGTGGCTGAAAAATGACAACTTACCCAACTCCGTTTCAAAATACGGATCCCACGTGGAAGAGATCTTCGTCTGCTATGAGGAGCTGAGGGAAAAGTACGGTGATGAGATGAAAAACATACCCCTGGGTGCAGTAGGCATCTACTCCTTCGCTCAGAAGATCAAAATGGGTTTGCAGCAGTTGATGGCCGGGAGCAGGAATTTCAGGCTCTCGGCTATCACGCGCAACGATCTCATGGCGCTTACCGAAGAGGCCACCAGGATATCTAGTATTCCATATGTCATGGATGCCTATCGTGAGGAGGCGGAAAAAATACTGGCGGAGTGAGGACAACCAACACAGCGTGCCGTCATTGATACGACGCCTGGAACCGGCCTGCGAGGAAAGGCCCGGTGGATTACCACTGGGCCCTTTACACACAGGGCAATAATCCGCTGGCTCACCGCCCCTCTTTTCCCTTCGCCGTATCGCCCGGCAGCTGGTAATTTAGCAGCGATCATTTTCCCTTAATCAGTGATACATACGGCAAACTACAGAGACAGCAACCAAACATGATTCCCAAATACCTCTTCAAATAGGAGGAAAATATGGCAGAAATAGAGTGGAGAGACTATATTCATACAGACCCAGAGATTTTGTCGGGCAAGCCGGTGGTCAAAGGGACACGGCTGTCGGTAGAGTTTATATTAGGGCTCTATGCTAATGGATGGACTGAGCAGCAGATAATTAAAAACTATCCGACGCTATCGAAAGAAAGCCTGAAGGCTGTTTTTGCTTTTGCCGCAGAATGCATGAAAGAGAAAATTTTATTTTCCCTGCCAACTGAGACTGCTTAGCAGTAATTCCTGATAACACGGTGCGTATGTTAAACATGATCCCGAAATACCCCTTCAAAGAGGTTGAGGCCAAATGGCAGGCCCGGTGGGAAGAGGCCTGCGCCCATCAGCCCGACCTGGACCGCCCACGGCGCAAGCTCTACAGCCTCACCATGTACAGCTACCCGTCGGGGAACCGGCTGCACATCGGCCACTGGTACAACTACGGCCCGGCCGACACCTGGACGCGCTTCAAAAAAATGCAGGGCTACGATACCTTCCATCCCCAGGGCTTCGACGCCTTCGGCCTGCCCGCCGAGAACTACGCCATCAAGCACGGGGTGCACCCGGCCAAAAGCACCGCCGACAATATCGCCACCATGCTGCGCCAGCTGCGGCAGATCGGCGCCATGTATGACTGGTCCAACTACGTGGATACCAGCCACCCCGACTACTATAAGTGGACGCAGTGGATCTTCCTGAAGCTCTACGAGCAGGACCTGGCGGTGCAGGAAAAGGCTCCGGTGAACTGGTGCCCTGGCTGCCGGACAGTGCTGGCCAACGAGCAGGTGAAGGAGGGCGGCAACTGCGAGCGGTGCGGCGCTACGGTCGTCCAGAAAGAGCTCAAGCAGTGGTTCTTCAAGATCACCCGGTATGCTGAAGAATTACTTGAAGGCCTGGACCGAATCGACTGGCCTGAGCGCACGAAAACCATGCAGCGCAACTGGATCGGACGCTCCGAAGGGGCCGACATCGTCTTCAAGGTGGCCGGCGCGCCCGACAAGGAAATCACCGTCTTTACCACCCGCCCCGACACCGTATTCGGGGCCACCTACATGGTCCTGGCACCGGAACACCCGCTGGTAAACCAGATCACCACCGATGACCGTCGCGAGGAAGTGACCGCCTACCAGGCCCGCGCCCGCACCATGACCGAGCTGGACCGCATCGCCCTGGGCCAGGAGAAAACCGGCGTCTTCACCGGTACAAATGCCGTCAATCCCTTCACCAAAGAGGACATCCCCATCTGGATCGCCGATTACGTGCTGGTCAGCTACGGGACCGGGGCCATCATGGCCGTGCCGGGCAGCGACGAACGGGACTTTGATTTCGCCCGGAAGTTCGACCTCAAGATCATCGAGGTAGTATCACCCGATGGGCAAGCACACGGCGTAGACCAGTGTTATGCCGGTGAAGGGTTCGCCCTTAACTCCGGCGAATTCACGGGACTGCCGACGGATAAAGTATTCGAGGGAGTGGTCCGGCGCCTGGAGGAGATGGGGGAGGGGGGAGGCACCGTCCGGTACCGTATTCGGGACTGGCTCATCAGCCGGCAGCGGTACTGGGGAGCGCCCATACCCATCATTCACTGCGATGCATGTGGAGTAGTACCAGTACCTTATGAGGACTTGCCCGTGTTGTTGCCGGAGGACGTCGACCTGGCGGCGGTCAGGGGCAGGGACATCTCGCCGCTGGCTACGGTCGACAGTTTCGTACACACCACTTGCCCCAGTTGCGGCGGGCTGGCGATGCGGGACACCGACACCATGGACACGTTTGTGGATTCATCCTGGTACTTCCTGCGGTACGTGGATGCCGCGTATGCGGACGGCCCCTTTAATCCCGAGCAGGTGCAGACCTGGCTGCCAGTGGATATGTATATCGGTGGGGCGGAGCACGCCACCATGCACCTGCTCTATGCCCGGTTTATTATCAAGGCCCTGCGGGATGCCGGGCTGCTCCACTTCGATGAGCCCTTCCTGAGCCTGAGGCACCAGGGTACCATCACCAATCAGGGGGCGAAAATGTCCAAACGCATGGGAAACGTGGTTTCGCCGGACGATTTCATCTCAAAGTACGGTTCAGATGTGTTCCGGTCCTACCTCATGTTCATGGGACCCTACCACGAAGGCGGCGACTGGAACGACAGCGGCATTACCGGCCTGGCCCGCTTCCAGGAGCGGGTCTGGCGCCTGGTGGGGCTGCCGGAGTGCGCAGAATCCAAACCCGGTACCGACCTGCTCCGGCTGCTCCACATCACCATCAGGGAAGTCACCAGGGATCTGGAGGCGCTGCGCTTCAACACCGCCATCAGCCGGCTGATGGAGCTGGCCAACGCCCTCTCAGGCATTGAGCATATTGACCCGCAGCTGCGCAATTGCTTTATCCAGCTGGTGGCGCCGTTCATGCCGCATATGGCCGAGGAGCTGTGGGAGTTGTCAGGGCATACCGATAGCGTGTTTTCCTCAACCTGGCCGGACTACGACCCCGAGCTTTGCCAGGCGGAGACCATCACCCTGGGCGTTACCGTAAACGGCAAACGGCGGGGTGAAGTGATAGTAGACAGAGATTCCGACGAAGCGACCGTTCTGGCGGCCTGCAGGCAGGTTGAAAGCGTTCAGCGGCACCTGGCGGGGAAGGAGATCGTGCGGGAGATCGTGGTGCCGGGCCGGGTGGTGAATTTTGTTGTGCGGTAGGGTTTAGCGTTTCGAGTTACGAATTATTGTTATACTATATACTGCGGGGTGGAGGACGTTGGTGCCAGGTGGCTTTTCTTTTCACGTCGGCAACTATACATAATATATATTATACGCAGTTCTAAACACGGGGACTTGCACTGTATTGCTTTTACCCTATGCTCCTTTCTTTTCGTTGGTAATGCATTTTTCAGGACATTGCCTGAAGGTCTTCTTTAAGCTCACCCAGGTTCCCCATGGCTACAGCCATAGTGTTGATATAACTATGGTTCAATATCCACCTTAATGCCGAGCTGTACGAGGGCTCGCTTTCACCCTCAAACGCGTAAGGCCCTCCCGAGCAGGTTTTCATTGCTACTATACCGATATTATTCTTTTCCGCCTTTTCCAATTCCTTTTCAAGTACCGGTTGATCCCATTCATTATAACTGCCGCTGTTCGAATGCGTATAAGAGCCCTTGTGGGTGTATGGGATCATTGCAACGTCATATAACCTGCTTTTATTAGTAGCTTTGAGAAGTTCTATCTGATTTGAGTGGGATGAAAAACCACAAGCTCGTATCTGTCCCTTTCCCTTGGCGCTGTGGAAAAATTCCATTACAGCATCGTGACTGATAATATCAACTGAGTCGGCCCCATGAATCAGGAGTATATCAATATAATCGGTCTGCAGGGCTTTAAGGCTTTCAGTGAGAGCAGACTGCATCAGGTGAATAATCCGGTCATGTGCCGCGTCGGTGTCGAGCGGCTCACCTATTTCCCTGAGAGGCAATTTAAGTTTCGATTGAATGATAACTTCTTTACGCATTCCTTTAATCACCTTCCCAACCATCACCTCATTCTGCCCGTTAAAATAAGAGCGGCCCGTATCAATGAAGTTTATCCCGGCATTGAAGGCACCTTTCAGCAGCATCGGTTCCATTGTCCGGGAGGCGCCGAAACCGACTGGTGTGACCTTGATACCAGTTCGGCCCAGCATGCGATAAGGCTCCTTGGCCATATTTTGGGTTTCAAAGAGATTTAACCGCTTTTCCCGGAAAATACTACCGGCCAGCAAGCCCGCCGAGGCCTTACTCAGAAAGCCTTTCCGGGAAATCTGTTTATTTTTATGCTCATCCATCTTGTACTTCCTCTTTGATTACCTTGAAAGAGATTCCCGCACCCATTCCATATACGGCTGGTGCAGCACTTCCCCGTCCAGTTCCACGATCTCCGGCACTTCGTAGCTGTGGTGCTCTTCAAGTAATGCTTGAACTTCCGGCCCTTTTTCCTCTGTCGTTTTGATAATCAGCAAGATTTCGCTTTCCAGCTGCACCGCTTTCTCCCAACGGAATACCGAGGTCACGTTGGGAATCAGGTTCACACAGGCGGCGGCTCGGCTCTCAACCAGTAGCCGGGCCAGGTCCTGGGCCTGGAGCAGGTCGTCATGGGTGGATAGGATGATTTTGATGATGTTGTTGTCCGATTTCATGGGCTCAATGTAGCCGCAACCGGGCGCTAAGGCAAAAAAATTCGTGCCGGGAATGTAAATTTACTCGTTAGCTTCAACTATTAAACGTATCTTCTCCCCCGTTTAACAATTAATACAACAGGCAATACAATAACAGCATTCATTATGAATACTCCCTCGCGCAACTATTTCCGCATCCTCATACTAGGGGCAGCATTCTTAACATTATCCCTCGCACCTCCACCCAAGCCAATAATTATAAAACTGGCCACCCTGGCACCCGTTGGATCGCCCTGGTACGATGTGCTACTGGACGTTGTCCAGGAATGGCAGGAAGTTACCGACAATCGGGTGCAGGTGAAGCTGTACCCGGGCGGAGTCGCCGGGGACGAAAAGGACCTCATTACCAAGATGCGTCTAAACCACATCCAGGCAGCAGCCATGACGGCTACGGGAATCAGTGAAGTGGACAAGGGCATCTGGGGGCTTTCCCTGCCCCTGATGTTGCAGGATTATGATCAGCTGGACTGGCTGCGGGCCCAGATCGAAGAGGAACTGGTCAGGCGACTTGAGGAGGCCGGGTTTGTTGTACTGGCCTGGGCTGATGTGGGTTGGGTCTACTGGTTCAGCCGGCAGCCCATTTATACTCCCGAGGACTTGCAGAAGCAGCGTATATTCACCTGGTCCAGCGGGCCCAATGTCGAGGGGCTGTGGAAATCGGGGGGGTTCCATTCGGTAAGCATTGCCGCTACAGACGTCCTGCCGGCCCTGCAAACCGGCCTTATCGATGCCCTGGGCACTACTCCATTGGTAGCCGCTACCTCTCAGTGGTTCGGGATCGCCAAGTATATGAACCCTGTAAAATGGTCGGTCATGACCGGGGGAATTATCATCACCAAGCAGGCCTGGGAGCAGATACCAGCTGAATTGCGCCCCAAACTGAGGACCGCAATCAAGAACCAACAAGACCGGATCATGAACGAAATCCGGTACATGGACGATGAGGCTATCCGGGTGATGAAGGAGTATGGTCTCCAGGTTCTGGAGCTGTCTCCTGAGGATCGTGCCAGCTGGTATAACTGGATGGAACCCCACCTGCCCAAGCTGCGGGGTCTGCTGACGGACACCACCATGTTCGACTGGGTGATGGAGCTGCGTAAGGATCTGCCGCCACATAAGGCATCAACGCCGTGAGTCTTGAGGGTACTCACGGGCAAAACAATTCCAGTCCTCTTTAAATAACATGTAGATACTATCCGAAACGGCCAGGGCCGAGGCCCCGCGCCCCCTTTACCGTTCAGCATAATACGAAAAAGGGGCTTTTGCCCCCTTTTGCTCTGTCGGAACGGCGGGATTTGAACCCGCGACCCCTTGACCCCCAGTCAAGTGCGCTACCGGGCTGCGCCACGTTCCGTATCTATTCTAATTTACACCGGCGATGGCAGCGGTACAACCACTGCGATCATTTCTGCCTGCGAATCAGCTCGATTAGATCGTTAATCGATTCCTGAACGTCCTCCAGCGCCTTGCGGGCCAGCTCCTTCTCCCTGATCAAGCTGCTGGCAGGAGACACAGACCTGCCGATGGATCGGCTGTTGGACTGGTCATTTTTGAAATACTGTCGGGCTCCTTCAATAGTAAATCGCTCGTCGTAAAGCAACCGCTTGATATCCAGGACGGTGTTGATATTCTCTTCGGTATACACCCGGTTGCCGGCGCGGTTTTTTCCCGGCGACAGGTTGGAAAATTCCGTCTCCCAATAGCGCAGGACATACGGCTTCAGACCGGTGATCTCACTCACCTCGCCTATGGAATGGTACAGTTTCTTAACGTCCGGTGTCAGGGTGCTGCCTCAAAGGCTAATAATTTAAAGTACTACTTTAGTGTAAGGAGAGATTAGCCTTGATGCAAGGATTTTTATGTCCTTTAGATAGTCCTTATTTATGCGGTTTGGGGGAAGGTATCGAGCTGGCGGGAATGCCCCACTTGCGTTTTATGTGGGTGGATCGGGGCATATATGGCGGGTGGCTGCGACGGCTATTTCAGCAGGGTCAGGGGGTCCATATATTTAAGGCCAAAGGCCTCCCCAACGCCTTTGTGTGTAATCTGGCGCTTATAGAGCATTCAGTCCCTGCAGCAGCGCCGGATCGGCCAGTATGGCTTTCTCAGCGCCCATCTGGGCTATCTTTTCGACGTAGGGATAAGTGGAATTGGTAAGGGCGCGGGTGGACGTATTGGGAACCGCCCCCGGCATGTTGGAGACACAGTAATGGATTACTCCGTCCACTACGAAAGTTGGGTCTTCATGCGTGGTGGGCCGGCAGGTCTCTACGCAGCCACCCTGGTCTACCGCCACGTCAACAATCACTGAGCCCGGCTGCATTAGTTTTAGCATGTCCCGGGTCACCAGCTTAGGTGCCTTGGCCCCCACAACCAAGACGGCGTCTATCAGCAGGTCGGTCCGCAGGAGCAGCTTCCTCAGAGTAAACGGATTGGAATAGAGCGTGGTGACATTCCTGGGCATGATGTCGTCCAGGTAGCGCAGCCGGTTCACGTCCACATCCAGGATATAGACATTGGCTCCCATGCCGGCGGCGATCTTGGCGGAGTTAAGCCCCACAACACCGCTACCCAGAATAGTTACGGTGGCTGGCTCCACACCGGGAACGCCTCCGAGCAGCACGCCCCTACCACCACGGCTCATCTCCAGCATCTTGGCCCCATCCTGAATGGCCATCCGCCCCGCCACTTCGGACATGGGAATAAGCAGGGGCAGCTCGCCGCTGCTGGACTGGACGGTTTCATAGGCAATGGCGGTGGCGCCGGTATCGCGGAACCGCTCGGTGAGCTCCCGGCTGGCCGCAAAGTGGAAATAGGTGAACATCACCTGGCCTTCCTGCACCAAGTCCAATTCCTGGGGCTGTGGCTCCTTTACCTTTACGATCAATTCCGATCGGCTGAACATTTCTTTAGAAGAAGTAACGATTTTCGCTCCTACGTTCTCATAGTCACTGTCAAGGAAGCCACATCCCACTCCACCGTCATGCTCAAACAGGACGGTATGGCCCAGGTTGGTCAGGTGCTCGACTCCAAATGGGGTCATGGCGATTCGATTCTCCTGAGCCTTGATTTCCTTGGGTACTCCGATAATCATAAACGGCCACCTTCAGCTAGCTAGGAGTTACTGAAAAATGATACTATCTGCGAGGCCCTCCAGGTCTGCGGTTGGGACGGCCTCCGCCGCGATTAGCATTGCCTGAACGACGGGGTCTTCCTCGAGGACCGCCGTTTCCTGTGGGACGTTCCCTGCGAGGTGGCTCAGTCCAACCATCAGGTTTTTCCCGCAGGGCTTTCCGGCTGAAGTCCAACCGCCCCAGATCGTCAATCTTTATCAGCTTAACATCCACCTCGTCACCGATGTTCAGAACGTCTTCCACTCTGTTGACCCGGTTCCAGTCCAGCTCGGATATGTGGACCAGACCCTCCTTGCCGGGTGCGATTTCCACAAAAGCTCCAAAATCCATAATCCGGCGAACCGTGCCATGGTAAGTCGAACCTACCTCGGGCTCCATGATGATCAACTGCACCATCCGGACAGCATCGTCAAGGTTGTCCTCCCTGGTACCGCTGATGACAACGGTGCCGTCGTCATCAACATCGACGTTGCAGCCCGTATCCCTGGTAATGGCTTTGACCACCCGACCGCCGGGACCGATGAGCGCTCCGATCTTGTCGGGGTCCATAGTGAGGAAGTAAATCCGGGGGGCATATTCGCTGATTTCGGGACGGGGCGCATCCAGAACCTCCATCATCCGGTCCAGGATATACTGCCGGCCTTTGCAGGCCTGCTCCAGCGCTTCCCGCATGATGTCAACGGAAATCCCTTCACTTTTCAGATCCATCTGAATGGAGTTAATCCCTTCGCGGGTACCGGCTACCTTGAAGTCCATATCCCCCAGGTGATCTTCAGTGCCCAGGATATCTGACAGGATTATATAGCGGTCAGATTCCATGATAAGTCCCATAGCGATACCGGCTACGGGTGCCTTGATGGGTGCTCCGGCGTCCATCAGGGCCATACATGAAGCACAAACAGTTGCCATGGACGAGCTGCCGTTGGACTCCAGGATTTCCGACACGATGCGGATCGTGTAGGGGAAGTCCTCAAAGTCGGGCATGACTTTCTGCAGCGCTCGCTCAGCCAGGTTGCCATGACCGATTTCCCGGCGGGAAGTACCCCGCATTGGTTTTACCTCGCCTACGGAAAAAGGCAGGAAATTGTAATGGAGCATGTGGCTCTTGTAATAGCTCCCCTCAATATCGTCAATAAGCTGTTCATCCTTCTTGGAACCCAGGGTGGTAATGGCCAGCGCCTGAGTTTCGCCCCGGGTGAACAGGGCAGAACCGTGAGTGCGGGGCAGTACCTGAGTTTCGACGGTGATGGGACGGATTTCATCGGACTTGCGGCCGTCGGCACGAACACCGTCGAGTGTCTTCAGCCGCAGGTCTTCACGAATCAGCTCCAAAATACGCTTGGCAATGACCTTCTCCTGCTCTGGGAACTGCTCCGCCAGCTGTTCTTGCACCTCCGCTTTGAAGGCATCAATATCTCCATACCGGTTCTGCTTGTCCTTCGGGCTATTCAGGTCGTTCAGACGGGGCTGTACCAGGGCGTCGACCGCCTGTTGGAGTTCTTCATCAACCTCGGGGGGCGTGAACTTCCGTTTCGGTTTTCCAACTGCGGCTACCAACTCTTCCTGCAGCTCAATGATATCTTTGATGGCTTCCTGGGCGTATTGCAGGGCAGTCACCAGCTCCGACTCACTGATCTGGTCCGATTCCCCCTCCACCATGACGATAGTATCCTTTTTGCCCACCACCACGATGTCCATGGAACTGGACTTGAGCTCGGTATTAGTCGGGTTCAGGCAAACTCTGCCATCAATCCAACCTACCCGTACGCCGGCTATCGGACCGTTCCAGGGGATATTGGAGATGCTCAGGGCCGCCGATGCGCCGATAATCCCCAGGATGTCCGGGGTGTTTTCAACGTCAGCGGAGAGAACATTGATAATCACCTGGGTCTCGCTCCGGAAGCCGTCCGCGAAAAGAGGTCGTATAGGACGGTCGGTTAAACGCGCGCCTAGCACTTCCTTCTCGGAGAGACGACCCTCCCTTTTGAAAAATCCGCCGGGAATCCGACCGGCAGCATAGGTCTTTTCGCGGTATTCGACAGACAGGGGAAAGAATCCCCGGTCAGGTGCCACCTCCTTGGCCGCAACCACGGTAACCAGGGCTACTGTATCGGCGTACTGTATAACTACGGCGCCGTCGGCCTGTTTGGCCATGCGGCCGGTCTCTAGACTGAGTGTCCTGCCGGCTAACTCTATTTCTTTTTTAATCATGATATTAATTCTCTTATTCCTCTCATTCTGTAATGATTATTCTACTGCAATCAGCGACGTAAACCGAGTTCTTGGATCAACTTTGAATAGCTCTCCAAATTGGTCCGCCTCAGGTATTTCAACAGTCGCCTCCGGGCACTAACCATCATGATAAGTCCCCGACGGCTATGGTGGTCTTTCTTGTGGTTTTGCGCATGCTCCGTCAGTCCCCGAATCTGCTCACTTAACAGCGCTATCTGTACTTCCGGTGATCCGGTATCGGACGCATTCTTGCCAAATTTTTTGATGATATCTTCCTTATTTTCACGAGACAGGGGCATGAACAGGTTTTCCTCCATGATGCTGATTAATCCATTCCAATGAAGTATGCCTATCGCGTTCCAGCTGGGTCCGGAGCTCTGCCGCATTGCTGAACTTCTGTTCATCGCGAAGGCGGTAGTGAAACCGGAATGCCAGTGGTTGGTCATACAGGCTATTCTCTGGCAGATCGAAGAAATGGGCTTCGATGCTCAAAGCTTTTCCGTTGAACGTCGGCCTGCAACCCACGTTACACATACCAAAGATCGTCTGCCCGTGAATATCGGCGGAAACGATATAAGCGCCGGCTTTCGGAATGAGCTGTGTGGGTTCATCCGGGGTAAGGTTTGCCGTGGGGCAGTCCAACTCCCGACCCCGCCCGATTCCGGGTGTAATCTTACCGGGGATTTCATAAGGCCAGCCTAATAGCTGTTCCGCTTCCTCGCAGCGTCCTTCACGTAACAACCGCCTGATGTTCGCACTACTGACGGTTATGCCGGAATCATCCACGGCTTGCACTACGTCAACTTCATAGCCATACGCTTGGGCGTGCTCCCTCAAAAACCGGCCATCTCCTTGACGCTGGTTCCCGAAATGGTGGTCATATCCCACGATGATGTGGGATGGATGGAAGCGTTCTACGACAATCTTTTCCAGGAATTCCCCAGCGGTGATGCGACAGAATTCCCGGTCAAACTCCAGGACAAGGGTCAGATTTACACCCGCCTTCTCCAGGAGGACAAGCTTCCTGTCCAGGGTGGCAATCAGTTCCAGCCTGGGAGTCCCGGGCGGTGCCAGAACGTGTTGAGGATGGGGATCAAAGGTAATGACCGCTGCTGGAACAGCCCTGCTCCTGGCCTGTTCAACCAGGCTGCCAATCACGGCCAGATGCCCCTTGTGCAGGCCGTCAAAGGTGCCGACGGTAATAATGGAATCAGCGACCGGCGGTATGTGGTCTAGGCGGCGATAGGTGTCCATGAAGTCAACTGTTCCATCTTGATGGCATCTGCCTGCCCGTAAGGACCTACCCGCGTGCGTGTCAGGGCCGTCAGATAGCCTACCGTGTCAAGGGCCTGTGCAAGATCAGCCGCCAGGGTACGGACATAGGTGCCTTTTCCGCAGGTCACTTT
>CAZQOY010000005.1:8729-18995 GCA_964595095.1 uncultured bacterium | reverse complement strand
TGGGCACCATGCCACCAGGTCAATACCGTAAATACGGACCTCGCGCGAATCCCTGGGCACCGTTTTCCCGGCCCGTGCCAGCTGGTATAGCCGGGTGCCGTTCACCTTCAATGCCGAGAACATGGGCGGCACCTGCTCGATAGTTCCCACAAACCGGTCAAGGATTTCCACGATATCACTGTGGGTCAGGACCGGCACTGGAGCCGTATCGGTTACAACGCCGGACGGATCGAGCGTGTCGGTGGTTACGCCCAGCTTTGCCCTTGCCAGGTATTCCTTGTCAAGATCCATCAGCTGTGAGACACGCTTGGTGGCTTTTCCCAGGCAGAGCACCAGTACTCCTTCGGCAAAAGGGTCCAGGGTACCGGCGTGCCCTACCTTTCGGACCTTGGCCACCGACCGTACTTTCCTGACAACATCAAAAGAGGTCCACTCAACAGGCTTCCAGAAGGGTTGAACGAGATCAATCACTGCTCGGTGTCAGTTTCATCGCGGTGGAGATTCTCGATAATAGTCTGAATCCTGGATGAGTGTTCTGCCGAATCATCAAGGTAAAAGCGCAGATCCGGCACGTATTTGGCCCGCAGTTCGTTGCCCAGATGATATCGGATCTCTTTTCTATGGCGAAGCAGCTCTGCGAGGACCTCCTCCTTGGGGATGCTGGGATTTAAAAAACTTAGGTAAACCTTCGCAATGCGGAGATCCCTGGTAATGTTCACATCGGTGATAGTGAGAATGCCGGCCGATGATACCCGGACTTTAGTGAGAAACACATCACCCAGGATGCGTTGAACTTCCTCGGCAACTCGGAGAGACCGTGGAATAGCAGTACGATGAGAATCAGGCAAGGGTCCGTTTCACTTCTTTCACTTCAAAGATTTCCAGGATATCACCTTCGATGAAATCTGTGAACCCTTCAACGCCGATGCCACACTCATAGCCCTCTTGCACTTCCTTCACGTCATCCTTGAAACGTCTGAGAGAAGTCAACCGGCCCTCATGCAGGAGCTCTCCGTCACGCTTAACTCTGAGCAGTGCATTCCGCACGGCCTTGCCATCTTTCATATAGCAGCCGGCAATGGTGCCCAGGCTGGGTATTCTGAAGGTGGCGCGGATTTCGGCTATGCCCAGCGGCGATTCTACCTTTTCCGGCTCAAGGAGGCCCTCAAGAGCGAGCCTCACCTCATCTACCGCATTGTAGATGACATCATAATTGCGGATTTCCACGTTGTCCTTCTTGGCCAGTACTTTCGCGCCGGAGGAAGTATTCACCCTGAAGGCGACAATCACGGCATTGGAAGCCAGGGCCAGGAGCACATCGTTCTCGCTGACCATGCCCACACCGCGGTGGATGACATCAACGGCGACTTCCTCGGAAGAGAGATTATGGAGGGTCTCCGAGAGGGCTTCCAGCGAGCCGTCTACGTCGGCCTTGATGAGTATGGAAAGCTGCCTGACTTCGCCCTCGCGAATCTGCCGGGAGATTTCATCCAGCGTCCGGACGCTTTTCCGTCGGTGTTCTATCTCGCGCCGCACCCGGGATCGCTCAGCACTGATACGCTTGGCCTCGCGTTCGTCTTCGAAAATAATGAACCTGTCTCCAGCCTGGGGAACGTTCTCAAAACCCTGTATCTGTACCGGATCAGAGGGATAGGCCGCTTCCGACCTGATTCCACGTTCATTCTGCATGGCCCGCACGTGGCCGATCTGACTGCCGCACAGGAATGAATCTCCCGGCTTCAGTGTTCCTTTCTGCACCAGGACCGTTGCCACCGGGCCCAGGCCCTTATCGAGCCGGGACTCAATAATGGTACCGACAGCAGGGGCGTCCTTTACCGCCTGAAGGTCCAGGATTTCCGCTTCCAGCAGGATTTTATCTAAAAGATCCTGAACGCCGTCACCACGCTTTGCGGAAATCTCGGCGCTCTGGACTTTGCCGCCCCAGTCCTCTACCAAAACTTCTTGCTCGGACAATTCCCGTTTAACCCGCTCCGGGTCGGCCTCGGGCTTATCTATCTTGTTAATCGCCACGACAATATGAACCCCTGCGGCTTTGGCATGGTTGATTGCCTCCACTGTCTGGGGCATAACGGCATCGTCAGCGGACACGACCAGGACGACGATATCGGTAACCTGCGCTCCCCGCGCCCGCATGGCGGTAAAAGCCTCGTGACCGGGCGTATCGAGGAAAGTGATCCTCTGGCCTTTGGGCAAGGTCACTTCATAGGCCCCGATATGCTGGGTGATGCCGCCCGACTCACCCCCTACTACATTGGTAGAACGGACGTAGTCCAGAAGGGATGTCTTCCCATGATCCACATGCCCCATCACTGTTACCACCGGCGGCCGGTAAACTTGCTGCTCGGCGCCAGCGGTATCTCCAGCCATGTCCTGGAGAACGGTCTCATCGTCGAGAACATCCTCCTCCTCAATATCGAAACAGAATTCCTCGGCCAGTACTGAGAGAGTTTCCAGGTCAAGGCGCTGGTTGATGGTGGCCATAATGCCCAGCTGCATGCAGCTGCTGATGACATCCATGGGACTCACCACCTCCATGGCCGCTGCCAGCTCGCTGACAGACATGAATTTGTGGATCTTGATGGTAGGCCGCTGCTCAACGGGTGCTGCCGCTGCTGCCTCTTCAACCTTCACCCGGCGTTGGGTCTTGCGTCGCCGTTCCTTGGTAGACATGCTGGCCAGTGTCTGTCGAAGGGTCTGTTCGATAGTTTTGACCTTGGCATCAGTTACTACCCGCTTATCTTTTGCGGCAGCCGGCTTCTTCCGTCCCTGGGCGATTTTGCCTTCGATCTCCCGGATGTCGATGCGTTTCAGCTTGGGCTTAGCGGGTTCCGGGGCTTTTTTACCGGTTATTAGGGATTTTTTCCCTTCATCAACCGGAGTGGCCGCAGCTGTAGCAGATTCCTTTTCGCGCTCCTTTTCAGTGGCCTTAGCTGCCTTTTCATAGCGCTTCAGTTCTTCAAGGGCCAGCTGCTTGAGCTCCTCTTCCTTTTTGCGCTGGGCCTCTTCTTCAAGCCGATGCTTTTCAATTTCTTCCCGGGCTATTCTGGCGCGCTCCGCCTCCTCGACTTCAATCTTTCGCTGTTCATCGATAGACAGGACGTTGTCAAACCGACCTCTGCCCGCGGAAACTCTACGACGGGCACGCTCTACATCCCGGCGTGCTATCTCCTTGCGGTGCCGGTCAACGATGACCTTTTCCTTGGCGAATTCCCCGAGTATGCGCTCGTAGACACCCGTCTCCACCGGCGACATGTGGCTGGTGACCTTAATTTCTTCCCGCTCAAGGAATTCCATTATCTCTGTATGGGATATATTGAGCTCCTTGGCGATCTGGAAAATGCGGGGCTTCTTGACGGCCTGTTCGGTCATAACTTGGAAATGATTCTTACTTCTGCCGGTTCCATCTATCCACCAACTTCCTCATCGCCATCGGTCGCGGGGACCTGGGCATCTTCTTCCGACACCTCCCCGTTGCCGCTATCCGTAAGTACCGACACCGCCTGGGAGATCATCGTATGAACTTTCTCATAAGTCTTAGGCCCAAACCCCTTTAGCGCAAGAATATCATCTGAGGCAGCCTCAAGAAATTCGCCGGCGGTATGAATGTCAGTCTGGGCCAGCACTTCCACCTGATTTTTGCTTAATCCCTCAAGTTCATCCAGATAAATGGTGCGAACCTTCGGGCCTTCGTACTCGGACTGTTTGACCGCGTCGATAGTATAGCCGGTTACCCGGGAAGCCAATTGGATATTCTGGCCGTTCTTGCCGATGGCCATGGGTAATTCCTCGTCGCTGAAAACGGCCATGATATAGGGACGGTCTTCCATGATTAGCAGGTTTACCGGCTTGGCAGGCGATAGCGATCTGGAAACCAGGATCTCCGGCTGATCGCTCCAGTTGACAATGTCGATTTTTTCACCACTCAGTTCCCTTACAATGGACTGGATACGGCTCCCGCGCATGCCTACACAAGCCCCGACAGCGTCAATACGTCTATCGTGTGAATAGACAATTATCTTACTGCGTTCCCCCGGGGCGCGTGCCACGTTCTTTATCTCGATGATTCCATCCTCTATCTCGGGAACCTCCATCTCGAACAGGCGGATCAGGAAATCGTTGCTCGCCCGCGAAACGACGATATCGGGACCCTTGGGTGCCAAATCAACCGATTTTATCAGGGCTCTAATAGTGCTGCCCCGGCGGTACCGTTCACTGGGAATCTGCTCTGATTTGGGCAGACGGAGCTCTACCCGGTCAATATTGATGTATACGTTGTCGCGCCGGACCTGGTGAACGTCGCCGGTGGCAATGGTTCCCACCAGCTGGATATATTCATCGTAAACCGATTGCTTTTCAATTTCTCTGATCTTCTGGCTGAGAAACTGTTTGGCGGTAGATACTAATCGGCGACCGAAGTCGGTAGGATCAATGATCTCAATAAAGGGATCACCATCTTCAAGATCGGGCTCAATTTTGCAGGCGTCATCAAGACTGATTTCAATTATCGGGTTGTTTACTTCCTGCACCACCGTTTTTTCCTGATAGATCTCTATCGTCCCCTTGTCCATGTTGACGATAACGCTGAAATTGGTGTACTCTTCACCATATTTTTTCTGGATCAGGACCATGAAAAGCTCTTCCATGACGACGCCCAGATGGGTCCGGTCGATATTCTTCTCCCGGGCAATAGCAGAAAACGATTCAATGATTTCCCGATGGATCAAAAATGGACCTCCTTAGTTACCAGTTTAATTGAACAACAGCCTGATGAATACGCTTCCAGGCAATCTCTTCTTCTCTTTCAGGCAGATTCAGGACAAT
Organism: uncultured bacterium; assembly: GCA_964595095.1. GTDB lineage: Bacteria > Fidelibacterota > Marinisomatia > SCGC-AAA003-L08 > TS1B11. The sequence continues at coordinate 14,153 of CAZQOY010000005.1, read as the reverse complement.
TCCATGCTGACTGGTTCGGAGCAGCTTACCTTCAACACTTATTCCACTCTCATCCGGCTCCGCTGGCTCACCGAGTTGTACTGTTAGATGACGTCCCACGTGCCGGGGAAACTGCCAGGGCTCCTTCAATTCCGCCATAACCCCGGGAGAAGTCACCTCAAGTCTAAAGTCGGCAGTGCCAATCTGGCCGGCAAAGTCGATATCCTTGCGCAGCAGTCGTGATATGCCGGCGATCTCATCAATGGTGATACCCGTTGGTGTATCCACAACCACCTTTACCAGGGGTCGCTTGCCACTATCGCTCACCGTTGCTGCCAGAAGATGAACATCGGGTCCCAGGGACAGCTCTGACAGATAATTATAAAGATCAGTCATTTACCAATGCTACAATACAAAGAAAGTGGGTCGCCCGACCCACTTTCCGATGAGAAAGTTACGCCTTTGACACTCGGTCAGCAAGGAGTTATACGGCCTCTTCCTATCCGGAAAGGGCTTTGGCGGATGCCACCAGAGCCTGGACCTCGCTGCGTTTCTGAAAATCCAGTTCGCGGTTGTCAAGGATTGGCTGGAGAATGTCCAGTGCTTCTTCGGGCTGTTCCGAGAGAATATAATTGCGCCCGGCATAGATAGCATACTGCTGCTTGAGCGATGCGGTAGGGGCGGACCGGTTAGCCTTCTTAAAGAGTTCAGCCGCATCGCTGTACTGCCCCCTTTCCTCGGCAATGATACCCAGTCCCGTCAGGGCACCGGCCTTGATGAGCGGGTCATTACCGTAATCATCAAGATAGCGGCGGTAGTGTTCTTCGGCTGTGGTAGTATCGCCAGCAAAGAGCTCCGAGCGTGCCAGCAGGTACAGGCCATTGCCGAAGGACTTAAGGCCGCTGTATTCATCCACATGAGCGCTCAGAAGGGTAATGACGGTGTTGTAGTTGCCCTGACCGTATTCCACAAAGGCCATGCCCACTATCGCGGCGGCCTTCTCGTTCTGTGTAACCCGCCAACGGAAAACCAGGAAGATCAGGACCACAGCCACTAGGCCGATGCCGCCATAGCGCGAAACACGGGTCCGGTGTTCCAGCCACCAGTGGCGCAGGCGGTAGAGCGCCTCCATGAGGGGATCGCGTTTGAGCTCCTTGCGGGTTATTTTTTTTCGCGGCTTGAGCATTTTCCTTCTAGGATTATTATTTTACAACGTGCGAAATTAGGATTCCAGCTGCCCGTTCACCAGAGGTTTGCTTGTCAGTAGGGAACAATCACTCTCAAGTAAAATTGCCTGCAATTGGATGAGCTCCGTTTCCGGGTCGATCCGGATAGGAATGCCGGTGAAACCGGTGTGGCCGAAGGTAGTACCATATTTTCGCACTTCAATATTGACATGATGCAAGAACGTAATTACATTGTGTATATGAAAGCAAAGATTATCAGGATCGGAAACTCGCAAGGAATACGCATTCCCAAGCCCATTCTGGAAGAGAGCGGGCTACACGACGAAGTGGAGCTCCAGGTCCATGAAGATGGTATCGTCATTCGGCCCCTTGCCAAACAGAGGGCAGGCTGGGATCAGGCATTTCAATCCATGTCCGCCAGCAGAGACGACCAGTTGTTGGATGAAGAATTTCTATCATACCAATCATCATGGGACGACGAAGAGTAGTAGTGGTAAATGCCGGTTAAACGCTTTGAAGTATACCTGGTGGCCCTGGCCCCTGCCGTAGGACATGAAATCCAGAAAACACGTCCGTGTGTTGTTATCTCACCAGACGAAATGAACCGCCATATTCAAACTGTCATTGTGGCCCCCATGACCACCGTAAGACGTGATTACCCGACCCGAGTACCCTGTACGTTTGAAAATAAAAGAGGACAGATCGTTCTGGATCAGATCCGCACCGTTGACAGGAAACGGCTAGTCGGGAATCTGGGCGCAATTAACCGCCAGGGCCAGAGCAAGGTGCTTCAGATTCTTCAGGAGATGTTTGTAGAGTAGCAAACATTCTACCGTTATCACACACGGTATGGGAAACCTGAGAGGAGCCTAAGAAAAAGGTGTAGTCTATCTCTATTACCTGGGCGCTGTAATGACAGCTCCATCTCAGGAACCGTATCCCGCTAGTGCCAGCCCTTCATTTCCATCCACCCCCCGCACCACCTCGTTATGAAACCGCCTTCTCAACTCCCGGATTCGTTCCGGGTGCTCCCGGCTGGGATGCACCCGGTTGGTAAGCAGCACGACGATGAGTTCCGTCGCCGGATCGATCCAGATAGAAGTGCCAGTGAAGCCGGTATGGCCGAAAGCCGAGGGCGAGAACAGGTCCCCGGCATCGGCCGTCGCTGAGGCCAGCTGCCAGGTCAAAGCCCAGCCTGCCCGGCTTCCTGACGGGCCTGATTCCGGACCGTCGGCAAGGTTCCGGGGCGTGATGAAGGCGTCCACGGTCTCCTCCTTCGCCAGCCGTCGGCCGTTGATCACCCCGCCGTTGATGTAGAGCATACCCAGGTTGGCCAGCTGATTGGCGGGAGCGAATACACCGGCGTGAAGCGATACGCCGCCCATGAACCAGGCATTCCCGTCGTGCACCTCGCCACGGATCAGTCCCTTTCGGCCCTGGGCATCCACTTCGGTGGGGACAATACGTTCCAGCCACTCCGCTGGAGGGTTGTATCCGGTGCTCTCCATCATGAGGGGCTCGAACACCCAGGCCCGGGCCAGGTTCGCCAGCCGTTGTCCTGTAACCAGCTCGGCCAGGGCCGAGAACAGGATCAGGCCCACACCGCTGTACTTGACTTGCGTACCGGGTTCATATTCCAGGTCAGTTTTGCAGATGGTATCGAGCACCTCATCCGGCTTTATGCCCATCTTCCAGAATTCAATATATTCAGGCAGACCTGAAGAGTGGGTCAGCAGATGGTGGATGGTGACCCTGTCTTTCCACCGGCCGCGGAAGGCGGGGATGTAATGCCATACCGGTTCGTCCAGCACCAGGTAACGACGGTCAAGCAGGCGCATTGCCAGGGTGCCCCCCACCAGCACTTTGGTGAGGCTGGCAAGGTCGTAGATCGAAGCGGTGGTAACGGGCGGGGCGTCCGCATCATAGGTGAAGCGACCGAAGGCGGTATCGGCCAGCATGTGCCCTTTCCAGGCGATGAAGACCTGGGCACCGGGCGTGATCTTTTCCCGGATAGCACTGTCCAGCACGGCGTAGGCCCGGTTAAAGTCGCACTCTGGCCGGCTCGCCCGTTGGGCTACGCCCAGAGGGGCAGGGTTGTGGGACGACCCGCTGAATGCTTTGGTAAGGGCGTCCCTGGTAAGGCCACTGCCCCGGGGATGGCTGGCGTCAAGGTTGATTGGCAGCCGGCCGGTTACAGACGCCCGGCCGAATAGGGCGTCGGCCATGGCCCGCATGGTAACGTTCCCATAGCCATAACCGCACAGGTAGGTGGGAATGACTTCTAGTAAGGGCAGGTATGGGCTACCGAAACTCACGACAACGAATCTGACTTCAGCTTTCTTCAAGGCCTCCAGGAGCTGCTGGTGCGTTGGGTCAATAGTACTGACGCCCTTGTCCATGCTGATACGCACCAGGGCCGTCACCAGGGTCCGGCTGGAGGTCTTTGCCTCCTGTACCAGCTCCCTGATACGGGTCTTGGACAGCTTATCGTTCACGAAGAAGGTCTTGATCCGCTTTTTGCCGTAGGTGAACTCTACGTCGCGCCAGAAGGGGATAGTGCGCTGCCGCAGGTCATCGTCAGTGGAGATGAGGATATGGGTAAGGGTCTGTCTGCGGCCCGGCCGGAGAGGGATCAGGTTCTGCTCATCTTTGACCAGAGTAATAGACTCCCGGGCTGCTTTCCGGGCGGCGGCACTGAACTCGGCGAGACCCACTCGATGCTGCACATCATCCCGGTTGAGGATGCTCCGTTCTTCGTAAAGGCCCAGCTCTGCTTTCAGCTTCAGGACCCGATTAACGGAAGCCGCGATCCGCTGCCGGCTGATGCGCCCCGTTTCCACGGCCCGCACTACAGCATCGATGGTCTGATCAACATACAGGGGCAGCAGAATTATATCGTTCCCCGCCTCGATAGACCTCACGGCGGCTTCTCCGGTCCAGTGGCCACCAGTGATGGCCCCCATTTCCATCCCGTCGGTGACGATAAGTCCGTTAAAACCGTATTCGCCGCGCAGCAGGCCTTCGGTTATGGCACTGGACTGGGTTGCGGGACTATGGGAACTGTCCAGGCCGGGCACCGCGATATGTCCCACCATCACCATTCCGACACCCGCATCGACGGCTGCCTTAAACGGCAGGAGCTCCCTCCGCTCCAGACTCTCCCGACTGCCCGGAATCATCGGCAGGCTGGTGTGGCTGTCGGTGGCCGTGTTGCCATGGCCGGGGTAGTGCTTGGCGCAGGCCACCAGGCCATGCTCCTGTGCTCCCCGGATAAAGACCGATCCAATACGCGCCACCATGCCCGGGTCATCGCTGTAGGCGCGGAAGTTAATAATAGGATTGTCGGGATTGTTGTTCACGTCCATTACCGGGGCGAAAGCAATATGAACGCCCAGAGCCCGCGCTTCCAGGGCAGTAACACGCCCCTGCTCATAGGCATTTTCCTCGTTAAAGGTAGCGGCCACTGCCATGTTGGAGGGGAACCTGGTGGCCCCCTCGATCTGCTGTCCTACACCCTGCTCGAAGTCCGCCGCCACCAGCAGGGGAACGGGAGCCAGGCGCTGGAACCGCTGGAGGTTGGTAAAGGTGCCGTCCACGCTGCCCCGGAAAGTGATCAGGCCTCCAACCTGGTCTTCGGCCACCCACTTTTCCACTTTCTGACGATAGCCGTTGTCGGAGCTGTAATAGAATCCTTCCACCCGCACCATGATCAGCTGGGCTACCTGCTGTCGGAGCGTCAGTTCTGATGCCCGCACCGGTTCCCTGTGCAATACCTTGGGGACCCTCTCAGCCCGGGGCACATGGATACACGACCCCAGCAGCAGGGCGGTTATCATACATAAACCGAGTCGCTTCCCAAAGGGATCCTTACGGATAATCATCAACATAACGACGCTCTACTCTCCTTCCGATACAGACTAATAGTTCATAGGGGATGGTACCGGCTATGCCCGCCTGATACTCAATACTCAAGCGGGGATCGTCACTCAGTCCCCAGACCAGGGCCTCCTCCCCGATTTTCGGTTCATTGCCCTCAAGATCAATATTACACAAATCCATGGATACACGGCCTATAATAGGATGGACCTTGCCACCAAGCTGGACAAATCCCTTATCCGAAAGCGCCAGCGGCAGGCCATCGGCGTAACCCACCTGAAGGATGCCCGTTTTCATATCCTGCGGGGCGTGATAGGCCCGGCCATATCCGATGGGCGAGCCGCGGTGGACGTCCTTCACCAGCACCAGAGGGGCTTTCAGG
>CAZQOY010000005.1:0-8719 GCA_964595095.1 uncultured bacterium | reverse complement strand
CTTTCAGGTCCATCACCGGCAGGAGTTTAAAGGGTACGTTCACTTCCTCGGAAGGCATAGCCCCGTAAAGGACCAGGCCGGGGCGGACCATGTTAAAGTGACTTTCAGGATTCCGGAAGATGGCGCTGCTGTTAGCGGCGTGAAAGAACTCCACGTCGATGTCCAGCTTGCGAGCCATATGGACGAACTGGGTGAACCGTACTAGCTGATACTGCAGGTAGCTCTGTTCGGCCTCATCAGCGGTGGCGAAATGGGTCCAGATGCCTTCCAGGCGGATGAAGGGATGCTTCTTCACCTCATCCAGGGCTTCGACGGCAGCTTCGTAGGGTACGCCCAGGCGGGTCATGCCGGTGTCCACCTTCAAATGAACCACGTACTCGCTCCCGGTGGACTCGTGGTGAGCCGCCAGTGCCCTGATATCTTCCAGGCCGTGCAGGCTCAAGCGGATGTCCTCTTTCACAAATGTATCCAGCCACTGGGGATCGAACCGGCCCAGGTGCAGGATCATCTGCCGCAGGCCGGCTTTTCGCAGTTCAAGGGCTTCCTGGAGTGTGGCCACTCCAAGGCCATGTGCTCCAGCCTCTACCAGGGCCTTTGACACGGGAACGATGCCGTGGCCGTAACCGTCCGCTTTCACCACCGCCAGCACCTTCGCGTTACCTACATGCGCGCTCAAATGGCGGAAGTTGGTCTTCAACCGGCCCAGGTGAATGTCAGCTCGGGGACAGAACATTGCGTTCACTCCAGTTTCTTTTCAATGTGTCCAGGTCAATTGCAATGTCATTAAGGCGGGCGGCGATGAGTCCGGCACCGAAAACGGGATCGATCTGCGGGGGCCGCCAGTCGATGTCGGGCAAGTCGTAGCTGAGAGCGCTCGCCAGTATCCGCCGGTAGATAGCGCTATTGATGACGATACTCCCATTGATACCGATGGTTATTTTCTCGCTGCGAAGCCCGGCCTTGTCAATCATCTGGAGCAGTTCGTCAGCCAGCCCCTGGGTTCCCTCCTGGAGAATAGCCAGGGCCATGTCGTTGCCTTCCTTCGCCAGCTGGCAAATGACTTTTCCCAGGCGGCCGGTCGTGGCAACCATGTCCTCAGCCTCGCCGGCGATACGAGCGGCCTCCTCGATAGATTCGGCATCATAGGTCTCCATGACCCGGCGCCGGAGAACATCCAGGTCTTCACCCTCAGTCCCTTTGGACATGATCAGGTGCACCATGGCCGTCTTGCCCATCCAGTAGCCGCTGCCGGGGTCACCGCCCAGCTGAGGACCTCTGCCACTGGCCCGGTAAGTATTGCCCTCCTTGTCCCGCGCCCAGCCGACGGCCCCCGTGCCCACGCATACCAGCACTCCCGGTGCATCCCTCCAGACCGCCTCGTAGGCCGCTTCCACATCCGAGCTAACAATGGCCCGGTCGGAAAGCTGGAGCCGGTCCAGCTCCCTGAACAGGCGATCACGGGCCTCCTGGTTGGAAACGCCCGCCACTCCTATATTCAGCATATCCACATCCTTGAGTTTCAGGCTAGCCTGCACAGCGAGCTCCTCGATGAATAGCCCCAATTTTTTGGGCGCATTAACACCGGGCCGGCTCAGGGATGTAGCCTCCGTTTCCTGGTAGTGGCGCACCTCACCGGTCTCGGTAAACAAAACCCCCCGCGTGCGGGAGGCGCCGCCGTCGATGCTGAGGATGATCACAATTTATCGAAAAGCTAGTGTGTTTAATCCCATACTCTGCCTTCCTTTGTCATCTCACTCCTCGCCCTTCGCTCTTCACTCTTCATTCTTCTCTCTTCAATCGTCAATCGACAATAACCCCTTCGCGTCCTTTGCGTCTTGGCGGTTTATTCTTCATTTTTCATTTTGCACTTTTCATTTTTCATTTTGCAATTATAAGTATCTGCAATTGCCACCCGGCTACACTGTGTTATGCCGGGCAAGCTTCCAACTGCCACTTCTTCAATGCGCCTCATACCAGCTCGGCCCGAAGCCCCAGTCCACCTTCAGGGGCACGTCCAGCTCCATGGCCGCCTCCATCTCCGTCACGACCATCTCCCGCAGGCGATCCACCTCATCCTCCGGGGTCTCGAAGAGCAGCTCGTCGTGAATCTGGAGGATCATTTTCGATTTGTAGCCTTCCTCCACCAGGTGCCAGTGGATGCGGATCATGGCGATTTTGATAAGCTCGGCGGCGGTCCCCTGGATCGGCATGTTCACCGCCATGCGCTCGTCGGCGCTGCGCAGGCGCTGGTTGCCCGACAGCAGGTGGGGTACCTTCCGGCGGCGTCCCAGGAGAGTACTGACGTAGCTCTCATCCCGGGCCCGGGCCAGCAGATCGTCAATGAATTTACGGATACCCGGGTAAGTGTTGAAGTATCGGTTGATCAGCTCCCGGCCCTCCTGGATGGAGATGTCCAGCTCCCGGGACATGCGGAATGGCCCCGCCCCGTACATGATGCCGAAGTTGACCACCTTAGCCGTGCGGCGCATGTCCGGCGTCACCTCCTCAGGAGATACGCCAAAGACGGTGGCCGCCGTCTGGCTATGAATGTCCCGCCCCTGGTTGAAGGCCTCGATGAGGGTCTCCTCCCGGGCCAGGTGGGCCATGATGCGCAACTCGATCTGGGAGTAGTCCACCGAGAAAATGCCCCACCCCTCCCGCTGGGCGCGGAATGCCCGCCGTATCTCCCGCCCCATGTCGGCGCGGATGGGGATGTTCTGGAAGTTGGGGTTGCTGCTGGCGAGCCGACCGGTGGCTGTGCCCGTCTGGCTGAAGGAGGTATGCACCCGCCCCGTCACCGGATTTACCAGTGATGGAAAAGCATCCACATAGGTGGACTTGAGTTTTTTAACCTGGCGGTAGTCCAGCATCAGACCCGGCAGGGGATGCTGGTCCTTGAGCATCTCCAGGACCGTCACGTCGGTGCTGCGCTTGCGGATCTGCTGCAGCCCCAACTGGTCAAAGAGGACCACCCCCAGCTGTTGGGGAGAGTTGATGTTGAACTCCATCCCGGCTGTGGCATAAATCTCTTTCTCCAGCCCTGCCAGCCTGACTTCCATCTCCCCGGACATCCGCTCCAATAAGGGCAAGTCCAGAAAGACACCGTTCTGTTCCATAGCCACCAGAACGGGTATCAGGGGGACCTCGAGCTGACGGTTGGTCTCGATGAGCCTATTGTCCTCAAGTTGTTCATTAAGTAAGGGGTATAATAGCCCTGCTATATCGGCATCTTCAGCAGCGTACCAGGCGATTTTTTCTACCGGTACATCCGCCATGGAGCGCTGGTCCTTCCCCCGCCTGCCGATGAGCTCCTCAATAGGTACCATGCGGTAATTCAGATACTTCTGGCTCAGGGTGTCCAGCTTGTAGGTGGAGGCTTCGGGTTCCAGCAGGTGGGCGGCGATCATGGTATCAAAGGCGATCCCTTTCACCTCGATTTCATATCGAGTCATCACCAGTGCGTCGTACTTGATGTTCTGTCCAATGATGGGGCGTTCCGGGGCCTCCAGGATGGGCTTCAGGCGTTCGAGGATGAGAGCCAGGTCCAGGGCTGTCTTCTCATCCCTTTCAGGATACACGACGGGCACATACCAGCCGTGATGCGGTTTCACGGAAAAGGAGAGTCCCACGATCTCCGCCTGCAGCGGGTTGGTGGAAGTGGTTTCCAGGTCGAACGATATCCACTCTGCCTCAGCCAGCTCCGCCAGCATGGCATCAAATTCTTTTTCAGTTCTGACCTGTTCGTAGGTCTTGGCCGGCAGTTCTTCCGCCGGACCAGGCATTTCCCCACCCAGGCTGAGCAGGTCGGGCACGATGGCCCTGATCTCCAGCTCCTGCAGTTGCTCGGAGGCGGCAGGGGGGTCCAGCTGATCCAACGCGAGGTGGTCCAATTCGACATCCAGGGGAACATGACAGTCGAGAGTGACCAGCTCCTTCGAGAGCAGGGCCAGTTCTCGTCCGGTCGCCAGCCCTTCCCGGGCCCGCTTATTAGCCACCTCGTCGGCGTGGTTGAGGGCCTCTTCAAGGCTGCCGTACTCAGCAATCAGCTCCTGCGCGGTTTTCTCACCTACGCCCGGTACTCCCGGCACATTATCGGAGCTGTCTCCCATGAGGCCCAGCAGTTCGACCATCTTGCCCGGCGGCACACCCCAGCGCTCCTCCACCTTGCCAGCGTCATAGACCATAGCCGGATTCCGGCCCCTGCCAGGCGTATAAACGAAGGTATGCTCCGAGACCAGCTGCATCATGTCCTTGTCACCGGTAACCAGGTAGGTGTCCCACCCTTTGGCCTCGGCCCGGGTAGCCAGGGTGCCCATGACGTCGTCGGCTTCATACCCCGGCACCCGCAGCACCGGCACCTTCAGCGCCTCCAGCACCCGGTCCAGCGGCTCGATCTGGGAGACCAGCTCGTCGGGCATCTTCTCACGGGTAGCCTTGTATTCGGTGTAGATCTGGTGGCGGAAAGTCTTCGCCCGGTCGTCAAAGACGATGACCAGATAGTCCGGCGACTCCTCGCGCATCAGGCGGATCAGGGAATTCATGAAGCCGAAGATCCCCGACGTGACCTGCCCGGTGGAAGTCATCAGGGGATTGACAGCCATTGCAAAATGGGCCCGGTAAAGCAGGGCCGTGCCATCGAGTACGAACAGACGTTTCGGGTCAGCCATAAGTCGGGAGGATGTTAGCGATTTCCAGGCCGATCAACAAGAGGATGTGTTGATGGGACCTGGGTTGTGGCTAAATGAAAATTGTCCGTAGTCAGTCGTCCGTTGTCCGTGGTCAGTTATCAGTTGGTGATTACTGGATGCTGGTGGCTGGTCACCGGTGAGTGGTGACTGGTGATTTTCACCGCAGAGAACGCGGAGATCGCTGAGGATGTATGACAGATGCGTTCTTGGTTTTTTTTACCGCAGATTCACGCGGATTATCACTATTTTTTTTCTTATTTCCTGTTTTTCACAAAAAATGATTCTATGATCTCTTTTTATTTCTATCCGTGTCCATCTGCGTAAATCCGCGGCTGAATAATCACTGCCAATTGCCAACTGCCGCTGCTACTGCAACATCCTGTCAAGTTCTTTGATCTACACTCAACACTACAGCCTCATCTCCAGCTCAACGAAATAGCTGCGGGTGGCACCGGGCCAGTATGCGTCCACTCGATAAGGCGGCCAGCCGTCGTAATAGGTATAGCCGAAGGTCTCATAGAACTCGTCGAATACGTTATTCACCCGCAGGGTCAGCTCTGACCGGACCGATCCCACCGCCGGCAGTTCAAACCTCATTCCCAGGTCCACCAGAGTGTAGGGGGCAATCGCCACCGAATCGGTGTTCGCAAAGTCGATGAACTGCTTCCCTATATGGGCGAACTGGAGCCATGTTTCTCCCAGGAAATGACTGACGATCAGGCTACCCTTGGCCTGAACCTTCGGGAAAGCCGGGAGTACCTTACCGCTAAAGTCCGCAGTACTACTCCATTCACTCCCACTCCAGCCCAGGGAGTCACCGTAAAACTCAACGAAACGGTTATCGGCGTAGCTCAGGTTGCCTTGCACTTGCAGCCAGGAAAGGGGCATCACAGAGAGGGCGATCTCCAGGCCTTGATGCACCGTCCCTGGCGCATTGCCCTGAAGGACATCATCGGTATCATAGTACCGGTAATAGACCGGAACGAGTTCATCCCTGAAGTCCATATGGTAGAGGTTCAGCTTCCCGCTGACGGTAGCCAGGCTGAACTGCACGCCGGCCTCGTAATCTATCAGGAACTCTTCTTTGACCAGGGGCTCGGCGTACCCGGCCTCCATGTCCTCCACCGCCGGTGCCACGTCGGGATCGTCATGGTCGTAGATATCCCCATCCGCCGGCTCGCGATGGCCCGTGGACAGGTTGGCGAAAAAGGACACGGACTCGCCTACCCGGTAGTTAAGGCCCAGGTGGGGGTCGATGAAGTTGTGCTTCAGCTTGAAGTCATACCCTTCGGTGAACGCCCCCATCACATCTTGGTCGAATGTATACCGATGCCCTAAGTAGCGCAGGTCAGCCATAGCGCTCAGCCGGTCGGTGATGTCAATGATAGAATGCACGTAGAAGGAAAAACTGGTCTTCTTGCTTCGGTCGGTGTAGTAGCGATGGTCAGGTGGCAGACTGATAGACGGTTGAAATAGCTGCATGACCTTGCCGTAGTGTTCGGAGGCATAGAAGCGGGCATCGCCGCCTACCGTCACCTTACCGAAGCTAAAGGGCACGGTATAGTGATACACCACGCCCGAGTAGCCGTTGCGCAGCCACTTCCGGCGCAGCAGGTCCACTTCTTCCACTGTGTCGGGTAGGATAGCTGTTAGATTATACTCCCCCACGTCTCTGCCGCCCTTGAACTGCTCGTAGTAGCCGTCACCCTTCACGTTATATAGCGTCAGGCTCAACAGCCCGCCGGTGAGCTTGCGGCTATGCTGCAGCGATACGATGGATTGGGTGAAGACATCCTTGTTGGCGTTGTCGAGGCCGCCGTTGAAATATGGATCGGCGTAGTAGTTATAACGCCGGTCTTCCCGGTCGTCCAGATCATACTCATACAGGGGAATAATCCCCTCCCATGAGAAGGCCGTCTCCTCGTGGCCCCAAATAGCTTCGAGGCGGGTCAGGGCGGTGGCCGTGCTCTTTTCCAGCCCGGCATGGACGGACCGCTGGCTGGTGCCGCTGCCGATGCGATACCCTTCGCTGGCCAGGTCGCTGAAGCGGCCGTAGAGCGTCCAGCCCTGCTCCTGCCAGGGGCCACCGGCATAGCTGAGGGACAGCTTGCGGCTGGGCAGGTTCAGACCCTTTTCGGTGTAGTTGCCATACCCGGTGTTTAAGGTGAAACCGGCTGGCAGGGCCTGGAAATTGGTGGTCAGATTAACCGTACCACCGAACACCCCGCTGCCGTAGAGCGAGTTGCCCACCCCCCGCTGCAGCTGGATGTCGCCGGCGGCGGCCAGGATATCGCCGTGATCCACCCAGTAGACGCCGTGTGCCTCCGGATCGTTGAGGGGGATGCCGTTCAGATAGACCCCGATCCTTTCCTGGGAAAATCCCCGGATCTTCAGGTAGGTATAGCCCACGCCGTTGCCCGCGTCGGAGTAGGCGTAGACCCCCGGCTCACCGGCCAGCACCATCGGCACGTCCTGATGGCTGTAGATCCGATCAAGCTCCTCGCGATCCAGCGTACTGAAGGCCACCGGTGTCTGCCCCTCAACAGCCCTGGTAGCCGTCACCAGCACCTCTTCCCCACTCAGTACGGTGGGAATCAGGTAGATAGCGCCCAAGTTCCTTTCGGCTGCGGTGATCACCGTATCGGCAAACCCAATGCGGGTGATCAGCAGCGCGGTTGGCAGACTGGCGACGTCCAGCCGGAACCTCCCTGCCCCTGAGGCGAACGTACCCTCGCCGGTTTCCTCAACCAGTACGTTGGCATAGGGCACCGGGCTGTGGGTAGCTCGGGAGAGGACCTGGCCGATGAGCACGGTTGTTTCTCGCGTTGCAAATTCCTCTATCGGCCCTTCCTGATACAAAGGAACTTCACCCAACTTCGGTGCGGGCGGCGGCATGCTAACTTCCTGATCACCATAGATTTGCGCAATTTCCCATGCAAACTCTTTTATTTCTCCCAAAAGCCCTTCTACTTCTCCACGGTAATCGCGCGTGATGGAGCTCATAATCTTTCCGGTTTCAACACTGATGATACGAACGTCTAAGGTGTAAATAGATCCAACTCGACCTATGGATCCTGCGATCATATTTGTTACACCAAGTAATTGCCCCACCTCCACCACACATTCATCGGAGGTACACCCTAGAAGTTGGAAGTTTTGCTCAGAAAGTATTTGTTCCATCTGACCGCGTTCCACTACGTCAACCGTTTCTGTCATCACCAGCTCCGAACGCAGCCTGTCTGTCAGGCTAACTGCCTCGATGGGCGAAATACCGCGACCTTCCAGATCGAGGATAGCGAAAGATGGGACTTCTTGGGCAAAGATCAATGCAAAGGCAGTAAATAAAATGGGAATGAAAAAGGAATAAAGCGATTTCGGCATGGTTCCCTCCGCTGGTATTATCCAGTTCAGGTTCGATGGGTTTGTTCTCAGCCGTCCGGCAGTTGCCGGATAGCACCCCATGGTTATTGAAAGTTACTGCCGGCATTGCGTCAGCCCCAAGCTAATCAGGCACACGGACTGGTAGCCCGCAGCGCGTGTGCGGCCCAAAGGGATTGTTTCTGTCATGACCTCGTGATTACCTTTACGGCCAACTTATTTACGGGGTACATTCATGAAGCTGCTGCCAGAAATCACCATAAAGGCCATCATTTTAGGTATCATCCTATCGGTAGTCCTGGCCGCGGCCAACGCTTACCTGGGTCTATTCGCCGGCATGACGGTATCGGCTTCCATTCCGGCGGCGGTTATTTCCATGGGTATCCTTCGGCTCTTCCGAGAGTCGAACATCCTCGAGAATAACATCGTCCAGACGGCCGCCTCGGCGGGGGAAGCCCTGGCGGCGGGCGTCATATTCACTATTCCCGCCCTGATACTGATGGGGTATTGGACGGAATTCAATTTCGCCGACCACTACTGGACCATCACCGGCATCGCAGCCACCGGCGGGATTATCGGCGTTCTCTTTACCATTCCCCTGCGGCGGGCCCTGATCGTCGAGGAGAAGCTTCAGTTCCCGGAGGGTGTCGCCA
>CAZQOY010000004.1:29917-32150 GCA_964595095.1 uncultured bacterium | reverse complement strand
TCCCTTAAACCAAGGAGTTCCAGACCAATTCTTATTTTTTACCGGACACTACTGTAACAAGACAATACACTAGAAACGAAACTGAGAGCAGCAAGGTATTAAGAACCCGATGAAAACCGCCACCAGGTTTACTGGCTAGTAAACGCGAAATGGAAATGGACCTGGACTTTTTCCGGCGCCTCCCCAAGGCGGAGCTGCACTGCCATCTGGATGGCTCACTGCGCCTGGAAACCATCCTTGATCTGGCCTCCCGCCAGAAAGTGGAGCTGCCTACCAAAGACCCCGAACAGCTCAGAAGCATGATCGCTATCGGGGACCGGTTAGGTTCACTGGAAGATTATATCGCCCGCTTCGAACTGCCCCTCAATGTCCTTCAGACGCCGGAGGCCTTGGAACGGGTCGCTTACGAGCTGGCCGAGGACGTCTGGAATGATGGGGTCCGCTATATTGAAGTGCGTTACTCCCCCATTCTGCATACTCGTGAAGGCATGACGGGTGCCGAATCCATCGAGGCGGTGAAGCACGGGCTGAACGGAGCCGAAGACGACCTGGGCATCCGCACGGGGATCATCATCTGCGGTATCCGCAACATTTCACCTGAGGTGTCGCTGCGGCTGGCAGACCTGGCGGTCCAGTTCAAATATAAGGGGGTTGTGGGCTTTGACCTGGCGGGGGCCGAAGAAAATTTTCCCGCTAAACACCACCAGGATGCCTTCTTCCTGATCCTGAAGAACAATATCAACACTACCCTCCACGCTGGGGAGGCTTTCGGACCGGAAAGCATTCACCAGGCCGTTCACTACTGCGGTGCTCACCGCATCGGCCACGGCACCCGCCTGCTGGAAGACCAGGACCTGATGCACTACGTCAACGACCACCGTATCGCCCTGGAAGTCTGCCTTACCAGCAACGTTCACACCAAGAGTGTGCGAAGCCTTAAGGAACACCCCTTCAAATTCTACTTCGAACAGGGTATACGGGTGACGCTCAATACCGACAACCGCCTGGTATCCAACACCACCCTCTCACAGGAATATCTCATCGCCAAGGAAACCTTCGGGCTGACCCTCAACGACTTCCGCGATATCATCATCAACGGGTTCAAGTCCAGCTTCATGAGCCACCAGGAGCGGTGTGAAATGATTGGAAAGGTAGTAGATGAGCTTGAAGCCGAGTTCGAGGTCAAGCCGCTGATTATCGCCTGATCACAGCCACTTTCCCTACGCCCGACCGGCCGTCGCGCAGGTAGGCCGCAATCAGATATACTCCTGAACCGACCCATTCACCGGCACTGTTCCTGCCGTTCCAGGCGGCCTGATATCCCTGGACGCTGTCGTTAGTAGCGCTCAACTCCCTGACCAGTCGGCCGGTGACGGTAAATATCTTCACCGACGATCCCTGCCGCAAGCCGTCGATAATCAGGGCCTTCTCAGAGGGAATATGGTAGGGACTGGGAAAAATTACCATACCACTGTAGTCATCCAGCTCTTTCCTGAAAGGAATTTTCAGTGCTGAAATACCCTTCGTTGTAGCAAGGTAAGCCACCCCTTCATCATTATCCAGGTAGATATCCAGAATCTCATCCGTGGTCAGCGAACTGTTGCCGGTATTGAATCCATCCACGCTGGGCCAGAAAGTGGTATTATCCAGCAAGACCCAGAGCCCGTGCTGGGGAGCCGTGATCCATTTATTATTCTCGGTATCCACCCGTATCTTTGCCCCCTCGATAAAGGGTACGTCGCTTAAGAAGGGACCATAATCGATAGGACTGAGGGTCAGATCCGATTCCACGTAATAGCCCATTACACCATCAGGCGACACCGTCCACAGGACCTGGTTCTTATCGAAAATGAGCGACCAGACAGTGTTGGAATGGTTCGCCTCAAGCCGGGCCGATATCAGTCTCCACTGATCGTCCGACTTTTCCTGCAACGTGCCCCCATAATCCAGGACGGCGATCCCTCCCGGACTGTTCCAATGTGAATTTACCTCGCTGCCGATCCATACCCGGCCCTCACTGTCAAATGCAATCTCCGTAGGAGCCAGATTGAGTCTATTATGGCTGTCGGAGGTGGAAAAGTGGGTCCAGCTTCCTTCAGCGGTATAAACCGCCAGTACATTCTGCCACAGCTCGCAGAAAGGGTTTGCTATCCAGACGTTGCCCTCCGCGTCACGGGCCATATGCCGGATGGTGATATAACCGTCATTGGCGAGACCGTCCAGCCGGCCGCCG
>CAZQOY010000004.1:0-29907 GCA_964595095.1 uncultured bacterium | reverse complement strand
ATCATACGTAACATAACCGGCCACATCGTTGAGGTTCACCTGGAGGATACCACCTCCCTTGGGGTAATTGCCTTTGAAACCGACCAGGAGTTCCCCGTTCGGCAGCTGCACCATGTTCCAGGACTGCTTACCCCGGTAGAAAATCGTATCGGCCAGGAAGTAGCGGCTGCCGGTCACCTGGTCGTTTTCATGGATGCGGTCATCCTCCGGACCGGACAGGAGATAGTAGCCGGGAATCAGGTTGTGCCATGACTGACCATTGTAGCGGGCAATGCCGGATAGTCCGGCGGCAACCAGTTCACCCGTGTCGAGCTTAAGTACGGCGGTATAGTCATTGCCGGCCATGGTGTTGGGGGCCAGGGAAGTCCAGGACCTGGCCTGATGATTGAAGCGGGCAAGGCCGTGATCCCGAATGATGGCATAACCTTCATCATTCCCTTGGCCGTCAGTGTAAGCCAATACGTAACCAGCAGCCCTGGGTGAGGACAGTACGTGCCCACTGGAATTTACAACTTGCAGATAATTCGAGAAGGAAATGACGAAGTCACCGTTCCAGCGCCGCATCAAGTGGTGCAGGGCACCGCCAATGACATTACTGTGAACGGTCCATTCATCAGCTATCCGGTAATACAAGTAATTCGGAACCAGGTAGTAGTGCCCCGTGGAATCCACATGATACTGGATGATGTCATCTCGTTCTGGCGTCAGTAGTTGCCAGGTAGCGGGATCTTTCAGGTTGGCCCGGATGTAATCATTCCCGATAACCCCGGAGCTGGTGGTCACAAAAAGGGAATCGCCCCACAGGTCGAGGTCCCTGATTTCCGTTACAGAGAGTGGAAAATTGCGATAGGTGTCAGCGAAACTGTATCCCCGTCCATCCCACCTCAGTTCCATGATACCCAGGTC
Source organism: uncultured bacterium (assembly GCA_964595095.1). Lineage (GTDB taxonomy): Bacteria > Fidelibacterota > Marinisomatia > SCGC-AAA003-L08 > TS1B11. Next base: position 29,001 of record CAZQOY010000004.1, on the reverse strand, counting down.
CTGTCCCTGCCGGAAGGCGGCGAAGCCCCGGTCTTCCCCCACGGTGATTCGAAGGATCTCATCAAGGTCGAGGTCAACCACATCCACTTCGCCGGTGTTCAGATTCATCAACTGGATTATGCCCCGGGGCGGGGCGCCCCCCAGCCACATCCAGTCACCGGCAATGGTCAGATAGGTCAGATCGGCATAGACCAGACCTTCGGCAATGCCCAGGGTCGAGAAAGTCTCCTCCTGCGCATCATAGACCAGCACACCTCCACCGGTGGCCGCATAGACCCGGCCCTCATGGTAGTCAATAGCATGGGGATTGATGGTTGATGTGTAGTGCCGAAACTCTCCAATGCGGCCCTGTCCCCCAGCCGGACTCAGCGGTATACATAGCAGGGCAATAGAGACAAGGAACCGACGAATCAAGAGAGCTTCGATGCGAGACTGATCATCTCGATGAGGCTCTGCATGGCCTCAGCCCCCCTGTTTCCCCCTTTTGTACCGGCGCGCTCCAGGGCCTGGTCCAGGGACAGGGTGGTGAGCACGCCGAATGAAATCGGAGTGGAAAGCTGCATGGTGAGCTCGATCAGGGCTCGAGTTACCTGGGTTGCCAGAACGTCGAAATGGAGCGTGCTGCCCTTGATAAGGGCACCCAGAGCAAGAACGCCATCATATTTGCCGCTGTCCGCCAAGCGCTTTACGGTGTTCGGTATTTCGAACGAGCCCGGCACCCAGACCACAGTAAGCTTGCCCGGATCGCCACCATGCCGAATAAACGTGTCTTCAGCGCCCGCCAGCAGCTGCTGGGTGATCATGCTATTAAATCGGCTGGCCACCACAGCGATAGCCCGGTCTTTGACAGTCAGTTCACCAACGATAGTAGGCGCCATGATAAACTCCTATTGTAAAATGAGATGTCCCAGCTTATCTCGTTTGGTTTCCAGATAGAGCTTGTTTTCGACATTGGCCGGAATCTCGATCGGCTCCCGGTCCACCACCTCCAAGCCGTACCCATCGAGACCGACGATCTTTCTGGGGTTATTCGTCAGCAGCCGCAGCTTCCGCACCCCAAGGTCTCTCAGTATCTGGGCGCCGATGCCGTATTCCCGCAGATCGGACTTGAAACCGAGGCTCTTGTTGGCCTCTACCGTATCCAGGCCCTGCTCCTGCAGGCCGTAAGCCAGCAGCTTGTTTTTCAGGCCTATCCCACGCCCTTCCTGACGCAGATATACCAGTACGCCCCGCCCCTCTTCGTTGATCCGCTGAAGGGCTCTTTCGAGCTGCGGGCCACAATCACACCGGAAGGAACCGAAGATGTCTCCGGTGAGGCACTGGCTGTGAACTCGCACCAGAACGGGATCATCGCCTGACAACTCGCCTTTTACCAGGGCCAGGTGTGTGTCGTGATGAATGCTGTCCTGGTAGACGGCCAGCTCGAACTCGCCATACTTCGTGGGGAATCTCAGGGTTGTCAGCAGTTCCACCAGTTTCTCCCTGGTACGCCGGTAGGCGATGATCTCGACCACGCTGATGATTTTCAGCTCGTATTTCCGGGCGATGGTTTCCAGCTTCTCGCCCCGTGCCATGCTGCCGTCTTCATCCACGATCTCTACCAGCAGGGCCATTGGCTGAGCACCGATCTCCTCAGCCAGGGCCAGCCGGGCCAGGTCAACGCTGGCCTCGGTATGTCCCGCCCGTTGAAGTACTCCCCCCGGCTGAGCCACCAGCGGGAACATGTGACCGGGGCGCGCCAGATCCTGCGACTGCGCCTTCGGATCGAGAAGGACCTGGAGCGTCTGCCAACGGTCCTGGGCGGAAATGCCGGTGGTGGTGTTATCGAGGGCGTCCACACTGACGGTAAAGGCCGTTTCGTGCAGGGCGGTGTTACGGTGTACCATGGGGGGCAGCCCCAGCTGCTGGGACCGCTCCCTGGTAAGCGGTACACAGACAAGTCCCCGCCCCTCGCGCATCATGAAGTTGATGTCTTCCGGGCGGGCCTTCTCCGCCAGCATGATAAAATCCCCTTCATTCTCACGGTCGTTATCGTCCGTGACGATGACCATCTTCCCGGTCCTCAGATCGTCAAGAACATCTTCTACCAATTCAAACATGGTCAGCTTTCTCCATACCCCCAGCTGCGCAGCATTCCGAGGTCTATATCCCCATATTCCTCATCGGGTTCCATCTCCAGGAAGCGCTCAAGATAGCGGGCAACAATGTCGGTCTCAACATTCACCGGCTCACCTACCTGCTTTTTACCAAGAGTGGTCTGCGACATGGTAAAGGGAATAAGCGCAACGGTCAGACCCGCAGGGGAAATATCAACTACAGTAAGGGATACCCCGTCAAGCGCGATGGAACCCTTGGGAATACAGTAACGCAGCCAGTGGGTGTCAACGGTCACGGTCATTCGCACAGCTCCGCGATTCACAGTAATACTGTTGATGTACGCCACCGTTTCCACGTGTCCCTGAACAACGTGGCCGTGGAAACGATCCATAGGTCCAACAGCCCGTTCCAGGTTTACCAGGCTGCCCGGTGTGATTTCGCCGAGATTGCTCTTTGCCAGCGTCTCGGTGACCACGTGAACGGTAAAACTTTCTTCGGACCGGTCAACCACCGTCAGACATACGCCATTAACACTGATGCTGTGTCCCGTTTCCAGATCATCCAACACCTTCGCGCCGGTAATTACCAGCGAGTCATATCCATTCCCAGGAGTTCGACTGTTAACGCGACCGATCTCTTCCACAATTCCAGTAAACATTATGCGCTGCTCCTCGTGATAGAACTATGATTCAACATCCCCGATAATGAATGGTCAGGCTGCGCCACCACCAGTTGGTCCCCGCCAAGCTCCTCTTTTGCGACCAGACACCAATCCTCAGGAACGACTAGCGCATTGCGCAGGTCAGTCCGCTGCTTTACCTCGGCGTCCGCTTCAAGGGGCGCGGTGAACAAAACCACCTCATCAACCAATCCCGCCCGGATAAATTCACGGTGCAGGGTAGGGCCGCCCTCAACCAGAAGAGAGGTGACACCCCTCTGGCCCAGGGCGTCCAGCACCTGATCCAGGTCCACACCAGCCGCAGACGGGGAGACCTTGATCTGCTCACCCCACGGCGTTGTCCTGGATTCCCCCCGGGCCGTAAAAACTATGGTCGGGGCGGCGCCGTCCTGAAAGAGTTGCAGACCACCGGGCAGCTGCAGGGCGGTATCCAGCACGATACGCCGGGGGTTTTGCCCGGCCACTTCCCGCACTGTCAGTTGCGGGTCCTCTATCTCCGCTGTTCTCCGGCCCACCAGTATCCCATCCACTTCGGCCCGCAGGCAATGGACCCAGCGGCGGGACTCAGGGGAGGTGAACCATTTGCAGTCAAGACTGGCCGCTACAAAATCATCTTTGGTGCGGGCCGCCTTGAGGATCACAAACGGCCTGCCCGTAAGGATCCACCTGGAGAAACCCCTGATCAAGCGGGTTCCTTCTTCAGCCAGGATCCCTTCGGTTACTTTAATACCTGACGACTTCAGTCGCGCTATCCCGCCCCCGTTTACCATGGGATTGGGATCGCGGACAGCTACAACCACCCGCTTTACACCGGCACGGATTAAGGCATCAGTGCAGGGCGGCGTCTTCTTGCCCGCAAAGCTGGCGGCACAGGGTTCCAGGGTAACGTAAGCCGTAGCGCCCCGGGCCTTCTTGCCGGCATCCCGGATAGCATGGGCCTCAGCGTGGGGACCGCCGAAACGCTCGTGGTATCCCTCACCTACCACCTGGCCGTCAAGGACGAGCACACAGCCAACCATCGGGTTGGGGCTGACACGCCCCATTCCCCGCCGGGCCAGGGTAAATGCCCGGGACATATAGTGCTCATCTTGGGGCAGCCGGGGGTGAAGGACACCCGCTTTGCCAGGCTTGACTGTTGTTTCGGTCCCCATAACCATCTTTATGACATCCTTAAAGGTACAGGAATAAAACACAAGATGAAAATAGCCAGACATACGATACCGATAAGCAGTTCGTATGGTTTAAGTGGTCGGTTAACGTCCGGGACCGGTGGATGTTTCACCGTACGCATTAGTATCAGAATCAGAAAGCCCCAGAAGAGCCAGTTGGGCGATAGTAATATGCCCATTGGTATGAAAGCCACCAGTATAGCTCGCCCCAACCATTCCTGCCGGTTACCGAGCAGGGCGTAGGCAATATGGCCACCGTCTAACTGGGCCATAGGCAGGAGATTCAGCATAGTCACCAGCAAGCCAATCCAACCGGCAAAGCCCACCGGGTGCAACAGAATATCTTCTCCCGGCTCCAGACCGGGATACATCAGCGCGGTTGCGGCCTTCATCAGCAGGCTGTCACCCAAAAAGTATCCCCCCGCTTCAATCTGCACCACGGTGGATAAATGCAGGCCGTAGATCAGTGCTGGCACGGCCGCCAGGAAGCCGGCAATGGGACCCGCGGCACCGATCTCCAACAGTGCCCGGCGATTGGAAATAGGCCCCCGCATTTTGATAAAGGCACCAAAGGTGCCGATGATAATGGGCGGCGGCGCCGGAATGAAATAGGGCAGCGAAACGTCAACTCGGTGCCGACGGGCATAGAAGTAATGACCGGACTCGTGGATCACGAGAATGGTCATGAGAGTAAGGCTGAATGGCCATCCCTGGATGATAGTCCCCGGCTCTTTGAATATGTTGTGTCCATTCAGGATAGCCCCCGCTGCCAGGGTGGTCAGCACCGTTGCCAGGAAAAGGAGGACGTGAGCCCGGGACAGACGGCGGGAGGCTGAAGGGACCCGCTCCCGAAGTATCACATACGACCGGCCATTTTCATGACAGTAATTAATATCCAGGTCCAATCCCTCCAGGGCCGCCCGATCGGCACCTTTCTCGGTCCCCTCCATCAGGTGGTAGAAAACAACCTCGCCGTCGCCCAGCCTTCCTCGCCCTTCAATGATTGCCACCCGGGATAGGGACTTGATGCCGTTTTCAATTTCAGCAGATGCAGCCATTACTCAATGCAAAATGAAAAGTGCAAATTGAAAAATGGAAACAATGGCTTTTCAGAACAATGACGAGACTTTGCTGCATATGTCATCAAATTGGCAGCCTAATAGGAATTTTGCACTTTGCATTTTGCAATTTTCATTCAAGATTGCATCACCGTTTCATTTAGCCAAACCGGGAGATAGATAGTAAGGTTCCGGGACTTAGGGGAGAGTCAGTGAATCGGGCCTATACCACTTCTTCACTTTCCTGACAGCAGGCGGCAGGTAGACTTCCGACGGTGGCCGGGGTAACGCCGGTTTGGATATTCCCTCGATGGTTATGGGGACTTCTTCAGAAGTAAGCATGGTCAGGTAGTTAATCCAGTCCCGGCAAGCCTGCGTATAGTCGGCTACTACACTGTCAGTAAAGCCAACGGCTCCCAACGAGGTGATCACCAGAGCCGTAACTATCGGCAGGTACCGGTTGGCCGGATTCTGGTAGAACTGGTCGGTTCCCCGAATGAGTTCATCGAGGGTAAACCGGTTCAGGTAGTCGCGAAAGAGGGAGTCGGCCAGGGTGGAGTCGGCCGCGCGGGTCTGCAGGTGATCATACAGTCTGCCATTCAGCAAGCCCCGGACATAGGCCCGTTTCATCGGCAGCCTGAACTCGGGGTATTCACGGGTCAGGCGATCTATTTCCAGCCAGTTGTAACCGTCCCAGAAAAGTTTCGTCGACTGGGCCGATAGTACTGTCATCAGAGCAGTGGCGAAAATGAGGTTTCTAATCATTTGCGGAAACGTGTCGGAGTCGAACCGACCATCCGTCAACCGACGGATCAACAGTTTTGAAGACTGCGGCGCCCACCGGGACGCATACGCTTCCCTCGCTACTCGTCAGGAAGCACGAAAGAATCATCTATACCGTAGTTCTCTTTCAGGAGCTTTCGGGCCATTTCCGCGTCTCCACGAGATCTGAACCCCGTCACCATAACCAAGTGCAGGATTCGGCCCCCCGATCGAGTGCGGACGATTTCAACCCTGTAATTTAGCGATTCCAGTAGTGCTTTCTGTCGTTCGGCATTTCCATCTACGCTGAATGCCCCTACCTGCAATTTAAAACGCGGTGAACTCCCAGGATCCATAGCAGCCGTCCCGCTGGTTTTTCCCGGTTTCCCCGGTGCTCTGGGTTCAGGAACTGTACTCTTGCTGATAATCAGGGAAGGATCCTCCGGCCCGTCTGAAGCCCTCCCGGTTTCCAGATCGAATTTTATCTCGGGGTATTTACGGGAGAACACCTGGGCGTAGAAGAGGGCTGTATCGCGATTGCCCGATACTAACATAGCATTTAGAAACAGCCTGATTCCCGGATAAACCAGGTCTGATCGGGGGTGATGCACCGGGATACGCTTCAGGTATTGAGCGGCCTGAACATACAACCCTCTGGCATACAGATACTCACCGATTTTCAAAAGGGCGTCGGCGGCGTATGGGCTGGAAGGGTAAAGGCGGACTACCCGTTTGTACATCTCGACGGCATCATCCCCGTCACGGGTAATTAGCCCCTCCAGGTAGAGGACAGTCCCGTCGTTCGGATGCTGACGATAGAGCTGGGGCAGGGCATCAGCGACCTCCTCAATCTTTCCCTGATATGCCAGGTTAAAGTAGTAATCAAGATCCTGGCCCCATATAGGAACAATAATCAGCAGGGCAAGGAAGACCGGGCAGCGGGGATTACTCCAGTTTCTCAAGGGGATCACTGCTTGGGTCCAACCAGCTCATCAGGGATGTAGGGACTTCCCGATAGCTGGCCTGTACTTGTGCTTGTAGACGAATTGAATCCACTAGATGGTCCAGCTCCGGCATAAGGTTGAGATCGGGGTCCTGACGGTAGCTGAGCTTGAGCTGGATGGCCTGTATCAGGGGATTGGCGGAGGCTCCTTCAGGGATGTTACTCAACAGCTCCTCCGCCCGATCAAGATCACCCTTGCGTACATAGAAATTGGCCAGGCTGGCTATACCGTCCAGATTATCGGGATCCTTTCCTAATACCTGCCTGAGAAACGGTTCCATATCATCGAATCGCTGGAGATAGAACAGGGCATCTTCAACCCTTGGGAGTACCATAGAAGTCTCAGTGGGCGAAATATCGAGAAATGCAGACCAGTTAGCCACTGCCTGTGAATAGAGCTTGGCTGCTTTTTCTTCCAGGTCTTGCTGCCAGTGGGAAGTTTCACTCTCGTCAGACGCGCTCAGCTTGGAAAGCTCCCTCCGGTAGGAATCGGCCTCATCTGCATAGGACTCCGCCAGGAAGTAGTGGGCCGGGGCAAATTCCCCATCAATTTTCAAGGCATGCTGGTAATGGCTGCGAATTGTCTCTGGCGATTCTTCGTGGCGCCGGTCGTAACCCTGGCGGAAGCGGCAGAGAGCCAGGAGTTGGGTGTCCTCCCTGTTGGTAACTTTCTGCCATTGGGCCAGGTACTTTCCCGCCGCTTCCCAGTTTCCCAATCCCCGGTAGAACTTTACCAGATGGCGGAGAGCCCAGGTATTGCGCTTCTCCATCTTGAGAATGGCCAGAACCCGTTCCACTGCCTGATCATACTGTCTGAGCTCGCCGTGGTCCAGGGCCAGGTTCTTGAGCAGCTCCACCCGCTCATATATTGTGAGTTCAGACCTGGCCAACAGGCTTTCGTGAAGCTTCAGGGCGCTCTCGGCAGCACCACCCCGCCGCATCACCTGGCCCAGCTTCAAGTAGGCGGAAGTGTGTTCCGTGTCACGGTCAATTACCCCCTTGAAGCATTGGTAAGCCCGCTTCAGGTTGCCGCGCAGCAGGTAGTCGAGCCCCTCCGTATACAGGCTCTGGACATCGCGCCGGCCCCGGGGACGGGTCAGAACCACCAACACGACTCCCACAACCAGAACGGCTATAACAGCCAGAATAATGTAAAGTGTGGACATGTCCGATTATGGCTCCAACTGGGTGGGTTGCTCTTCAGTAGAGGCTGCGAACGGTTCGGTATCCGGTAGCCCTTCCTGTTTACTTTCGAAAAACTCTTCACTTAAGGCTGAATGCCGCAGGTTGTTCAGCTCGGTGCGTAGTTTCTTTAGCTGGCGGTTCTGCTGCCGTACTTCGGCATGTTGAGTGATGATCTGTATCAGCCCGATGGCAAAGCCCAACAGAATCCCCGCAGCCAGGGTGATGACCAGTACGTGGGCTAAGTTTATATTGGGCAGTTCTGTCCCTGGAAACAGCCAGATTGTCACATATTGGCTGGAGTTATTACTCAGGAAAAAAGCCAGGGCCAGCACAATCAGCAGACCCAGCAGAATTTTAAGCAACCGCATGATATACCTCCTGACCGGAAAGGTTCACCGGGATTACGATATGACCCTTTAACGCTACACCATGTGTACTGTCTACCTGGACGCACACAAAATCTTTGATCCGGGCGCTTTCCTTGTCAAACACAACCCACTTGTTGCCGTCGGTACGCCCGGCCCACTGGGATGATGACTTTTTACTTTCCTTTTCCACCAGCACTTCCATCACCCGCCCCACGCAGTCCCGGTTCCGCTTCAGCGTAATGGCTTTCTGCACCGCGATTAGCCGCTCCAGGCGCTTCTGCTTTACCGCCGCCGGTACCTGGTCCTCATATTCCGCCGCCTTCGTTCCCGGCCTGATGGAGTATTTGAAGGTAAAAGCCATATCAAACTCCACCCGCTCAACCACTTGCAGGGTCTCCTGGAACTCCGTTTCCGTCTCGCCGGGGAACCCCACGATAATGTCCGTGCTGATCGTACATTCGGGCACAACCGCCCGGATGCGTTCCACCAGCCGGAGATATTCCGCCCTTGTATAGGAGCGATTCATCCGCCGGAGGATGCGGTCAGCGCCGGCCTGCAGCGGCAGGTGAATGGACTTGCAGATATTGTCGTGAGCGGCCATGACCCCCAGTAGCCGATCATCCACGTCCGAGGGATGCGGAGACGTATAGCGGATGCGCCGGAGCCCCGGCACTGCCGCCACCGACACCAGCAGGTCGGGAAAGCGGGCATCATCGTACCGGTAGGAGTTAACGTTCTGGCCCAGAAGCGTTATTTCAATAAATCCCTGTCGTACCGCCTCCTCGGCCTCGGCCACAATACTCGCCATTGGCCGACTCCGCTCCCGCCCCCTGGTGAAGGGCACTACGCAGAAGGTACAGAACTTATCACAACCGCGCATTATGGATATCCAGGCATTGACCCCCTCACGCCGGGATGGAAACAGATCGTCATACACCTCAAAGCGGGACAGCCGCGTATTCACCAAGTGTTCCTGTTCGGTTTTCCGCTGGCGGATAAGCAGGGGAAGTCGGCGGTAGCTGTCAGGCCCCAGAACCATATCAACATAGGGTTTTGACTCCAGCAGGCTGTCGGCTACATTTTTTGCCATGCAGCCCAGAACCCCGATCAACAGGGCGGGATTACTTTCCTTCAGATGGGCCAATTGACTGAGGCGGTTGTGGATGGTCTCCTCGGCTTTTTCCCGGATGGCGCAGGTGTTGAGCAGGATGATCTGGGCGTCATCCATCCGCGCAGTCCGCCGGCAGCCGGATCCTTCCAGCAGGCCGGCCACCAGCTCCGAATCGGCCACATTCATCTGACAGCCGTAAGTCTCAATAAAATATCGCATCGGTTATTGATAATTTCACCTTGTAAGTTACAAAGCTGGCCCGTGGGGACGTAGCACTTTCCCCCAACATGCTTGTCTTCGGCAACAAGGCTATATCTTAAAAGAAATTTCTAGGATTTTGGGATAGTCTATAGAGACGCACCTCGTAGTGCAGGTGCGGCGCTGTGGACCGGCCGCTATTTCCCGATACCGCTATGTTCTCGCCCCGTTTCACTATCTGGCCTTCCTCGACATTAAAGCTGCGGAGGTGGCCATAAAGCGTATGGAAGCCGCGGCCATGATCGATCTTTATATAAAATCCCAGATTACGATCGAAAGCGGTGAAGATCACTTTCCCGTTGGCAGTGGCATAAACAGGCGTGCCGGTCCTTACTTTGATATCCTGTCCCCGGTGGAATTCGTTTCTCTGTGTATAGGGATCCGGCCGCAGCCCGAACCCGCTGGTAAATTCCCCTCCTTTTACCGGCAGGATGGACGGCGTTGCCCTCAGCCGGGACAAATCATTTTTCAAAGAGTCTCGGATATCCTCATAGCTCAGCTGCTCCATCTTTACACTGCGGTAGAGGGCATCCAGCCGCTCGGTTATGCTGGCCAGGGATACATCATTCGACGGCAGGAGGTAGTCCATATCCGTCCGGATCTCTACCATAGTGCCCCCGATGCCAACCTGACGGATCCCGGGGTGAATATCCGGTATCTGGGCGTGGACACGGAGATCCTGGTCCATCTCGGACAAGATCCCCACTTCCCGCTGCAGGACCGTTATCCGGTCCTCAAATTGCTCTACCAGTTGGTTGAGAGCTGCGTTGTCCCTGCGGAGCTTCGCCACCCGATGGGCATGAGCGGTTTCCAAGAACAGCTGTGAGCCAAAATAAAAAATAACTGGTGTAAGAATACCCAGGACAATCAAGCCCCAGAAAGCTGCCTTGCCGGATAGCTCGAACTGTCGTAGGCCTGAACGTCCTTCCCTGAGAACCAGGAACTTTAAGCTACTCAGCATTATTCGGGGGAATATCCTCTGCCTCTTGGTAATCGAACTCCGCATACTGGACACAATCCCCATACTGGATACAATTTTAGCCTTAAATAGCCGTCATATGCAACAGAAACCTACCCCTATTTGCCCTCTTTGAGGTTGTGATCCCAGGAAGTGTTGTGCCGGATATGCCGATCTGATGTGCGCCCAGGCATGGCCCACGGTATAGTTGGGTTTCCTGTCAGACTGGGTAATCCCAAGCTCCATTGCGGCCCTGTCCGAGTGCCGGCTTCCTCCCGACGGTTTCCGGACGCATCGTTGCTCAGCTGGTACTGGTTCCCTTAGTGGTCTTTTTGGGTCCGGTCTTTTTAGTAGTCGTTGTTGTTTTCTTCCTGCCACTCCCTTTTTTAGCCCCGCCCGGCCTGGTGGCAGTTGTATCCTTTTTAGGGGCAGTCTTTGCTTTACTCGGTGTGGTGGCGGGGGCCTCCTTTTTAGGAACAGCCTTCCCTTCGGGGGGCGCTGCATCGTGAACCGGCTCTCCCAAGTGAGAAGCCTGTACCAGCTCAACTTCTTTTTCTTTAATTCTCCCGGTAAGGCTGGCAAGACGGCGACGTAAATCATCCACGCCGGGCTGGCTTTCGAGGGTTCCTTTGCTTTTTCCATCAAGAGTTTGGTAGGCAATCTGGCCGAGGTCGGCAAATAGCCGGCCCCGCTCACGCCGCAGCTGATAAATATCCATTTTCAACTTGCCGATTTTACTCAGCTCCTCAGCCTTGGTGGCAGCCGCTCGCGTGATAACCACCGCTTTCTCAGCAGCCGTATCGGTCCAGGTCTTAATCTGGTCACCCAGGTTTTCCCACAAGTTTTTCATCTTCCCGATCCTTCCTGTGTAGGGTAGAGTGTAATATAGCTTAATGGTTCGGAAATAACAACGAGAATCGGCCCAACCCCATTTATTTTGATAAAAGTGCTAATACGTTCAGCCGCTCCTTGCCAATGATCCAGGCGGTTGATAGCCATAGGATCAGGCTTTATCCAGGGCGCGCTGCAATAGCCCCCGCACCACCTGCGGATCGCCTTTTCCTTTAGTAGCCCGCATCACCTGACCCATGAAGAACCCCAGCAGCCTGGCTTCGCCTTTGCGGTAGCGTTCCAGCTCGGCGGGCAGGCTGGAGACGACCTGTCGCACCGTATCTTCCAGCTCGGCAGAATCGGAAACCTGCCCCAGCTGGTCCCGCTCAACGATGGCAGCCGCTGTAAGACCTCCCAGGAGCATCTTGTCGAACACGCTCTTGGCCGTGTTGCGGTTGATGGTCCCCCCGGAGGACAGCCGGATCAGCTCCGCCAGGGCATCAGGTTGCATCGGGAACTCGCCGATTTCCTGGTGCTCCTCATTCAGGACCCGGAGCACCTCCCCCAACACCCATTGTGCCGCTTCGACGGGTATCGCACCCGCCTTGACCACCGCCTCGTAGTAGGCGGCCAGCTCCCGCTCGCGGGTGAGGATCTCAATATCCTGGAACCTGAGGTTGTACTCCCGGGTGAAACGCTCCTGGATCTGAGCCGGCAGCTCCGGCAGCCCGGCCCCGATGGCTTCCACCCTGCTAGGATCAACCGCCAGGGGCACCAGGTCGGGCTCGGGGAAATAACGGTAGTCCTGGGCCTCTTCCTTGGTGCGCATGAGATGGGTTTCGCCGGCGGCCTCATCCCAGGTAAGTGTGCACTGCTCCACCTCGCCCCCCTGCTCCAGGAGCTCCGCCTGCCGCTTGATCTCGTAGGCCAGACCCCGCTCCACGCCCCGGAAGGAGTTAAGGTTCTTCATCTCGGTCCGGGTGCCGAACTCGCTGTCACCCCGGGGCCGCACGGAGATGTTGGCGTCGCACCGCAGGTGCCCTTTCTCCATGTCCGCCTCGCTGACGCCGGTGTACTTGAGGGTCTGCTTCAGGCGCTCCAGGTAGCGGCGGGCCTCCTGGGGCGAGCGGATGTCCGGCTCGCTGACGATCTCGATCAGCGGCGTCCCGCAGCGGTTGAAGTCGATGTAGCTCTCGTCCTCCAGGCCGTGAATGGCCTTGCCGGCGTCCTCCTCCAGGTGAATGCGGGTGATGCCCACCGTTTTGGTGCTGCCGTCCTCCATGTAAAAAGACAGGCTTCCCCCCTCGCAGAGTGGTTCGTCGTACTGGGATATCTGGTAACCTTTGGGCAGGTCGGGGTAGAAGTAGTTCTTACGGGCGAACCGCGACAGGGGCCGCACCCGGCAGCCCACCGCCTGGCCCATGCGGATGGCGAACTCCACCGCCTGCTCATTCAGTACGGGCAGCACGCCGGGGTAGCCCAGGCAGACGGGGCAGGTGTGACTGTTAGGCGGCGCACCGTAGGTTCGCCGGCAGCGGCAGAAGATCTTCGACTCGGTGGCCAGCTGGGCGTGCACCTCCAGCCCGATGACCGGCTCCCACTGCTCCAGGATGCTATCGAGCGAATTAGTTGCCATGAGGTCAGCTTATTATTAAACTGAATTTACTGCCTGGAGTGATAGTAGCGAATCTATAAATGGGCGCTTCGTGTTATTCAGCCGCGGATTTACGCAGATGGGCGCGGATAAAAAGAAACTGAACCGCCAAGAGCGCCAAGGAAGAATTGGACGGGATAACAGGATTGACTGGGTTGATGAAGAGGAAGTAGTATACATCGGCGTTCTTTGCGTCCTTTCGTCAAGCTCAGAGCATACCTCTGCGGTAAATGACCGCTAACCACTAACAACTAATAACTACAGCACCACCTTCCGCACCGACATGATCCCCTCCAGCCCCGCCAGGGCCTTGAGCTGCCCCTGATCCGGGGCGCTGTCCACCTTGACCACCAGGTAGGCATGCTCGGCACGGTGCTCGCGATTGAGCAAGGCCTGACCGATGTTGATACCATAGCCCCCCAGGGCGGTGCCGACGCGTCCGAGAACCCCCGGCTCGTCGCGGTTGCGGATGAACAGCATCACTCCTTCCGGCTGCAGCTCCAGGTGATAGCCCTCGATCTCTACCACCCGGGGATGGCTTTTCCCGTGGCTGCCGAAAACCGACCCGGCAATGGACGACTTGCCCCGGTCGGTGGCCACTTCCACCCGCACCAGGCTGGCGTAGCCCACTTCGCCCGATTCGTAGGCGTGGGTGAAGACGATGCCCCGCTCATCGGCCACGGCGGCGGTGTTCACGAAGTTCAACCGCGAGTCCAGCATGTGCTCCAGCACCCCGCGGACGGCGGCCAGGGCGACCGGGTGGGATTCCTCCACCGCGCCGGCGCAGGTTACCCGCACGGACTCCACGCTGCCATCCACCAGCTGGCTCAGTATCCGGCCCATATCGGCGGCCAGTTCCAGGTGAGGCTCGAGCTGCTTCAGCAGGGCCATGTCCGCTACCGGCATGTTCAACGCGCCGTGTAGCTTGCCATCCAGGAGATAGTCGGCCACCTGCTGGCAGATGGTCACCGACACCCCTTCCTGCGCTTCTTTGGTTGAAGCCCCCAGGTGGGGGGTTAAAAGTATATTCTTGGCTTTTACCAGGGGATTGTCCTCAGCAATCGGCTCGCTGGCGAAGACGTCCACGGCCGCACCGGCGATGATACCACTGTTGAGAGCTTCAGCCAGGTCGCCCTCGTTAACCACGCCACCCCGGGCGCAGTTAATCAGCCGGGCGGTGGGCTTCATCTGTTTCAGCCGTCGGGCGTCAATGAGGTTGCGGGTCTCGTCGTTTATGGGTACGTGGAGGGTAATAAAATCGGACTTCTCCAGCAGCTCCTCCAGCGCCACCAGCTCGATCTCATCGGATTTGAGCAGCTGCTGTGGCGCGTACGGGTCGTATCCCAGCACTTGCATGTCCAGCGAGCGGGCGTAGGTCATCATCCGGCTTCCGATGCGCCCAAGGCCGATAATCCCCAGCGTTTTGCCGCGCAGCTCCACCCCCTTCAGCGCCTGGCGGTTCCACACCCCTTCCTGGAGCTGTCCGTGACCCAAATGCACGTTCCGGGACAGGGCCATCATCAGGGCCAGGGTGTGCTCGGCGGCGGAGATGGTGTTGCCGTCGGGGGTGTTCATAACTACGATGCCGCGGAGGGTGGCCGCTTCTACGTCGATGTTGTCCACGCCCACACCGGCCCGACCCACTACCTGCAGGTTGTCGGCCCGGCTCAGCAGGTCGGCGGTTACCTTGGTGCCGCTGCGCACGATCCAGCCGTTGACCGTGCCAGCCTCTCTTTTAATTTTCTCGACAGGCTGGCCAGCTATATCTACAACCTCCAGTCCCCGCTGCGTGAGGATTTCCAGGCCGCTGGGAGTGATCGGATCGGTAATCAATACTCGTTTCATCAGGCTTCCCCTTCGTCATTGAGCGCGTGATCGAAGGTCTTCAGGAAGGCATCCAGGTCCTCCGGCATTACGGCACCCATGTGAGCAACGCGGAAAGTCTCGCCCCGCAGCTTGCCGTAGCCCCGGTCAATGCGATAGCCCAATTCCTCAAGATCTTTATATAGCTGATTAACATCCCAGCCCCGCACGTTGCGCACCGCCGTGATAGTCGGCGATTCGTACCCCTTTTCCGGGAACAGTTCCTGGCCGTGGCGGTCGGCCCAGGCCCGAGCGGTAGCGGCCATATTCTGGTGGCGCTCAAACCGAGCGCTCAGCCCCTCACGCTCAATATCTTTGAGGATTTTCTGCAGACCGTACATATGCGGAATGGAGGGTGTGCTGGGAGTCTGCTGCTTCTTATAGTAGCTTTCATATACCATGAAATCGAGGAAGTAACCCTTCCGCTGCATCTCAGCCGAGCGCTCCAGGGTACGACCCGACACGGCGCAGACGGCAAATCCCGCCGGCAGGCCCCAGGCTTTCTGCACCGAGGCAAAGCAGGTATCCAGCTTCCACTCGTCCACCTTGATCTCCACCCCCATCATGGAGCTTACCGCGTCCACGTGCAGGAAGACGTCGGGATACCTGCCGGATACCAGGTCCGCAATCTCCTTCAGGGGACTCATGACCCCCGTGGAGGTCTCGTTGTGCACCAGGGTAACCACGTCGTACTTGCCCGTACCGAGGGCTTCATCCACATCCTCGACATGAACAGCCTGTCCCCAGGGCTTCTTCAGGGCGTCGCACGCCAGGCCGCAGGCTTCAGTGACCGTATGCCACTTGGACGAAAAGGCCCCGTTCACCAGGTTCAGGCACCGCTTCTTGACCGTGTTGCGTACCGCCGCCTCCCAGACGCCGGTGGCGGGGTTGGAAAACAGGAATACCTTCCCGGCACCCAGTACTTTCTCCAGCCCGGCGGTCACCTCAGCCCAGAGCTCGGAAAACTCCGGCGTGCGGTGGCCTACCTGGGGCTGGCACATAGCGGCCAGGGTGTCTTCAGCCACGGGCGTGGGGCCGGGAATGAACAACTTGGGATAGATCATGTTCAACGACTCGCTATTTGTAATATTACGTTTGAAAGTACGGAGAACAAGCGTACCACGGGGATTAAGTTAGTCAAGCCAGAGGGACGGCGGCAACGGGGATGGAGCTGGTGATTAGTGATTGGTGACTGGTGATTGGTGACTGGTGACTGGGGGCATTGATGATTGACGATTGATGATTGTCGATTAAAGGAGAAACCTAAAATTCCACAAAACCCCACCAAAATTCCGCATTTTGAAGTTTTTGCCCGACGAGATCCGTCTACGTTCATACTGCCCCGCCGATGGCCCCGCCGTTGGCGGGACCAGGAGCGGGATTCAGGACGGGACTGAAGGCGCCGGACAGGGGCGTGAACCCGGGAATAGAAATGCAAAATGCAAATTGATCCGTCAGTTGACGGATTGAATATTGAAAAATCGAATATAATGGATTGCTGCCGGAGTGCAGCCTGCCGGGCCCAGGAAGAGACCCTAAAACTGAACAAAACCCATACAGAATTCGTTTTTTTCAAGGCTTCCCCCGACGAGAGGCGTAAATCTCCCTGTTCAATAACAGCCGCCCCAAAGCCAGCGGCCCCGCCGTTGGCCCCGCCGTTGGCGGGATTCAGGACGGGACCAGGAGCGGGATTCAGGACGGGGCGAAGGGCGCGGGGTAAACTCGCTCGTGATGACAGCTTGCTGCGGTATGTTGCGGGCATCATCATAGCGCCGGAATATAAGCCAGCGGCGGCGGCTTGTCGTTCGCCTGGTGCGCCAAAATGAATGATGATTGATGAATGTCGATTGTCGATTGAAGAAGAAATAGAAGACCGCCAAGGATGCTACATGATCTTTCCCCTCACCCCAGGGAGAGGGAACTTCAAAGGATACAACTTCAGCGGTCTGCCATTCGCCGGATACTTGACTGCCCGGGGACGCTTAATGGCGGGGTGAAGGCGGATGAGGGCCATCCTTAAAACCGGGACAGGGAGTACTCGACAAAAAGGCGGCAATGCGAAAAAGCCATCGGAACGCATGTTTCGCACAAAATTGTTTATCTGAAAGATTGCGCGCAACCCTTTGTCGGGATACTCTTTCACGACCTGCTGCTGTCGTTGGTTTGACCTACTATATATACATTGAATCCTTTGTGTACAATTCGATTTCCCGATCGTTTTCTTCCAATGATTCTTCAACTGCCTTCCGATCGACCTCAGTCAATTGACTTTTTAGATCATCCCAATTAAGGGCTTCAAAATATTTGATTATTATTTCGGTGAATGAGTCCATTAGATGTTCAATCAATTCGCGGGGGTGAATAGAATACTGAATTTTTTCTTCGCCACTCTCTTGACGTGACATTGCCTCAAGTTTCACATACGGCATTAGGAGTGGAACTGACTCTTCATCTAAATAAATCATTTGACTGCTCTTGCCTCCTGATGCAAGTGTATAACTGGAGAGATAATTCCTGTGTTGCAGCGAGTCACGAATGGGGTAGAAAGAATTAACCATATTCATAAATTTGTCTTTTAAGAGCAGATCAGCAATCGCTGATTTGTGTTGCCGCAACTTCTCGTGAAAAGCCGGGCTACGTAGCCCCACTTTTCTCTTATCCAACCGAAAACCATAAAGATCATTCGTTATCCAGGCAAGTTCATCGAAGGCTCCAGTACAGAGTAGAATATAGAAACCCAAGTGGTAAAGGACATTATTATGGGAATCATCGTGATCTAAGTCCAGCGCATAGTACGCCACCTTTTCATATGCCCTTAGTAAGAAATTAAATCTCTTCCAAAGGCTCCCCATTGAGCGATTTATGCTGGGATACTTATTTTGGAGATATACGCTGATTGACCAAAATTCCTTGCAGCATTTAAAGATCTTGTTAGCCCGAATATGGTAATACCAACCCTCGCCTAAATGTTGGTTATGCCTATGGAGGAAAATGCCTCTATTTGAGAAGATGATCCGAAGAAATTTCTTGACGCTGCGGAAGGTTGCCAAATTTGATAATGTCTTCTCGTTATGGAGTGGATCTGATTCGTCAATTATAAAAAAAATCATATCCTTGACTCATCAATAAATCTTCATTGTTAACGCTACTTTGGTATTTTGAAAAGATCCAATCATATCGATTGCTGTATGACTGGGCATTTTTAAATCCAATATGGTAGCGCATAGCAATATTGCCCTCTTTAACGTCGTATCTAGGAACATCAATATTATTCTGAGCTAATATCTGTATCAGTTCTTCATTGACTGAGGGCGTAACGTCAATGTCGATATATTCTGTGAGGTTCAATTCAAGAAATGATGATATTTCACGGATATCTACTATTGAATCCGAATGAATCAGAATCTTCAACCAAGGACTTTGTTCAAAATCTATTTTCGGTAGCATTGATGATTAGAGTTTTAATTACAGTAGCATCCCTGATTCGGCAGTGGCCTTGCAACAGCCTGTCTGATATTAATAAATGTCTATGGGCGTTTCATGATCGCGATTTGGGGACAATAACCATATTAGGATCCATAGTGTTTGAAGCACTCCTAGGGAAGCCAAGAAACTCTCTGGATCCTGAAGACAGTGCGAATCCTGAATATACCCAAGGAATTTATTCACTCAGAATCCCCAGTTTCAGAAAAATACGCTTATCTGAAGTAAGATCCGGCTCAGTCTCCTTTGTTGACGCTCATAGTGCGCCCAAAAACTCTTATCGGCAATCCGCATGTAAGTGACTTGTCGCCCCGCCTACACGCTTATAGAATCCGTGCAGGGTATGTGCACCAACTTCCTTTATTCCTCATTATTTCCCGACCTACTGGTGCAAGCACTTAGGCACCCTGTATTTCCACTACTCGAAAGGTGCGAGTCTCATGGTCTACAGTGCAACGTGCTAGCACGTCAGCGCCAACAAAGATATTGCCTTGGAAGTGCTCCGTAACTGTTCCGGCGGACCATTTCAGGATTGTACGAATGGCATGCGTGCCAATTTGCGATGACACCGTTTCTTTCGAAAGGACTAAGGAGTCCGGGATATCTACGTGGTATTCATTGATTGGATAGGGCATAATGGAGTTTCGAACTGAGCCTTGTTCGTTAACCTCATAATACGCGACAGCACCATCAGGCAGAGTCTGCTCTACGTGCATCCACCCTCCTTTCATTATGAACTTGAATCGCGGTCCAGACTGGAGCCCCGACTCATAGAACCGACCTTCTTGCGGGGTCCAAGCGTGTCGCAAAGTTGGCCCAACTATAGAGTAACTCCCTTGGGTCGGTAGGCTGGCTTTGCCACTCTCGATGAATTTCCTTAGATCGCTCTGTTCAGCGAGCACCATTTCTACCCGTTGCATCAACAGATCATGATTGAATACAACGTCCGGCAGACTCTCATGTTTTGCCTTCATTGCCTGAAGGCGAGCGACGGTATATATGACTTCATCATCAGTTTCTTTATGATGGCCATGACAGAGGAAAAGCAGGTTTTCGTATGCGCGACGGTCCTCATCTGATTGTGCAGGATTATAGCGCGGACTATCTTCCTCAGCGCCTTCGATGTGACAAAGTTCGGCAATATAATCGTCTTTGTCATTGAGGATGGGGTGATCGCATCCAGGAAATGCGCACTTGTTCTTTGACCGGATTGCGAGATTGCGGAGGACATCCTTCAGAATTGCTAGTCGTGCCATAAGTACCTAACTAATATTTAAAACCAATGCTCCTACGTTAGGGAGCGTTGTACTGCGCGCTGCCATATCAAAATCTATTCGCATCTACTGGTTAATTCAATAGATCAAAGCGCTTGGATCAATAGTGCATACCTTGCACAATTCCAATTACATTAACGAGGAGACCTCGCGATATCAAAAAAATCCCCGGCCCGATCTGCGCCCAAATACCATTGTCAGCAAATGTCCACTTTCAGATAATACAATTATCAGAAATAACGGTAACTCCATAGCCCCTGTAAAGTTAATCATTTTATCCTTCCTGAGGAAATATTCCGGAACCTCCTCGCATCCACCTTGTAGCTTAATATCAAGCGTCCATCTCCGTATCATTAGCGCCGTGGAGTGAGGACCAGGTGGTCGGTATCAAGTGAGCGGGGCAGGGGGTCACCAACCCACCCCATCCGTCTACCGACGGATTTCCCCTCCCCCCGCCGCTGGCGGGATCAAGACTTTTAAAGGGAGGGGCCGGAATGGGAAGGGCGTATGGCCATACGCCCCTACATCAACGGCTGATGGCAGTGGGACAGTGCGAAACCGTTGAAACGGTTCATCGTGGTGTCATTTGGTCTCTCAACCCACGACTTAAGTCGTGGGCTGAGACTGAGACCCTTCGATTCCGACGCATGGTCCCCGACGCGAAGGTCGGGGCAAGCGGGGCAGGCTCTGCGGGAGATGATCGCTGGCGGCTAATCCGTCAGTTGCCGGACAGGTCCGCCAGCTGGCGAACTGATCGCTACAGCACCACCATCCAGAGAAAATGGTAAAGGGGTGCCAGGAGACCGAATCCGGAAATGAGATCATCAACCAGTTCCTTGCTGAAAAGCACATCGTCAATCTTCCGGTTGCAGACCAGGAACAGGTTCTTCCGTTGGTACCATTCCTGGATTTCCGGCGGCTTATCCGGATCGATAATCCTTTTGTACTGCTCTCCTTCAATTTGAAAAACGCCTTGATCGCGGTATTTAGAAAGGACCTCCAGGAATTCCCGGTTCTGATCGTCCATCATCTGGCGCAGGCGATCCATGGTGGCCTTAGCAGCACTGTAAAATCCCATACCATAGCGATAGCGGTCAGGAGATATCTCGAAAAAGTAGGCCGGTGCGGTCTTCCAGTCCCGGCTGGGCCGCTTGAAGGTAAGCCACATCCTTGATTTGAAGGGTGACTTATCCCTGGAGAATCGAGTATCCCGGTAGATTCGGGATAGTGTCTTATCAACGGCAGGCCGGGTCTCGAAATGGGGATCGATGGCCAGCATAGGTTCGCTCAGGCCAGCCACCAACAGCTGGAAAGGCCGCAAAAGATGCTCCTGGTATTCGCTCCGGTGCGCCTCGAACCAGGTTTTGTTATTGTTGGTTTCAAGGCCTCTCAGGAAGCCAAGGGTTTCGGCTGAAAAGCCACTGAATTGATCTGATGCCAAGGTGGACATTACTTCCTCTCACGCCCGCTCGAACCGCGCCGTGAAGTGCCGCAGGTAGGGTGCCTGGTAGGTCAGCTTAAGGCCGCGGATGTCCTGCCGCCGCTCGAAGACATTGGTGATGGCCTCTACTACATAGTCCACGTGGCTCTGCGTATAGGCCCGCCGGGGGATGGCCAGCCGTAACAGTTCCATGTCAGCGGGCACATCCCTCCGGGCGTAGCCCGACGGGCGAGACTCTCCACTGTCCGGCTCGGTCCTACCGAACATCACCGAGCCGATCTCCACCGACCGGATGCCCCCCTCCAGGTAGAGCTCACACGCCAGCGCTTGTCCCGGGAACTCCAGCGGCGGGATATGCGGCAGCATGGCCTTGGCATCAATGTAGATGGCGTGGCCTCCCGGCGGCTGGACGATGGGTACCCCTTCACGGGCGATGTGCTCCCCCAAGTAACGGATAGAGGCCAGGCGGTAGGTGAGGTAATCCTCGTGGAGTACTTCCTCCAGCCCCACGGCGATGGCTTCCAGGTCGCGCCCCGCCAGACCGCCGTAGGTCGGGAAGCCTTCAGTGAGAATCAACAGGTCCTTCTCCTGCTGGGCCAGGGCCGCGTCGTTGGTGCACAGGAAACCGCCGATGTTGGCCAGGCCGTCCTTCTTGGCGCTCATGGTGCAGCCGTCGGCGTAGGAGAACATCTCCGCTACGATCTCCTTAACCGTCAGGTCCTTATAGCCCTCCTCCCGCAGCTTGATAAAGAAGGCGTTCTCGGCAAAGCGGCAGGCGTCGAGGTAGAGGGGAATGCCGTGCTGGTGCGCGATGGCGGCCACATCCCGGATGTTAGCTATAGACACCGGCTGCCCGCCCATGGAGTTGTTGGTGATGGTGAGCATGATCAGCGGGATACGGTCCTCCCCCACTCCGGCGATGAGCTCCTCCAGAGCGTGGGTGTCCATGTTGCCCTTGAAGGGATGGATGGCCTCGGGAACCTTCCCTTCGGGGATCACCAGGTCAACCGCCTTGGCCCCCCGGTACTCCACGTTGGCCCGGGTAGTATCGAAGTGGGTGTTGTTGGGTACCACGTCGCCTTCTTTGCACATGATAGAGAACAGGATGCGCTCGGCGGCCCGCCCCTGGTGGGTGGGAATCACGAACTCAAAGCCGAAGATAGCCTTCACCGCCGCCTCGAACCTTCGCCAGCTCGCGCTGCCGGCATATGATTCGTCCCCACGCATAACCGCCGCCCACTGCTCGCTGCTCATGGCGCCCGTGCCGCTGTCGGTCAAAAGGTCGATGAGCACGTCTTCGGCGCTCAGGGCGAAGAGGTTGTAGTGGGCCGCCTTCAGGATAGTCTTCCGCTCCTGGTGGGTGGTCATGCGGATCGGTTCCACGGACTTGATACGGAAAGGCTCAATGATGGTCTGCATAGGTAGCTCCTACATGAATAGGGTGATGCATCAGCGATACGCGGCGATAATTTAAGGGAAGCGTTGTGAAAATAGGGATAGCAAGTCACCACTTAATGATCTGCTGGCGGTAGCAAGCCACTCCCCTTTATCAGACAATGCCTTTGCCTGGTAATGGGAACGGCAGTAATATCAATTAAATCTAACGCCAATGAACCCGATCACAAATTTCCGCTTTACTGATCATGCGATAGCCGAGATAGTTCGACGCCGGATCAGCGAAACAGATGTTGCTCAGGTCTTTTCCGCGCCTGAGTATACGACAATTGTTCGCGAAGGCCGCGAGGTCTATCAGTCTCGCATCGAATCAGGCGAAACACCTAAAACGTATCTATTGCGGGTCATCGTAGACATTGACCGCAACCCACCAGAAGTTGTGACCGCCTATCGCACCAGCAATATTAAAAAGTATTGGAGGACTGACCAATGAAAGTCACTTACGACCGTGAGACCGACACCTTGACGGTCATTTTTACCGAGGCTCCGGTTGTTGAAAGCGACGAAGATAAACCCGGCGTCATTCTGGACTATGACGAATCTGGAAACCTCGTCTCCCTTGAAATACTTGATGCCTCACGCCGCGTCACCTTACCGGACCGCATCGAGTATCAGGTTGCTCCCATGACGGTGTAGGTTTTAACCGCCAAGGCCCGGCCTGAGCCTTGCTGTTTTTTAACAACGACTAAATAAGGGGCTGGAGATGCAATACAGAAAGTTTGGTCGCACCGGTTGGGAAGTCAGCGAGATCGGTTATGGCATGTGGGGCATGGCCGGCTGGACCGGTTCCGATGACGATCAGTCGCTGGCCTCGCTGCAACGGGCTGTGGACCTGGAGTGCAACTTTTTCGACACCGCCTGGGCCTATGGCGAGGGCCGAAGTGAAAGTCTGCTGGGCCGGCTCGTGCGGGCGAACCCGGCCAGGAAGCTGTATACCGCCACTAAAGTCCCGCCCAAGAATTTCTGTTGGCCCAGCCGGCGGGAGTATTCTCTGGACGACTGTTTTCCACCCGACCATATCGAGCAGTACGTGACCGGCAGCCTGGAAAATTCGGGGCTTGATCACTTCGATCTGATGCAGCTGCACACCTGGGAAGACAGCTGGCTCGATGACGGTAGGTGGTATGCAAAACTGGAGGACCTCAAAAAGCAGGGGATCATCGGGGCAATTGGCATAAGTATCAACCGCTGGGAGCCGTGGAATGGGGTCAAGGCCGTCGAGAGCGGGCTGATCGAAGCGGTGCAGGTCATCTACAATATTTTCGATCAGAGTCCCAGGGACGAGTTGTTCCCGGCCTGTCGGGAGCATAATGTAGCGGTCATCGCGCGGGTGCCTTTTGATGAGGGCACACTGACGGGCACCCTGACCAGGGAGAGTAGCTGGCCGGCGGGCGACTGGCGCAATACCTATTTCGTGCCGGAGAATCTGGCCGCGAGCGTTGAACGCGCCGATGCTCTCAAGCCGCTGGTCTCACCCGGTATGACCATGCCGGAAATGGCCCTGCGTTATATCCTGGCCGAGCCCACGGTGAGTACCATCATCCCCGGGATGCGTAAGCTCCGGCACGTGGACATGAACATCGCCACCAGTGACGCCGGCCCGCTGGACGAGGGCCTTCTGAAGCAGCTGGAGCAGCACCGCTGGGACCGCCAACCGACCGAATGGTCGCAGTGAGAGGGTCATCAACCGGGGCGGTATCGGCAGCATTCTTGATGCGGAACGGCTAGATGATGGTTTGCATGGCTAGCTCCGGTAGATAGCCAAGAAGTTACCCTGAGCCTTGTCCTGAGTCAGACAGCTGGGCTATGGCTAAAGCGGCGAGGCAATCCCCAAGTATTCTGGCATTGCCCTGCATCTGATAATAACTTGTCACTGCCATTGCCCAGACACGCCCGAGGAAATGCCTGCCCGCAGTGTGGCGCCGATAACGAATATTCGGTCTAACAGAGGATCAAAGGAGCGAGAATGATGAAAGACATCAACGAATTCAGCCTATCACGACTGTTCAGGTTTGTGTCCTATACACTTGCCGGTATTGCCTTGTACCTGGCAGGTGTGGAGCTAGAAAGTGGCAACCTTCGATTGGCTTCCATATTCCTGGGTATCGGGGGCCTGATCGGGGTTGTGCGGAATATCATCAGGCTGCGGTCCAAATAACTCAAACTGAAGCGAACCCGCAGGCCGGCGGTTTCCGAGTGCAGGGAAATCCAAGCAGCCCGGTGCTACCATCGAAAAGCAGGGACCGCAAGGTAGGAAGCCCATTCAGCCCTACACTCACCCGATTCGTGCTGGTTCGGGCCAGGCCCACTGTCGTGGTATACTAACGGTGGTCTGCTTGGCAGCGCATCACCGGCCAGGTCTCCGAGCGCCGTAGCACTTCCTTGAATCTACCGCCCTTAACGCTGAGGCATAACCCGTCCAGGCAAGGGCCTCCTGTCGGGCAAGTTAAAACTATTTTGAAATGTGCGTATATTGATGTAATATACAGCAGCATGTCCCTGCTAGTTGAAAATTGCGAAGGTTTTGAATGGGACAAAGGCAATGTCACAAAGAACTGGGAGAAACACCGGGTCTCCTGGAACGAGTGTGAAAAAGTCTTTTTCAACCAACCGCTGATCATGGCAGAAGACCCCAGACATTCAAATGCCGAGCAGCGATACTACGTCCTGGGGCAAACCGATGAGAAGAGGTCATTGTTCATTGCCTTTACCATTCGGAATAAACGCATCCGGATCATCTCCGCCCGGGACATGAGCCGCAATGAAAGGAAAATTTACAATGAGGCAGCGTAAAAGAATCCCCAGGTTTGAAAACGAAGACCAGGAACGCGAATTCTGGTCGGAGCACGACTCGACCGAATTTATCGACTGGTCTCAGGCGGAAACCGCGGTCTTCTCCAGACTGAAGCCCACCACCAGAACCATCTCCCTGCGCCTGCCCGAATACATGCTGGAAGAGCTCCGCACCATCGCCAATAAGCGGGACGTGCCCTACCAATCGCTCATCAAGATCTTCCTTAAAGAACGGATTGACCAGGAGCTGCATTCGAATCCTTAACCGGCGAAGTACCCCATCGACGGCCTCGTCTCAGACTTCCCCGCCACGAGCATCCCAATGCGCCTGCCACCCGGCAGCCTTGATACATCACTTGGCTATTCAAGCGAAAAACATTACCCCAAAGGCTGGATTGGCCTTATAATCCAGCCCAACCGAACGCTTACAATGACCAGTTAAAGGAGGACCTTTTCATGAAAAGACGAGATTTTATTGCAGCTACCGCCCTGGCCGGGGCGGTACCGCTGAGCACCATCGCCACCGCGGCGGCCCAGAGAGGTAAAGCAGAACCAGAATATTACGAGTTCAGGAAATACTATCTGCTTTCGCGCGGGCGAAGAAGGTCCCTTGACGCTTTCCTGCGCGACGCCGCCATACCTGCGTGGAACCGTCATGGTATCGAGCCGGTTGGCGTCTTTAATGTGATGTATGGCCCCAACCGCCCGACGATCTACGTGCTCCTGCCGCACAAGTCCCTCGAGTCCTTCGCCACCGCCGATGAGCGCCTGGCGGCGGATGCCAGGTACCAGCGGGACGGTGCCACCTTCCTGGACGCGCCGCTCTCCGAGCCAGCCTACGTGCGCATCGAAAGCTCACTGATGGTGGCATTCGATCAGATGCTCAGACTGGAGGTGCCTGCGGGTGCAGCTGAAGGCAACCCGCGCATTTTCGAGCTGCGCACCTACGAGTCTCACAGCAAAAAAAAGGCTAAGAAAAAGATCGAGATGTTCAACGAAGGCGGCGAGATCGCGATCTTCCGCAAGACCGGGCTGGGGCCGGTGTTCTTCGGTGAGACCCTGATAGGGCCGAATCTGCCGAACCTGACCTACATGCTTTCCTTTGATGATATGACCATGCGTGACAAACGCTGGCAGGCGTTCGGCAGCGATACGGATTGGAAAAAACTCAGTGCCGACCAGGCCTATGCCGACACGGTCTCCAACATCACCGACGTTATCCTGCGCCCGGCCCGCTATTCGCAGATCTGATGCCCCATCGATGGACAGGAGCCGGAATTCCCGATCCCCGAGGAGGTATATGCCCGGTATAGTGACACCCGAGCTGGGTGTGGTGGATAAAACGGGCACGACCTTTCCCGCCATGTACCGGGTTCGGCAGCAGCTGGATACCACGTTCATCGAAGACGTCGCTGGAATCGTTCACCGGGAGCTGGCCCGCTGTAACCTCGAAGATAAGGTCCGGCCCGGGCAGTCGGCGGCGGTCACCGTAGGCTCCCGGGGCATCCACGACCTTGCTGTCATCGTATCCGCCGCGATCGAGCACCTTAAGGACCTGGGGCTGAAGCCCTTTATCATCCCGGCCATGGGCTCGCACGGCGGTGCCACGGCCAAGGGCCAGGCCCAGGTGCTCCAGGATCTCGGCATCACCGAGTCCTCCGTAGGCGCGCCGGTTGTCTCCAATATGGACACCGTTTCGCTGGGCCGGCTGGAATCCGGTGCGGAGGTGTATTTTGCCAGGGATGCCCTCGAAGCGGATCACCTGGTCGTCATAAACCGGGTGAAGCCGCACACGGTCCTGCGCGACGATGTGGAATCGGGACTGTGCAAGATGCTGGCCGTGGGCTGCGGGCGGCAGAAGGGCGCGTCGAACATGCACAAGTACGACCTGGCCGCTTCCATCGTTCCCGCCGCCCGGCTGATCCTGGAACAGGCCCCGGTCCTCTGTGGCCTGGCTATCGTGGAGAATGCTTCCGAGAGAACCCACACGATCAGATCGGCGCTGCCGTACGAGTTCATTGACGTGGACCGGGCATTGCTAAAGGAAGCCAAGGGGCTATTTCCCCGGATCCCCCTGGACGATCTGGACATCCTGGTGGTGGACGAGATGGGCAAGAATATCAGCGGCGCCGGTGTCGATCCCAACGTTGTCGGCTTCTGGCGGCGGGACGGCGGCCCCCGGCAGCCCGACTACCGCATCCTCATCGTCCTGGACCTCACGCCCCAGTCCCACGGCAACGCCATGGCCATCGGCATGGTGGACCTGACCACCCGCCGCTTGATCGACAAGATTGATCTCCAGGCAACCTATACCAACGCCCTCACTTCGGGGCTGCTGAGCGGCGCCTGCCTGCCTATGGCCCTGGAAAACGACCGGGCTGCCCTGGCCGCGGCCTTAAGTCAGGCCCCGCAGCCTGACCGGGTCCGCATGGTGCGGATAGTCAACACCCTTTCCTTGGAGACCTTCTGGGGCACCGAGGCCGTCCTGCCGGAGCTCCGCGAGCAGGAGGGGATCACAGTAGATGATACGCCATTGGCGCTGGAATTTGATGATGAGGGGCGGTTGCAGGCTTTCGGGGGGTGAGGTTATCATTAGCGGTTTGATAATGGCCAGGAGCTCAGCCGCCCTGGGGACATCTAAGAAATAAAACGAGGAATCAAATATGAACACTACAGCTTCTCCCGATCAGACGCCAGGCTCAGCCGAAGGGACTCGGCGGATCGGATTGAAAGCCGTCCTCCGTTTTGCGATCTACCTCCTGCTCATGCCCCTGACGTTATTCCTGGCGGCGGGGACGCTGAACTGGGCGATGGCGTGGGTCCTGGTTGGATTCACGATCGCTTTCACTATTGTCAGCAGGGTCATCGTTGCGCGGAGACACCCGGATTTGCTGGCGGAACGCGCCCGCTTCGCCGAAGCGGATGACGCTAAAGGGTGGGACCGGATTCTCGTCATTATTCTGGCCGTATACGGCCCCCTGATCACCTGGATCGTGGCCGGTCTGGACTGGCGGTTCGGCTGGTCGCTTTCGGTGCCTGCGGCCTGGCAGGTGGCGGCATTGGTTGTGATGGTGCTGGGCTTCTGTGCAGGCGCCTGGGCCATGGCGGTGAATAAATTCTTCTCGGCCGTGGTGCGGATACAGAAAGACCGGGGACACACCACTGTTACCGCCGGCCCCTACCGCTATGTGCGGCACCCATCCTACACCGGCGGGATTCTGGCCTACCTGGCCATACCGGTGTTCCTCGGCACCCTGTGGGCGCTGGTGCCGGTGGGCATCACAGCGATCCTCACTGTGATACGGACGGCCCTGGAGGACCGTACCTTGCTGGCGGAGCTGGACGGCTATTCGGATTACGCCCAGCGCGTCCGCTATCGGCTGGTGCCGGGGGTGTGGTAGAATAGGTGCCTTGAGCAGGGTCAATTATTCTACTTGCACCCTTACCTGAATGAGTGTAACCTCCGTCGGCTCGAAATTTGGAGTCTTCGGTTGTTCGTTTATAGTAGCTTGCAGTTTTAAACCCTTCTTGCTCCATTCCCGATCACATAGAAGTCTTC
>CAZQOY010000003.1:27550-33127 GCA_964595095.1 uncultured bacterium | reverse complement strand
CCGCCTTCGGCGGGATTTATGACGGGACTAGGAGCGGGGTAAACTGGGGAGCCGTCAGCGGTGAGCCGTTGGATAACTTCACCTCTGTCCGCCAGTTGAGGGCCGGCGGCGGAATAAAACTTGCATATATGTCAGTTACGACATAATTTACTAAAGGATGAATGCTGACGATAAGCCGCTGGTCTGGTTGCATGGTGAAGTCAAAACGCCGCCATTCTCAAAGGCTGCAAGGCTTGAGGCCGGTTATCTTCTGCGGCAGCTTCAGCAGGGCGTGGCACTGAGTTTACCGCACTCGAGTCCGATGCCAAAGATAGGCACCAGATGCCATGAGCTGAGAATACGGGACGAGGAAGCAATCTGGAGGATTATTTATCGAACTGATCCAGATGCTGTGATTATCCTCGAGGTGTTCAGTAAAAAGACGGCCAAAACACCAAAGGGTGTTATCGATATTTGCAAACGAAGATTGAAGGGGTACAATAATGCTTAAAGCCAAGCGGGAACGACTGGAGGAAAAGGGGTGGAAGGTTGGTTCCGCCGAGGAGTTTCTTGGGCTCAGCCCCGAGGAGGCGGCCTATATCGATCTGAAACTGCGCTTGGGGCAAACCATTCTTAGGCACCGAAAAAAGGATCACTTGACCCAGGTGGAGCTTGCCAGGCGGATCAACTCCAGCCAGTCCCGGGTGGCCAAGATGGAAGGCGGTGATCCATCGGTATCGCTCGATCTGCTCATCCGCTCACTACTGGCGCTGGGAGCTTCACATCAAGACCTGGCGAGGGCCATATCCAAGACTTAGGGGTGAATTGACGATTGTCGGTTAGCCATCCGTCTACGTCCGCAAGCCGGCGGACTACGCCGGACAAGTCAGCGGTCAGCCAGGGGCTTAACCTCACCCCCACACTGCCCCGCCGATGGCGGGGTGGACTGTGTTTCCGGCTCGCCATAGGCGTTGCCTCAGGCTACGGACTCCCCGTGGGGCTCGCTGGAGGCGCTACGCCGAGGCCGGGTACGCCCAGGGCGGATGCCCCCTCTCCTCGAGGAGATGGGGCATCGTGAAACGAAGGGGGTAAGGTCGTCAGCCTCCCGCCATCCCCCGCCATGCGGCGGGGTTCGGCGGGATAAACTCCCAGCTCATACACCAGACCGTCTATCTGCCTATCCGTAGCAACCTGACCGGCCAGGTCGAACCGACGCTGAATGACGGTTTACACGTGCTTTGTACAGATTGTTTTACAGGCGATACCAATTTTGGTTATTTTTGTATTTTGATAATTTTGAGTAACCTTGATCTCATCATTCCATATTTTTCTCTATCCGCTTAATAATGTTAGTTATACCTGAAGGCTCACTAAACCTACCTCGAAATTGATGCTTAATTTTCAGGCCTAAATATTGTTTCGCTTTAATCGTTTTCGACAATTCAATCAAATCGCTTTGATTTTTTATTATCTTATGTGCAGCGGCGATATTCCAAAGAAGATTATATAGCAATATATCTGAATAAATTAGATTAATTGGCTTGATGCCTTCCGTTGTTCCATCGTGTACGAGATCATTCCTGAGTGTATAAATCTCATCAATTATTTCTTCCCATTGACCGGGACTTCTATCGAAATGCCAAGTCAATAAAGCATAAAGCCTCTCCTTAAAAGCTTCACAATGTTTACCTTCTCCTCCAGTAAGAATCGACTCAATAGCAATCATATCGTACAGGAAGGCAACATTCAAGTCTAGTGTTAAAATACTCTGTCCAGCAAATATTGCTGCTTTTCTAATTTGTTTTTTCCAATTCTCATCCACAATATATTTCCCTTCAATAATCTTAAGTACTTCGAGGAAAAAGTGGTGCTTGACAATACTATTCCATTGAGAATCAAGCCGGCATCTTTCAAAAGGGGGACTCCTTCGAAAGCTCGCACGCGAAGCTTTACTAGATGTATCGTAAATGAAATAGGAATGTAGATTAGCTAATTCATGACCAGGAAGGCCAAATGGCTCAATTAGCGCCCTATTTGAAGCAGAGAATAATGAACTAGCAAGGATAAATAATGCTTCCTTGATCTTACGCAAAGGAGCGTATGGTTTTTCATTATCTTTAAGATTCCACTTTATAAATGCGTAAGTCTCTTTATCAAAAGGACTATGATTATACCATTGTGAATAGTCTTGTTCTATTTCTAATATCCTTTGATAGAAACCTAACCTTTTTCGAATATTATGCAGTTTTTTCTTTGAAACAATAGTAACTCCATCGACAATAATTTCCGACCCGATATCACTGCTTAACTCAAGATTATAGACTGGAACACAAATTATAGATGTTGGCATTTTATTGATTG
Source organism: uncultured bacterium (assembly GCA_964595095.1). Lineage (GTDB taxonomy): Bacteria > Fidelibacterota > Marinisomatia > SCGC-AAA003-L08 > TS1B11. The sequence continues at coordinate 30,787 of CAZQOY010000003.1, read as the reverse complement.
TTCCCCTCCACTATCCCTATCTCCTCCTCCGTCAATCCATACAGCTCATACACCAGGCTTCCCCAGACTAGCCGTCGGCTTCATCATCTTGAACTATGTAAGGCCCTTCGCCCCACAATGCCAAAATTTTCTCTTTTAGCTCCTTGCGGAACTGCTCAATTTTATCATTCTCCCATATTAGGAAAGGGTAATGACTTACATCAAAGTTAGTTTTTTCGAAGTCATCCTTCCTACAGGTATGAATAACTGGTATGCCTAAGCCTTGGGCGAAACCACATTCGTAGATAACTGCATCTCTTTGGTCTGTGAAATCTGCTACAACAAACTTACTGCCCCTAATTGAGGCCATTATTTTATCCTCAATTCTTCCAAGGAATATTTCCTGATTAATCTTCAACGGTCTGTATCCGGCGCCCGTAATTGCAGGCTCTATCCCCTCAGCCCATAACCTATCTGTCTGAGGATCAAACCACATCGCAATAAACGCTATAGGACTATCGGCGCTCTCATATTCCTGTTCCTCAAGATGTATCCATCCTTCTGGCGAAATAGTGACCCCTGTGGTCATCCAATCTTTAAGCCAACCTAGCTCATTGGTTAAGTAATCGTTTATTAGAAAGATCAACTCAGTCGTATTCCTACACCATGAGAGAGACATCAACTCAAATATAGCCTTCACCTTTTCCTGGTCTTCGTAAGCTAGTTGCGCATATTTTTCTCGAGAGATTCTTGTTGACGAGGATCTAATATGTTCGCTTACAAAATCTAATTTCACCTCTTCACCAAGGGAAGTGTTCCTTCTAGCAAATTCCCTGATTAGTCTCAGTCCTCTATCGTGTACGCTAGGCTTGCTTACTTTTGGAAAACGCCTAATGTGATCGGAGCTGAATTCAACTCCCTGGTTTTCGTATATCCACATTGATAGTAACAATCTCTCATCCTCGGATATCTCCCTCCTGCTCAACATAGTCTCAGCGGTTCCAGTAATTCTATATTTACCACAACGAAGACACTCAATATCAAGTAAATCACGGTCACCAACGTGATTAGCTATCGATGCACATTGACATACTGGGCATTCATATTCCATAGTACTGCTCCATTTTGATATAACACTTCATTACTATACAATAATTTACTCACATACTAGAGCGAGTATAACATAATAGATATCCTTCTCAAAGTTGTGGCATCTTTCCTGTGTCATGCGAGAAGAAGACCTGTTCCACAACCTCATCCTGTATTCCCCTCGCCCCATAGGCAACAATCGCCTGAATTCCGACCGAACTTGAGCAATCTCAGCCGTTTGGTCTGTCAGTCTCTTCACCTTTTCTTATATTTCCAGCTTTGCGTCCTCCGCGCTCTCAGCGTGCTCTGCGGTGAAGCACTTCAGACTGCCTTTGCCACCCGGCTACACTCCATTACGCCGGGCAAGCTGCCAACTGTCAGGCTCGCCGTAGGCGGCTACGCCGAGGCTATCGCCCTACGTCCCGCTGGATGCGGAGCCTGTCCCGCCAACGGCGGGGTACCGTTCTACCCCATTGCCTGTAAGGCCATGATCAAGGAGCCGGGACCGGTGTGTGCCCCTATGACTGAGCCGGTATCGGTGATGCAGACCCTATTGATCTTTAAGCCGAAGGTGGGCATCAGTTCCCCGAGTCGTTCGGCTTCCTCAGGGCACTGGGAATGACTGATTAAGACATCATAGGTTTTGTGTAAGTCGGTACGGCGGGCGACCCATTTGGCCAACCCGCGGGTGGTATCCCGCTTACCGAAGAATACGCCAGCCATACTAACCTTGCCTCTGGAGGTCATGCTCAGAACCAGTACCGCCCGCAGCACGTCTGCAATGATTTTTTATGTGCGGGGCACCCGGCCGCCTCTCACAACAGAAGACAAGTCCTTCAGGACGGCATAGAATACTGTTCGGTCGATAGACTCCCGAGCGACTGCCAGAACCTCCTCATAACTCCCGCCCCCTTTGGCTGCCTTCGCTGCGGCGGTGGCAATGAGTCCCAGTCCCACGGTGGCATTTTTAGCGTCCAGAATAGTGATATGCGCCTCAGGAAGTCGCTGGGCCGCGGCCTCCGCCGATTGGATGGTGCCGCTCAGCGCCCGCGGCACATGCAAGGAGATAATGCTTTCATAATGGCTGGCAAGGAACTGGTAGGTGCGCCAGAAATCGCCGGGGGTGGGTTGGGAAGTTTTGGGATGATGGGGGTTGGATACCAGCTCCCGGTAGAACTCGTCCGGTGTAATCGTGAGCTTGTCAATATAACCCTTGTTGCCGAAGTGCAGCTTCAGGGGCACCATATGGATGTTGTAAGCCTCAATAAGCTCGGTGGGGATATCAGCGGTGGAGTCGGTCACTACAACAATCCCCTTCCGGGCGCTCTGAACCGTACTGGTTTGCTGTTGCATGTCATCCACTTTTTCGCCCGCCAGCTCACCGAAGGTTCGCGCTATGTCGAAGACCGCCTGGGGCTCATTCGTGTGGATATGTACCTTGATCCGCTCCTTCGATCCACCCAGGATCAGGCTGTCGCCCAGCCCCATAATCGCTTCCCGGAGCTTGTTCTGGGGGATATCACGGCCCAGGACCATGCACTCGGTGCAGTAGCGCAGGTTTGCATCGGTCGCAGGCAGGGCAAAGCTGGCGTCTGGTAACTCGACCGAAGGCAGGAACTTCGCTGGCTTCAAGCTGCTGCGGAGAGACCCCCGCGTGATGTAATCGAGGACACCCCTGAGGATATAAACGAATCCCTGACCGCCGGCGTCGACTACCCCTCGTTTCTTCAGGATATTCAGCTGCTCGGGTGTTCTGCGCAGTGCCTCCTCAGCCCGGACCAATGTATCCTTAAGCAACTGTACAAAATCGCTTACGCCCTCCCTGGTCCGCTCTTTGCAACTCCCCGCAGCGGCCTTAATAACCGACAGAATGGTCCCTTCCACCGGTTCATACAGCGACTGCCACGCATATTCATAGCCGGTTTCAGTGGCCTGGGTGAACTGGTGAACGTCCAGGTGCTGAAGATCGGCACAGCTGTCGGAAAAGCCCTGGAAAATTGGGCCAGGATTACCCCTGAACACCCGCGGGCACCGTTCAGGGCGGCATCGGCGATGGCAACCGCGGTTCGGCCGGCGTGGTCCTGGACTTGCCGGTCGGTATTGTCAAGGATGAACGTGAGGGTGAAGCCGAGGTTGGTACCCGTATCCCCATCGGGCACCGGAAATACA
>CAZQOY010000003.1:13136-27540 GCA_964595095.1 uncultured bacterium | reverse complement strand
GGTTTAAATACTGCTGGTGGGACAGGACCTGGTGGATACCGGCTGTCAGTCCTCGATGCAACCGGATGCCGTCTAGATAGGTGATTTTGTCAAGAGACATATGTAGACCGTTTTAGACGTGCCTAAGCATAAGCACATCATACGTGGGAGTCAACCCCATTCTTGTTTTTATTTCCCACCCCATTTCCATTCTCCATTTTGTATTTCGCGGCGGGAGAGCCCGCCAGATGACGGAAAAATCCATCCGTCTACGCTTCGCTACGCTGGACAAGTCCGTCAGAGGCCGGACAGGTGTATCGGCCCCGCCACAGGCTGGGAGCCACCAAATGAAAAGCCCCGACTACTTGGCGTGTCTCTCCTTCATCCAGTATCCAGTCCTTCGGCAAGCTCAGGGCAAGTATCGAGTATCGAGCATCCAGCCCCCCAGCAGCAGCTTCCTGGTGGACTTGAACATTATATAGTACTGGATCATTACTGATGATGAGAGCGTACGTGTCAAGAAGCGTGGAATCAATGCTTGATATTTCAATATGTATCACTTAGGTTAACCGTTCGATTCTGAAACCGTTTTACACGACTTATAAAAGGAATTGAATATATTGCCCTCACCTTTTATTGCACGTGCTTTCTCTTTTTGTTTTATCCGCATATTATTATGAGAAATAGATTCACATACTCCTTAATATATGGCATAGTTCACATCATATCTTGCAGCTCAATTAACTAGGCATTAACTATGAGAAGATTATTAATTGTATCAAACAGGCTTCCCGTGAGTGTCGAAAAAAGGGGTGGCGAGATACATTTCAGCGAGAGTGCCGGGGGTCTGGCTACCGGTCTAAGGTCTTTTTACAGATCATATGACTGTACCTGGATTGGCTGGCCCGGGATTACATCCGAAAAACTGAATAAAAGCGATAGAGAGTGTATAGAAGCGAAATTAAAATCAGAATACCATTGCCGGCCCGTATATCTTACAAAGAATGATTTTGATAATTATTACCTCGAATTCTGCAACAAGACGATATGGCCTTTATGCCACTATTTTCCTGAATATGTCGTCTATGAGAAGAACTCATGGGAGGCCTATGAACGCATAAATACGCGTTTTTGCTCTGCAGTTCTGGATAGTATCAGCAGTAATGATGATATTACCTGGGTACATGATTTTCATCTAATGTTAGTGCCTGATTTACTGAGAGCAAAACGTCCTGATGCAATGATCGGCTTCTTTTTACATATCCCCTTTCCATCGTTTGAGGTGTTTCGATCACTGCCATGGCGCAAGGAAATATTACAGGGCCTGCTTGGTGCAGATGTCATTGGATTTCATACTTACAACTATGCCCGGCATTTTCTTAGCTGCGTCCATAGATTATTGGGATACGATCATGATCTTGGACAAATATTTATTCATGGCCGTACTATTAAAGTTGATGTTTTTCCAATGGGAATTGATTATGAACAGTTTTCAAGTGCGGCTCAGAAACCGGAAGTCAAGAAAGAAATAATCAAGTTTCGACGTGAAACAGCTGACAGGAAAGTTATTCTATCGATAGATCGCCTAGACTATACAAAGGGTATCCCCCAACGTCTGAAAGCATTCGATGCTTTTTTAGGCAAACACCCTGAATACAAAGGTAAGATTACTCTTCTCCTTGTTGCAGTACCATCACGAATGCAAGTGCATCAATACCAGAATCTAAAAGAATCTGTAGATGAATTAATTGGTAATATTAACGGGAATCATGGCACAATAGGATGGGTTCCCATATGGTATTTATATCGCTCAATCCCTTTCCATACCCTGGCTGCTTTATATAATATCGCTGACATTGCAATGGTTACACCACTCAGGGATGGGATGAATCTCATAGCAAAGGAGTATATCGCCAGCAAAACCGATCGGAAAGGTGTTTTGATATTAAGTGAAATGGCAGGAGCCGCAAAAGAGCTCGGAGAAGCCATTGTAGTAAATCCATATGACCATGACAGCATTGTCTTTGCGCTTGAGAAGGCATTTGCCATCTCAGAAGAGGATCAGATAGCTCATAACACAGAGATGCAAGAACGCTTGAAAAGATATGATGTAAGGCGATGGGCTGAAGAATTTATTGGGAGACTGATCCAGACTAAAACTCTCAGCAATCAAATGAAAGATAAGTTATTGGATGCTGAAAGCCGTAGGAAACTAATACGCAAATACAAAGAAAGCATGACTCGCCTGCTGTTATTGGATTACGATGGCACACTCGTCCCCTTTTATCCATCTCCCGAGCTGGCAAGCCCGGATAATGAAATACTGGAAATATTAAAGAATCTGACTGCCAACCGGAAAAATAAAGTTGTAATAATAAGCGGGAGGGATAAGGATACGCTTGAAACCTGGTTTCGAGGATATAACCTTGGTCTTATCGCAGAACACGGTGCCTGGATAAAAGGATCTGATTGGGAACTTATCGAACCTCTTTCATCTGATTGGAAGAAAAATATACGGCCAATTCTTGAATTGTATCAAGATAGAACTCCCGGCTCTCTGGTCGAGGAAAAGGAATTTTCACTTGTTTGGCATTATCGATCCGCAGACCAAGAACTTGGCTTGATACGTGCAAGGGAAATAATTGACGATCTCGTGGACCTGACCGCTAATCTCAGCCTGGAAATATTAGAAGGCCATAAGGTAGTTGAGGTCAAGAATACCGGCATAAACAAGGGCAGAGCAGGGTTAAGATTGACCCAAAAAAAGGACTGGGATTATATTCTATCGATAGGTGACGACTGGACCGATGAAGATTTGTTCCAGGTTCTTCCTGATGAAGCCTGCTCCATCAGGGTAGGTTTTGCGCCGACTAATGCAAAATATCGTTTGCAGTCATACCTGGAAGTCAGGGCATTGTTGAGCCAATTGATTTCGGAGGATAGTAAAAGCAGCACGTAGAATAACCCGGGCAATAATGACGATAAAGTGATTCCCCTGCTGTTGCCGGGTTTGATGAGGGTTGCATCCAGCCGGTATACCTAATCGATGATGACCTCATCCAACGGTCGTTTTGGCACGTGGTGCACTTCATCGCTGCTGCGCCAGTACTTGATATCACCCGTCGATCCGACCGTTTCGATGGCCACCCTTTCCCTGGGCTTGCCGAGGGCCAGGACGAGGAGTATCTCAAAACGGGAGGGTATATCGAGTGCCTCCTGGAGCCCTTGTCTTTGCATTGAGCTAATCATACAACCACCCAAACCCATCTCCGTCGCACCCAGAAGAATGCTTTGGGCCGCTATTCCGTGATCACAGTCGATGGAACGGCTTACTTCCCGGTCACCGAGGATGATAATGTAAGCGGACGGTCTCTCCCCTTCCGATGGGCCGGGCCAGTCCTTGAGATAACCGGCCCAGGCCAGGTGTGGAAATATCATAGCGTTCTTTTCAGGATCACAAGCAAGGATGTATTTCAGCGGCTGCAGATTGCCTGATGAGGGAGAGAGTCTCGCAAGGTCAACCAGCCCTTTCAGGGTTTCAAGTTCTATAGCGACATCCTGATAAAACCGCCGATAGCTCCTGCTTTTTGTTATTAGATCTCTTATTATCGTAATCTCCTTCTATATCGTTCCGGGCATATTACCGGGTTTCATATATCGCTTTGCTACGCTCCCTGCTTCAATAGGTTCCAATAGTCAAAATAGCCCTATTCGGTTAAAATGAGTGTTTCCATAGCCTCAGTTCTGCGGTTCGTACACTTTCAGTTCGCAGCTGCGGCGGACCACCTCGCGGACAGAGACATCCACCGGCAGGTCCTTCATGGCCCGGGCCTGTACCAGCAGGTTCCCCAATGACCGCTGCCAAGCGGAGGCCGCCCAATAACGCTTGCGTAATTTGCGCATTGAAACGTAGCGGAAATGCGTCAAATTGACGCATTTGTTATGTTGCCATCTTTTAATTCAACAAGTGGCAACAAACATGAGTCCTCTAATGCGGCAGTTCGATGCCCAATACCAGCCAGATATTCTTGATTTGATGCAAATGCCATGAAGTCGAACAGAGACTTTTGGCGGACAAGCATTACCAAGTCCCATTGTTCTTCCTGAGGACCAATAAGAAATTTTCCACCTTCTCCTAGAAATACAAAATAACCGCCACTTTCTCCGGGTATTTATCAGCCAGATTGGTCGTCTCGCCGATATCTGACTCCAGGTCATAGAGTTCTTCGACCTTCTTCCGCTTCTGGTCTTGGGCATAGTCAGGAACTTCGTGTATTGCCTTGAGATACTTCCACCTTCCCTGGCGTACGCCATTCCCCTGGTAGAAGAAAGTATCGCGCGCACCCTCCTTGCTCTTGCCGAACAATAAATTGCTCTGGTCGACTCCGTCGATGACACGGTCATCAGGAACTCTGAAACCTGCCAGGTTGGCGAAAGTGGGCATGAAGTCGATGGTGGCAAAGATGGCGTCGGATACCCTGTTCTTCGGGACTTTTCCCGGCCACCGAACGATGCAGGGAACCCTGGATCCGCCCTCATAACAGGAACCCTTGCCATTACGCAGTGGACCGGCATCTCCCCAGAAGATAGAACCCTCGGGATGGCCTTTCTTATTCTTGTAGTAGGCAGGCTGATTCCATGGCCCATTGTCGGTTGTATAGATCACAAGCGTATTCTCTCTCAGGCCGAGTTTATCGACCGTATCAAGGAGGCGACCCGTTTCGAAATCGAACTCCTCAACCACGTCACCGTACAGACTACCCTTGGATGTGCCTTTGAATCTGGGCGACGCATCGATGATGGTATGCATCATTGTGTGGGCAACGTATAAGACAAAAGGTCTTTCCTTATCGCGCTTGTTCTTCAGGTAATCAATAGCCTTTTCCGTATAGAGCCGGATAAGACTTCCCATATCTCTCGTTTTACCTGCGGGTTCGTTGTTCTCATGGAAAGCAACGCCGCCGTCATCGTTGGCGCCAAGGGTTCCAAAGTAGTAATCAAACCCCTGCGCGTTGGGCATACGATCAATAATGGCCTCGCGGTTTGAAACATCCCATTTTCCTATGCAGGCCGTCTGATAACCAACGTCTCTGATCAGCTCTGCAAAAGTGACCTCATGGGCCGGCATGCCCCAGCCCTTGCTGCGTATTGGATAACGGCCCGTGAGAAGAGCCGACCGTGAAGGACCGCAAACGTGCTGCGCGTAGAAGTTGGTAAACTTCGTTCCTTCCTTTGCCAACTGATCCATACGGGGAGTCTTATTGTTCTTTGAGCCATAACAGCCAAGGTCCGCGTACCCCTGGTCATCTGTTAAGAATAAAGATAACATTAGGTTTCTTGTCTGGAGTAGTCGCGGTTGCTGCACCTCGGGGCATTCCCAGGGCAGCGGTGCTGAGACCTATTACTTTTAGAAAATCACATCGTTTCATTATCTTTCCTATTTGCCGAGACGAGAGGATCGCCCTGGGGCCGAACGTCATGCATGAGACGCTCCGATCACGCCGCGTTGCGGCGTGATCGGAGTCGCTTCTCGATGCGCTTGTTCAGTGATTGTTCAATACCGCGTGACATATACGTAGTACGCATTCGTCACGTGTTTGCCGCTCTTGTCGGCAAACCAGGCCTCGAGCCTGGTTTTGCCTGCCTTCAGTTTTGTTCTGAACTTAACGGCAAGCACTTCTCCGTTCTCATTCAAAGTATAGTCCACAGATGGCTTAGCTTTCCCGGGTAGATTTGTCTGCCGCTGAAAAGACCCGATTTTGCATGTTGCGGAAACGACCGGCAGCTCCTGGCTGCGGTTGTGAGTCATGGCATACTTGTTGCTATTATAAGGGAAGTCCTTCAGATCTTCAGGTACGGGGATGGTCCCCCTGATCGGTGCGTTCGCCTCTACCGGGTAGCGTCTCAGCTCAAACTCATATTCACCATCACGGTCCACGATCACGTCCCAGGGGCCTCTTGCAGGAACGCCCTCCAGGACCTGATCATGATTCCATAAGTGGTCGATGTCATGACCTGTCAACTTGCAGGGGTTCTCTTTGTCGGACCCGATAGTGATTTCTTTGCCCTCGTCCGGATCGGCCTTTCCTATTACAGCCCACCACTTGTCGTACTCCGCACGCAATCTGGCGACCACTTCCGGATGGTCCTTAATGATGTTGTGCTGCTGTCCCGGGTCCTTTTTGATCTGGTTCAGGTCCTTATTGTTTACCAAGTGCCATTCGTCGGTCATCACGGCCGTCTTGTCCCATTTCCGTGGGTTGGGGTTTTTTCTCCCCTGACTCTGCACGAAAATCGTGCGGCTCGGCCAACCTTCTGTATTGCCCTTCAGCAGCGGGACAAGGCTGTCGCCGTCCAGCGGCGGCCCTTCCTTGCGCTCAAGCCCGCACAGCTCCATCAGGGTCGGAAGAACATCGGTGCCGGCAGTGATGCGGTCGACTTTTCGTCCGCCTGCCAGACCTCCGTTCGGCCAGCGGATGAAGAATGGTACCCGGTGTCCGCCGTCCCATACGCTTCCCTTCTGGCCGCGCATACCGGCACTGTACTTTCTGCCGCCTATGACCGAACCGTTGTCGGTAATGAAGATCAGGATTGTGTCCTTCTCGATATCCAGTTCAACAAGCTTTTGCCGCAGCCGCCTGATGTTGTCATCGATGTTGGTAATCATGGCGTAAAAGGCGCGTATGGATTGATCCTTCTCATTACGATACCTATCCAGGTACTTCTTCGGCGCTACAAACGGCAGGTGCGGAGCGTTGGTCGGAACATAGCAGAAGAAGGGGCGGTTCTTATTTTGCTCTATAAACTTCATGGCTTGAGAGAACCAGACATCAGTACAGAATCCCTCATGTTTCTCCCACTTTCCGTTTCTCATGAAAGTGTCGTCAAAATAGTCATTCGCCCAGTAATCCGGTGTATTGCCGACACCCCCGGCGCCACTCATCAGTACTTCTTCAAAACCGCGATCCTGGGGACGGAAAGGATAGTTGTCGCCCAGATGCCACTTGCCGAAAAAACCGGTGCGGTAGCCGTTTGCCTTGAAGACGTCAGCCATGGTCACTTCGCCCCGTTTCATGCGAGCGGTGTTGCCGACTGTGGCCCAGACACCGGTTCGCATGGGGTAGCGACCTGTCATCAGCATAGCGCGAGTGGGCGCGCAAACGGTCATGACATGAAAGTCCGTGAAGCTTACACTTTCCGAGGCCAGCTTGTCCATATGCGGGGTCTTGATGAAGCTGTTGCCGTGGCAATTCAAGTCCCCGTATCCCTGGTCATCTGTAAGAATAAAGATAACATTAGGTTTCTTGTCTGGAGTCGCCGCGGTTGCTGCACCTCGGGGCATTCCCAGGGCAGCGGTGCTGAGACCTATTACTTTTAGAAAATCACGTCGTTTCATTATCTCTCCTATTTACCGAGACGAGAGGATCGACCTGGGGCCGAACTACTATTTATGAAGAAACATTCCAGGCGGCCACAACCTGATATTGTGTCTGTGCCCATGCCGGAATGTAATTCCCACTTCTGACTAATCCAAAAATAAACATTGATATAAAGTCACTTGGATAGATCGTGCCGCGTGATGAACAAGGGGTGATGGGCGTCAGGAGCCTGCTGGATTGAAAACAACCTGTCACCGTGGACGCCGGCTATCCGCAGGCCTGCTCATCTACCGCTGGACAGACACTCGTCGCACTGAGCTCGACGAAGTGTGACGAGACCAATGACGGACCGCTGAGTTGTCCGGCCCCTGAAGGCGCGCCGCGTCGTCAAAGGGCCTGACCGCTTCCCCCCAGCGGCTGGTACACTCTCAGCTCGCAGCTCCGGCGCACCACCTCGCGGACAGAGACATCCCCCGGCAGGTCCTTCATGGCCCGGGCCTGTACCAGCGGGTTCCCCAACGCCGTTGCCAAGCGGAGGCCGCCCAATAACGGTAAGCATGACCATCGTTTCAGACCGTGCGAAGCGCGGTTTGAAATGTATGGGTCGATGCTGTTGTTCGACCGGTTCTAGTCAGCAAAACTGAACGAGTAGAGTTTTGCGTTGCTTAACTCAAATTTGAGTCGAATCCCACCCGCCTTAATCTTCTTGTTCATTCTCAGGCGTCCGTCGGTCACCGTCTTTGAGACGGTTTTAGCCGTCGCAATGCCTTTCCCGTCCTCATCTACGATACTCACCTTGATCGAGCCGCCCTCTGACACGTTCGCGGTAATCTGGAGCGTCTGGCCAGCGTAGGGAATAGGGGCCGTTGTTATGACTGCCGGCCTGCCTTCCGATTCCTGCTCATAACCCGCAAAACCGTCAGGTCTGAGTGTAGCCAGACAGAGGGAGCCACAGCGCCATCCGAAATGTAGGTAGTCGCTTCCGCCATAATAGAGTCGGATCTCGTCTTTCAGAAAGACCGGATTCGCGCAGGCGTAAACACAGCCATAGTCATAGTCCAGGGTTTCCTCCGAACAAGGGATCAGAGGTGTGCCGGGTGAAATGCGGTGCCACACCTTCGTGTCGGGGCTCCAGGCCAATTCAGTCCAGACCCGGTCGGATTCTTGTTCGTGAATGGCAACCAGGCCAAGATAGACGCCGCCATGAAAGAACACGGGCATGGCGTAGGTCTGATGATTCTTGCTGATTCCCTCTAAGACCACCTCTGCCTTGGTCCATTCAACAAAGTCTTTGCTTTCGATCCTGGCTACCTGCCGACCCATATCTCCCCAGGTGCGCGTGATCCCCACATATTTCCCGAGCGTAGGTGCCCAGAAGGCATTGTTGTGGGTATCTCCAGCCACATCAGCATCGGGACAGGCAATGGGTGGGTCCCAGTGGATTCCGTCAGCAGAAAACGCTACCGAGAGAATCTCCCCTTTTAAGATCGCCTTGTAGCGACGATTAGGCTCCGGGTCGCGAAGGCCCTTGAATATCCCCGAACCATGGGGCCCTTGCCAATGCTCGCCTCTGTCTCCGCTTCCACGCCACAGGATATTGTTAGCTTTACTGTCATTATATTGCGCAATTCCCAATTCAGGTTTGACCCAGGTAATACCATCTTTGGAGGTGGCGTAGCAGATGGCCATTTCTCTGTCGGCCGGTGCTCTATAGGGTCTCTCCTTGCGCTCTTCAAGTGTCATGCCCTTGGAGGAGTGATCGACGATAAAGGGGCTGTACCAGCACTTGTAGAGCATTTCCTCTTTGTCAAAAATCACGTTGCCGTACAGATTATCAAAACGTTTCTCCCAAGGTTTATCCTCACCGAAAAGCGGGTTGCCCTTGTGTTTCTCGACGGTTCCCACAACAAGTTTTGCGTTCTCCGTGTTTTCAATAATGCGACTGTCCAGCAGAAGGAATCTGCTACGCTTCAGGTCAACTCCGGTATCCTGCGCCACTAACCGTGTAACCGTGGCACAGGCAAATACCATCAGCGCAACGCCGCAAACTGCTATCCTGCTTTCTCTTTGGGATCGATGACTCATCGTTCTTCTATTTCCTCTGGGTCGAACGATTAAGCTCAGCGGCGCGGCTTTGTAGCGTCCGCTGGAGCGCGTGGTTCGGTTGGAGCAAAAGCTCGTTCAGGTTTCCCTCGAAAACCGCGACTCTGATATCACAGCCCGGCTTGTGTCCCATGTCGTACTTCGTTGGGCAATAGAACAGCAGGTATAGGTCGTCCGCCATTCTTAGTATTTCCGGATCGTGCCCTTCGATTACGGCTGTGTTCTGTACATCCCAGTGCAGGCCATCGGCAGACGTCGCATAGCCCGCTCTTTTCTCGTACTTGAACCCGTAGTACATGTACCAGATACCGCTGTCGATGAACACATGAGGGCATCTGTAGCCGGTCACTTCGCCCTTAACTTCGATACGCACGGCATTATCAAAATCAAAGTCAGTTTCATTCGGTGACTCAGCACGAAACAGCGTCGACGGCTTGTAGTTTCTATCCAGGTAATACATGTAGTACTTGCCGGATTGCTCATCGTGGACGACATGCATATCTCCCACATTACCGCGCGCATAATGGCTTATCTGGCCCTTTCTGGTGAAATGCGTTCCGTCGCGCGAGGTCGCGTAGCCAATCTGAAAATCCCGCTTGCCTTCAAGCACTGTGGTGCCACCGTACCACATCTTGAATATGCCGTCTTCGTAGAGCACGAACGGATCCCAGGTTTCCGCGTCGTCCCATTCGCCGCGTTGGCCGAATGGTATGACCGGATTCACCGGGTCCTTCACCCAATGAATGCCGTCTGTGGAGACGGCGTGTCCAATCTGAAAATCGATGACTCCCTTACGACCGGCCTCATAGTACATGTGACACGTGTCACCAACTTTCAGAACGTTCATTGTCGCAAGAGTCCAGCTGTCCCACTCCCCATTTGCCCCCGGCTTGAGTACGGGATTGCCTGAGTACTTTTTCCATTCACCCTTTCCCGCAAGCTCTCTGAGTTTCATAACATCATAGCGCCTATCTTGTTCTTGGCGCCTATTATCCGTCCTCAATTCCCCGGCTTCTTCACCATCCGCCACGCTTACACAACTTGTAGCGCATAAGAAAACAACAAGTGCAATCAATATTCTCATTGCTGTATTCCCCTTTCAACCGAACGACGAGGATAAGCTGCGTTTATGGAGCGTAGCGGAATAAACGTCAGCTTCATCCGTTAGTTAGGCGTGAAATCCTCTTCTCCTTTATTCCATCAAGGACTGCGCTATTCCACTTGCAGGTCGCTTGGGGCGGCCGGACCGTCAAAAACACCCACCGCAACTGCCCAGTCAGAACTATAAGACGCGCTCCAGATTCGATCTGTGGCACTCAAGGCTCCAAGACTAATCTCAACATATGACTTCCTGGCATCGACCGCAACTGCTGGCTGAGCTCCGTTCATAGCGGATAAATTCATCTGGATTGAGGTTGTATTTTCTTTGTAAAAAACGTAGTTACTTCTATCAGAATTCCGCAAGCAGATACCATCGGTGATATTATTATCTCGGCTCATGTCCGGAAGGAAACGTTCCTCAAAAAAGACTGCGTTTGTTTTAATCCATTCCGGATTCGGATAAGGGCCGGAAGCACCATCTCCCGGACTGTTATAGAGATGTCCCCAGATATTCGCTACCCCTCCGGCCATGGCGGAATGCCACAGGCCGTGTCTTGTCCTTTCCATATCGTAATCTTTATCAGGATAACCGCCGCTCCGCATCCGAAAACGGTCTTCGGAGAAAGCCGGCTGTCCCGGTACTGCCTGAAGGGCAGCAACATAGACATCATAGTCGGGCTGGTGGTGCTCATAGCTTGAATAGTCAAGCGGTTCATTCCAGATCACATAGGCTGAGTGATCTGTTCCACGATTAGGACCGATCGGACGTCCTCCTAAGAAGTGCGGCCAGCCGAATTTACTATGCATGTAATCACGCCAGGTCTTAAGCTGGGAAGCCGTTACCCATTCATCCAGGTCGAACCCATACCCCATACTCCATCCCGGCAGTGGTCCGAGTCTTGCCGCAATATAGCGCTGAAGCCGTTTGTCTTCTGCACCGTTAATACCCCACTTTACCGGTGTCTGATGCCGTTGTTGGTCACCCCAGGCCCAAATATGAACCAGGCCTCCCGCAGCATGGACTTTGGTAATAAGCAGCTCAAGCGCCTCAAATGTCCGTATATCAGGATTGGGGGTGCTGATATTGTCATAGGTATCTTCACTAATATCGAACCAGCGACAACTAGCATTGGTGTGAAATCCGTTGAAGCCGTGCTCGTTCATAAAAGTGTCGATATCATTATCAATTAGGGAAGGCCGATTATAATATGTAGTGGGAGTCCGGTACATAACAAACTGCGGCACAAATGCAGTCTCGGTTCCCTGCCAACCCCACTTCTGGTTGAACTTTTTTACAAATCCGTGGACAGCGGAATTCGGAGTAATGGTCACTGTGCCGGTTTTGCCACTAAGTTCTGAATCACTGCTTGAGGTAGTAAAAGACCAGGTTCCGGCTTGAGTTCCGGTAAAGCGAAACTTCCAGGTGCTTCCGCCGGCATAGAACATCTCGGTGGTTATTTTTTCACCGCTTTCCGCGTGGGTGAAGGTAACCGTTGCTACCAGATCATATGGATTGCCTCCATATGACGAATTGGTCAGGCTCCACTCGAGATACGGAACCCATTGTGTTCCCGCCTTATCCAGCGAACCTGCCAAAACAAGGCCGGGCAAAGAAGACAGGATTATCGTTATGCTAACCAATCCGATAAAAACTTTTCTCATTTTAAGTTCTCCTCGCCTAACTATCATTTATGAAGAAAACCTACCCATACTGAGAATATCATATTCTGCTTAATACCAAGTCGATATTACCTAGCAAGGCCCGAGGTGTCAATCATAATACGACGTATGTTCAGTGGATCAAGAGGTTCATCCTGTTTCACAACAAAACCCACCCCGATGATATGGGAAAGGAGGAAGTGAGGGCCCCGTTACTGTCGATTGTTTCCCTTGGTGCCCTTGGCGGTTAGTTCCTTACTGATCGCGGCTGATCGCTGACTGCTGATTTTCGCGCACCTCGCGCACCAGGCGAACGACAAGCCGTCCCTTTTGCCGTATCGTAGCCGCATGAAACACGTCGTGCCCACTCGTATTTTCCGCACCGCTGCCTGCTATACCCTCGTCGGGCGAAAACTTCAAAATGCGGAAAAACGGCGGGGTTTTGTCTGGGTTTTTTATTCAGGGAGGCTGGGCTGGACTACGCCTGAGCCGGGGGTTCCGGAGATTAGCCCCGCCTGCGGCGGGATTAAAGACCCCGCCTTCGGCGGGACTATGGCGGGGGCAGGAGCGGTTCGTACACTCTCAGCTCGCAGCTCCGGCGCACCACCTCGCGGACAGAGACATCCCCCGGCAGGTCCTTCATGGCCCGGGCCTGTACCAGCAGGTTCCCCAGCGCGGTTGCCTCGGCCGGGCCGGCCACAACCCGGCAGCCACAGGCGTCGGCGGTCAGCTGGCACAGCAAGCTATTGAGCGAGCCGCCCCCCACAATGTGCAGCACTTCTATTCGATCATCAATCACCCTTTCCAGGTCGTGGAGTGTGAGCCGGCAGGCTCCGGCCAGGCTCTCCAGGATAACCCGGACGATTTCTCCCCGTGACCGGGGCAGTGGAAGCCCCTGCTCCCGACAGTAATCCCGGATCTTCTGCGGCATGTTCCCGCGCAAGTTAAAACGCTGGTCATTCAGGTCGATGGATGCACCGCTGGGCTTTACCGCCGCGGCTTCGTGCAGTAACGTATCATAGTCGATGTGCTCACCAGCGGCCTTCCACTCCCTTTCGCATTCCTGCAGGACCCACAGCCCCGTTATATTTTTCAGGAAACGAATGGTACCATCCAGCCCGGCCTCGTTGGTGAAACCGGCCCGCCGGGCGGCTTCAGTAATCAGGGGTTTCGGCAGTTCAACGCCCAGCAGTGACCAGGTCCCGGAGCTCAAGTAAGCCCACCGGGTACCTTCCTCTGCCGGCACGGCGGCGACCGCGCAGGCCGTATCGTGCGAACAACCGGCGATCACTTCCGTTTCAGCCCCGCCTGATGACACTTTGCCCAGCCGGGTACCCGAGGGCACGATCTCGGGCCAGGCCGCCGCTGACATCCCCAACCGATCCATCAGTTCAACCGACCAGGCATGCTTTCGCGCATCCATCAGTTGGGTTGTGCTGGCCAGTGAGACTTCGGCCACGGCGCGACCGCCAAAGAGGTAGTTGAAATAATCGGCCATCATCAACCGGTTTGACGTGCGCTTAAAGAGCTCGGGTTCCAGCTTCAGATCGGCATACACCTGATAGAGGGTGTTGATTTCCATGAACTGGATGCCGGTAGAGGCGTAAATGTCGCGTGCGGGAATATGCCCGTGCACCTTATCCATCATTCCCAGGATGCGGGGGTCGCGGTAGCAATAGGCGTTGCGAACCGGCTTTCCGTCATCGTCCAGCGGTACGTAATCGACACCCCAGGAGTCAACGGAGAGGCTCCGCAGGCTGGGGGTGGACTGGAGGGCATGCTCAAGACCCACATTGAGCTCGCGCCAGAGCGCATCCAGATCCCAGTACAACCGCTCACCGGCCTCGATGATGGGTGTCTGGAAACGATGAATATCTTCCAGGCGCAGTCGGTCCCCTTCGAGGGTGCCCAGAATGGCTCGAACACTGGAGGCGCCCAGGTCAAAAGCGAGATAGGTGGCGGGTTGAGGGGTCATTGCACAAGGAGACAGATCACGACCGGCCCGATCTGCCCCGGAGCAGCTTCGCGTTGTCCTCACCGCCGTTCACCAGGTAAAGCAGCGGCAGCGGCCGGTCCACAGTCTCCCGGAAGGCGGGCATTCTCTGCCAGGGCGTAACCGACAGGACGTTGGCCAGGTCCATCCAGTACTGCAGCCGGGCCGTTGCCAGGTCCCACGTCATGTG
>CAZQOY010000003.1:12545-13126 GCA_964595095.1 uncultured bacterium | reverse complement strand
ATGTGGAGGTGGTTGGCCGGCGCATACTGCTTGTACTCGGCCATGGTGGCGTGCCTGGGCGTGATAAAGGTATGCGGCCAGGTGGGGTCGGAGGCGTTGCATACCGCCACGGCAATTTTCTCCGGCAGGTCAACGGTGACGGCCTCATCCCAGACCAGGGAAAACATCCCCGAAAGGGTGCTGTAGGTCAGGCGGGCGGCAATCCCCTCAATACCTCCGGGGCTGATGAAGGTGACCGAGTTGCCCATGCCGGGGAAGTAGTACTCGACGGCCAGGGGGAAGGAGACGTTCTTCATAATATCGGCCACCTTGGCCCCCGGCCCGGCCGCCCAGTCAAGCGAGGCCGAACCCGAGTTGTTGCCGTCCACGATGCCCGCTTGCTCCCAGAGGGTATCACCCGTCAGCTTGATCTTAAGCTTCCCGGCCAGCTCCCTGAGCTCCCACGGCTCCCAGACCTTCCTGAAGTCCATGAACAGGGGCGGGTTCCCGCCGGACAGCCAGGTCATGAACAGCATGGTAAGCAGGCCCTGGACGTCGGCTTCGGTGGCGTAGGGCACTGCCGCTTTGGGGCCATTGTGATC
>CAZQOY010000003.1:0-12535 GCA_964595095.1 uncultured bacterium | reverse complement strand
GATCGAAGGTGGAATTGAACAGCGACTCCATGATGTCGGCTATGGGCAGGGGAATACCCCTACGGTCGGAGCCCCACTCCAGCTGGCCCATGAAGCCGCCGCCTACGGCGTTCAGGTCGCGCATGAGGTCCCGCACGATCAGGTACATGGCCAGGCTCTGATTGAGGTGTTCGCAGTCCTCATCGCGGGGCAGCTCGATGCGGGCCCCGGCATTCTCATCCAGCCAGCCCCTCAAGGCCTTCAGTTCCTGATCGTCGTAGGCCTTCTTTCGGAGCATGTCGGCCAGCAGTTTCATGTCCAGCCGGGTGATCTCCAGGCCGAAAGTGTTGCGGGTCTCCAGCACGTGGGCCAGGCCCGTCTCCATGCCCATGGAATCGTGCCCCAGGACAACCACCCTCCGGCCTTTTAGCCCTTGGTAAGCCATAGCCCCATAAGCCCAATCCACCAGCGCTTTCCTGGTCTGCCCGCTCATTTCCGGCTCCAGCCCGGTGTCGGGCCAGTTACCGACGTTAATATGGATCAGCCGGCCATATTGGGAGACGGCCCCCGAGGCCGCGTGGGTGAAGACCACCCCCGGCTTGGGGGCGCTGTTGCCGCAGGTTAGGTTTACCGGCGTGCCTTCGGGAAAATGGCTCAGCAGGGATATCAGGGTCAGCTGCGGGAAGGCCCAGGTATCGGGCACCCCGACCAGGATGTTGACCCCGCTGTCCTGGAACTGCCGGGCTACTGTGTCGGCCTGCACTTCCCCCTCGACGAGCACGTCGGAATAGACAACCGGAACATCAGACCCATCCGGCAGCTTCACATCCTCTGACAGCGCCTCGGCCACCATTCTGATAATATTTTTCGTCCGCTCCCGCGATTCTTCGTCAATGCGGGGATCGCAGGTTGAGAACACCCCGATCACCGGACCTTCCGGCCTGGTGTGCGTATCTTGAGATAATTTCTTCGCTGGCATAATATCCTCCCCGGTTTGTACTGAGTTGTTTTGGGATACTAGAGCATGATCCCCGCCAACAGCTCCATCGGATGCAGCACCGGGCGGCCAGTCCCTGCGCGGATCTGTTCGCAGCACGAGATACCGCTGGCCAGGATGATCCGGTCAGTGCCGGGTGTTTCTGCTTGTCGAATTTGATCGAACAGGTCTTCGCCGACGCTCATGCTCAGCTCGTGATACTCCTGTTTATACCCGAAACTCCCCGCCATGCCGCAGCATTCGGCGCTGGAAGTGGAAACATCAAAGCCAAGCCGCCGCAGCAAGTCTACGGTCGGGCCGACTGCGTCAATGGTCTTCTGCTGGCAATGGCCGTGGAAAAAGACCCTTTTCCCATTTGACTTATCAACGTCGAAAACATGTTCCAATTTAAGGTCATCTTCGGCTATCACCGTCTGGAGATATTCCATCGGGTCGTAACTGTGGGCTTTAAGCTTCTCAAAAACGGCCGGGTCCTTCAGCAGGTGCCGGTAATCGTGCCGGAAGAGGGCCAGCACGCTGGGCTCCACAACAACGATATCCCGGCCCTGGTCAATGTGGTCCTCAAGGTAAGCCGCGATATTCCCGGCCCTCTGGCCGGCCCTGGTGATCATCCCCTGCGACAGGGAGGCCCGGCCCTCAGCTATTACTTTGCTCAGCTCGACCTGAACACCAAGGCGCTCCAGCACCCTGACGGTCGCCATCCCCCGCTGCGGGTGGGTGTAGTTGGTATAGACGTCCGCGAACAGGAGGGCGGCCCTTCGGCGTGTCTCCCGCCCGGCAGGCTGGACCTGCGGAGCCCGTTTCTTACGCCATTGACGATATTGGCGCGTCAACGTCCGGGCGGCAAAGGAGGGCAGGTCGGGACGACGATCCACCCCTGCCAGCTTCTCCATCACCAAGCGGGAAAGATGCAAACCCCAAACCCAGCCGGCAAACGGGGCCAGGCGGCTGCCCCACCCGGCGAGCAAGTGAAAATTCCCGAAAAGCTGTTTCTGAAGGGGAACGCCACCGCCAGCCTGGTCGAGGCGGCTTTTCAGGACCGTATTGAGCCAGGGAATGTCTATCCTGACAGGACACTGGGGGATACACCGGGAACAGCCGGTGCACAGTTCGGCGAAACGGGCCTTCTGCAGTGTCCCCGTCCCAGCTTCCCACGATCCGCCGATGCCGCCGGAATAGGTCTCCCCACCGAATGCGTGGCCGCCCACGGCCTGGAAGTTGGCACAGACATTCAGGCAGGCGCCGCACCGGATGCAGTAGAGCGCCTCTCTGAAGACGGGGTCCTCTCTCATGGACATGCGGCCGTTGTCGATCAGGACCAGGTGGAACTGGCGGTCCTGGGCGGGCGGGCCGCCGAAGGAAAAGGACGGGTAATCCAGGGGGGGCGCGATGACGCTGGTATAGGAAGTCAGGGGCTGCCCCGTGCCGCTGGGTCCCAGCAGCTCGATAAAGGGAGCCAGGTCTTCCCGCCGGGGCACCACCTTCTCCACACCCGCCACGGCAATATGCACCGGTGGAGCCTGGGTGACCATGCGGATGTTGCCTTCGCTCTCCACCAGCATCAGGGTCCCCGTATCGGCGGCGATGACGTTGGCCCCGCTGATGCCGATATCGGCGGTCAGGAACTTCTCCCGGAGGTAGTCGCGGGCGAATCTGGTCAGGTCCTCGCCGGTGTCCAGGGGGCGGTCGGTCTCGAAGGCATCCTTGAACAGCCGCGAGATGCGCTCCCGGCTGCGATGGATGGCCGGGGCTACGATGTGGGAGGGCTGCTCACCGGACACCTGCAGGATGAACTCGGCCAGGTCGGTCTCTACCACCTCGATGCCCGCCTGCTCCAGGACGCCGTTGAGTCTGATCTCTTCGGTGGTCATGGATTTGGCTTTCACCACCAGCCGCGCCTGGCATTGCAGGCATACTTTTTTAATATAGTGGCAGGCGTCGGCGGCGTCGCGGGCCAGGTGAAAATGACCGCCTCGGGAGGTAACCGCGGCCTCCAGCTTCGTTAGCAGCTCCGGCAGGTTGTCAATGGCTGCCTCCTTGATGGCCCGGGCGCGGTCCTTCAGCTGCTCGTAGTCCTCAATGGCGGCCGTGGCCCGGTAGCGCCCCTCGTTGAAGGTCCGGGTGTTGCGCCGCACCGCCTCGCTCTCAACATCCAGGGCCATCCGTATAGCCTTGGAGAGGGAGCCCTTCACGCTCTTGTCCGCCACCTCCCTGGGGTGAATTGGGTGCACGGTATCTGCCTCGCTGAAACCGGCCATCACTTACCCTTCCAGGATGATTATGTGCAGGTGATCGGGGCCGTGCACACCCCGCACCAGCTCGCCCATGTCGGCGGTCACGCTGGGCCCGGTGATAAAGACGAAGCTGCGCTCCAGGCCCCTGTTCTCCAGCTGCCCGGCAGTGAAAACATCCCTGGGACGGGCCACGATACTGCGGGTCTCCAGGACAGCAACGTGGCGGCGGGGAAACAAGCTGACCGCGCCCCCCAGGCTCCCGGTCAGGGCCACGCAAACGGAGCCGGTGCGGGCCACTCCGGCGAAGGCGTCGGTGATGCCCACCATGGCCGAACGCAGCTGGCTGTCCGTCGGGTGGTCAACCACCTGTTCCAGACTTCGCAGCGGGTCCCACAGCTCAGGCGGCAGGTCGTCAGGCTCGGCCAGCAGAGCTTTATTCTCACCCGATAGAACCCGCTGGACGGCATCCTTCAGGGACTCATGCGAACGGGCCACTCGCTCAACCGTGGCCCCGGCCAGCCCGGCAGCCACCACAAACTGCTGGACCAATGATTTGATGTCCGACACCCCATCGCTGTGATTGTCACTGTTCGTCAGGAGTTCCCTCGAAATAATCAAAAGAGATTAAAGAACGCACTAATATTTTGGCGAATTGCCTGTTTTACCTCACCCGCCAACCTCAGCTACCGCAAAAACGCCTCCTTAAGGCCCCCGTCCACCGGGATAACGTGCCCGGTGGTGCGGTTGGAGCGGGGACTGACCAGGAAGTAGCCGGCCTCCACCACGTCCAGGGGACGGATGGGGCGGTGGGTCAGTGTCCGCCGGGCATAAAAACCCGCCAGTTTTTCGACTAGAGCTCCGGTTTCCTCGTTCTCATCAAAGTCAATATTGTATTTACTGAGACTGGCCATGACCCGCTCCCTGGGAAACATGGAACTGCCCTCGATGACCGTGGCCGGGCTGATCCCGTTGACCCGGATCTTGGGCGCATACCGGACAGCCAGTTCCCGGATAAGATGACTCACCGCCGCCTTGCTGGCATCGTAGGGCTCACTGCCGATCTTGGGAACCACGGCGTTGGCCGAGCTGGTCAGCAGGACCGATCCCTCCGAGCCCTGTTCACCGATCAGCGCCGCGAACTCCTCTACCAGAATGATGTTGCCGGTTACGTTGATCTTCAGGACCGTGTCCCAGGTGGCATCCAGGAAGCTGTCACCCCTGTCGGGCGGGAGAAAGACAGCCGCCGTGTTGATAAGGTCATCCACGCCGCCAAAATGCAGCGCCGCTTCCCTCAGGGCCTTCGTGACGGTCTCCCGCAGGGTGATATCCAGGGAAACAGCCAGAGCCACGTCCTCGCCGAAGCTCTGCTTCAGTTGGTCGGTCGTTTCCTGCGTAGCGACTTCGTTCTGGTCAGCTACCACCACGTGGGCACCTTCCCGTACCAGGCGGGTGCAGAACTCCCGGCCGATGCCGCAGCCGCCCCCCACCACCACTGCGACCCGGCGGGCCATTTCCTTCTCCGGCGGCTGCCGCTGGAGCTTAGCCTCCTCCAGGGCCCAGTACTCGATGCCAAAGGCCTCCGCCAGCGAGAGAGCCACGTAGTTGTTCACTACCCGGTCGGGATCGATGTCCTCATCCATAGTGCCATCCGCCAGGGCCGTAGCACCCTCCATAACGTGAATGGCGTTGACGTAGAACTCGCCGGTTATGCGGGCTTCCTTTTTACTCTTGCCGAAACTCAACATGCCCAACCCCGGGATCAGAACTACCGTGGGATTGGGGTCGCGCATGGCGGGGGAGTCGGCTGTCTGGTGGGCCTGGTAATAGTCGGCGTAATCCCGCCGGTATTGGGCCAGGCCGGTCTCTACGGCTTCCTTGAGTGCGTCGAGGTCCCCTTTTTGAGGATCCCAGTCAACGTAAAAGGGACGCACTTTGGTGCGGATGAAGTGGTCCGGACAGCTGGTGCCCTGGTAGGCCAGCCGTTGAGCGTCCCGGCTGCATACAAAACGAAGTGCCTCCGGCAGGTCCACCAATTGTCCGATGAGTCCCTGGGCCTGTCCTGAGCCAGTCGAAGGGGCTTGTCCCACCCGCCCGCGCACAAACGGCAGGATGCGGGAGGCAACCTCACGCCGGTCATCGCGGGGCCGGCAGCGAGGACCGCCAAAGAGCTCCTGCCCACTGGCTTCGATTTTCTCCACCACAAACTGCCCCAGGGCGTCAATGATCTCGATGGTGCTGCGGTAGCATTCGTACTGGTCATCTCCCCAGGTCATCAGTCCATGCGAGGCCAGGACAATGCCGTCGGCCTGGGGGTTGGCCTCAAGGGCTTCGGCCAGCATCACACCCAGCTCATACCCCGGACGCCGCCACGGCACCCAGATCAGGTGGCGGTCGAACCGTCTGTTGAACTCCGCCAGCAGTTTCCGGCCATTGGCGGTAGCAGCCAGGGCGATACCCCAGTCCGGGTGGGTGTGATCAATATGCTTGAAGGGCATAAGACCGTGCAGCGGCGTGTCGATGGAAGCCGGGCGGTCGTGCAGGCCAAACCGGCACAAAGGGTAGTAGCCGACCATTTCATCTTCGTTGTCCTTGCCCCGGTAGCGGCCTTTCAGGGCCAGGAACTTGTCCATATACAGGCGGGCGAAGCCGTCCCGTTTCATTGAGCCGAGATCCCCGCCGGACCCCTTGACCCACAGCACTTCCACCTGCTGTCCCGTAAGCGGGTCAGTCTGTACAATCTTTGACGAGGTATTGCCGCCCCCGAAATTGGTGATGCGCAGGTCCGAGCCGAGCAGGTTGGACCGGTAGGTCAAGGCATCGGCCTCGTTGAGGTTCCCGGCCAGTTTGGGATCCCACTTGTCCTTCAGATATTTCAGCGACATGTACTTTTCCTCCAGTCAGTTGTTCTATGCCCCTTGAGCTTTCAAAGGGACCTGCCCCTCCGGGCGTAGCCCAACGGGCGAGCCTGAGTCCGCCAGCCCTCGGGCCGTAGCCCTACAGGCGAGGCTGGCAGACCGAAGGGCCTCAGTCCAGGTTAAGCTGCTCCCGGCGGTACTGCTCGTCCAGGCGGTTATGGATACGCTCCACCTCTTCGGGGGCCATGAAGACCACCTCGCCCAGAGCATGAGCGCCGTTGAATATCTCTGCCGCCTTTACGGCCACGGCGGTTGTCGCCAGTACCGACCCCGGCGTGGAGCCGACGGCGATAATGCCGTGGTTTCGCAGCAGGATGAGCTTCGGCGCAAGGCCGGTCTCGCCCGTGAACTGCTGCCATCCGCTGCGGATCGCCAGGGCCAGATCGACGCCCGGGTTGGCATAATCCACCAGCAACGACTGGCATCCGCAGCAGACGACCTCATCCGGGAAGAGGCGCCGCCGCGCAAAAAGCTCGGCCTTATCGGAGCAGAGTATCTTGTTTACCTCCACCGGGTGGGTATGGCCGACAAAATTTACCCCCTCCTGCTGCAGGAGCCAGGCATGAAAGGCGGTCTCCACTGACGGTCTGGGTGCGTCGGGGTCGATCAGGGCCGCCAGCAGGGCCGCCTCGGTGGCCTCCTCGTCGAACTCCTGATCCAGTAAAGGCAGTATACGGTCAAAGCGAACCTGCGGCAGCTGGCGGAGATCCAGGGTACCCAGCTGACTGCCGCTGGCCTTGACCAGGAAGGTATCGTCATCCACAAGTGCCGAGGTGTTCCCCTCGCCAAGTATTGCCAGGCGGTTCCCCGGCTTCCCCAGCTCCAGCGAAAGTCCCAGCAGCAGATTTCTCGTGCCGGCGAGGTCTGTCTCAGAGTTCATTCGACGATCATGTTCCTGGTGCGCCAGGATAAGATCAGACCGGCGATGGCGATGATCCCGCCCCACCAGATACTCGCGTGAAGCTCATAAAGCACCGTCTTCGTTTGTGGTGGGAAAACCAGCTCGAAGAGCCCTGTCCCGATCACGATAAGCCCGATGATCAGCAACAACCACCCGGCGAAATACCAGATGGGCCGCATGCCTTTGGGCTTAGTATTACTCTGTTCTGTCATATCGGTCGCCTTTATTAATTACCATAAGAGAACGTTGAGCACGATGAAGATTATCAGCGTGATGACGGCCCAGAACGTCGGCGTGTGGTAGAGGGCGACCTGCTCGTCGCGCTTGACTTTTGTCAGTCCCCATACCAGGCCTTCCAGCTCCTGGTCCGAGCGCCTGGCGGTGAAAATGCTGATAACGATGGCCAGACCGGCGGCGATCAGCCAGGCCCACAGGGCGCGCCAGAAGTTGGCGGCCATGAAGCCCGCGTTCTCAATGGGAGTGATATCGCTGGGCTTGATGACATCCAGCTGCTGCAGCAGGAACAGTCCGAAGGAAGCGCCGCACCCCACCAGCATGCCCCAGAAAGCCCCGTGCGGCGTGATCCGCTTGAAGAACATGCCCAGCAGGATGATAGCCACCCCCGGGGCCAGGATCATGGAGGAGATCGCCTGGAGATAATCGATAACAGTGGGCATGGTTCTGGCCCAGTAGGCCCCGGCCACGGCCAGGAGCAGGCCGCACACTGTCGCCACCCGGCCCATCCGGACCAGCTGCGCCGGGGAGGCGTCCTTGTGGAACACCGCCTGGTAAAGATCGTAGGTCCACACCGCCGCAAAGGCGCTCATGTTCCCGGCCTGCCCGGCCATGAGCATCGCCACGATCGCGGTGATCCCCAATCCGATCAGGCCTTGCGGGAAATAGCGCGCCATCATCAGCGGCAGGGCCGAGTCATAGTCGGGCAATCCGCTGCCGTCCGCCCTTGCCAGCAGCTGGAACCCGCTATCGGGGTCCTGCATCAGAGCCAGGGCAATGATGCCGGTGCTGACCACCACGATGCCCAGGAGGATCTTGAAATACGAGCCGATGATCGGGGTCAGGCGCGCCGAACGCAGGTCCCGGGCCGAGAAAGCGCGCTGGATGATCAGGAAGTCGGTGGTCCAGTAGCCGAAGGCGATAGTCATGCCCAGGCCGAAGACAATCCCCATCCAGGTCATCTGCATTGGGTTCAGGCCCGGGTCGGCGGTGCTGGCCCACAGCGAGGTATAGCCCCCCGGAGCAATCGCGGCCACCGAACCGCTCCCGGTTATCGGCCCCTGGGTGATTTCGGCCAGGCGCGCCCAGACCTCCGCCGGGCCGCCGATATCGATAAAGCCGAAAAGCGGCAGGATCAGGATGCCCGCCCAGATCAGGAAGAACTGGATCACCTCGGTGAAAATCGCGGACATCAGGCCGCTCAGGGATACGTACAGCGCCACCAGCCCCGCCGCCACCCAGACGCTCATGTGCCAGTCCCAGCCCAGGAACGCCCGCATGATCAACGCCAACAGGTACAGCGATATCCCCGAGACCAGCACCATCATGATGGAAAAGATGAACGCGTTGAACACGCGGGTCTTCTCGTCGAACCGCTCCTTCAGGTAGCCGGGGATGGACTTGATCCGGCCGCTGTAGTAGAAGGGCATCATGAATATGCCCAGGACCAGCATGGCCGGCACCGCCCCTATCAGGTAGAAATGCGCACAGTGGATGCCGTACTTGACCGCCGTCCCGGTGTAGCCGATTACCTCCATCGCGCCCATGTTGGCTGACATGAAGGCCACACCGGCCACCCAGGCGCTGTTTTTCCGCCCCGCCAGGAAGAAGTCCTCGTCCGTCCTGGTATAGCGCTTCAGATAAAAGCCCATGCCGAGCACGAAGGCGATATAGATAATGAGGATCGACCAATCAGCGATCGACAGGCTGATGAGACTCTCCACCACGCCGGTTCGCTGCGAGGGGTCATTCCTTTCCCCGGCACCGATTACGCTCGTCCCAACACTCGACCCGGTGGAGGCGTGGATAGCCCCGGCAGCCACGGACTGGGTGAACTCATTGGGGGTCCTTTCGGGAATCACGGAAACGGTTGTGTTGTCGCCTGCGCTTTTTGATCCACAAACCACGTTCCCTATGACAATGGCTCCTATCACCAGCCACTGGACCCACTTACGCATATTCAGGCCCTCCTTGTCCCGGTATGATCAGCGTTATATGACGCCGGTTGAAGTAACGGCAATTAAGGCAGTGAATATAATAATTATTTTAACCACAAATCACCTGCGATCAAAACCCCTCCGAAAGTGCGGCATACACATCCTCCGAGCCCTTGAGCCCGGAATCGAGGATCACAACCGGGATATCGCTCTTGACCGCCGAACTCACCGAACGCCGGAGGGGCATCTCATCCAGGGGGAGCAGAACTATACTGTACACCTGGTTGGTAGAATTCCGTTGATATTGAGGATTCACTTAGCTACTTTTCAACTATCTCAGGAATTCAGTTAAATAGCCAACCCGGAGAAATATAGGCCAGGCGGCGAGCCTTTACATAAGGCGCAATACGATGAAGAAAGTACGAGTAGTAGTTACCGGGAGAGTCCAAGGGGTATGGTTCAGGGCAGCTACCCGCGATAAGGCTCAACAGTTAGGCGTTAACGGGTATGTCCGGAATATGGTTAATGGTGATGTTGAATTCGTGGCCGAGGGCAACGATGCTGAAGTGGACCGGCTCATTCAATGGGCCAGGCAAGGTCCGCCGCTGGCGCGGGTTGCTGACATCAAGGTGGAAGTTCTGCAATATGATAACGAATATACCGGTTTTAAGGTCGGTTATTGATTCCCCCTGACTGAGATCCACCCGAAGTCATGATAGTATTTACGTTATTATAAAGGCGAGTTCCGACAGCTCCGCTGGCTGGCCTTATGCCATCCAGGCCCTTCAGGATGCTGTTGAAGTGAGTCTGCCCTGAGTCCCCCAACTAGTGGACCGAAGGGCTGGATGCTTGATGCTGGATGAAGATGGAAGCCCCGTCTACCGGGGTTTTGTTCTTGGTGGTTCGGGACGGAATCCCCGCCTGCGGCGGGACTAGCCCCGCAGGAAGCGGGGAGAACTGCCGACACACCTGTCCGGCTTTTGACGGATGGATTGCATCCCGCTGAAAGCGGGGATCCCCCGCAGCATGCGGGGTTCAGTCCATATCCCTACCGTCGTGAAATACAAAAAGTGGCAGGAAAACGGGGCAAGCCGCCGCCTTTGGCGGGGTACAAATTTGACCAATGGTGACCAGTGGTGACCAGTTTAAGACTTCGCTGGCACGGTTCAGAAGAGGCGCGAACTAAACCTAGGAAACACAAGATGTCTCTCTTTGTATTTGGTTCAAACTGTGTAAAATCTTCTGAAGACCTGCTCTGGGACAAAAATCAGAATGTATAAAGGGCTACGATTTATTCTTATTTTCCTCCATTTCTGTCAGGTTTGATTTTTATAAAACCAAAACTGTTTTGTTTCATATCACCATAGGTGTCTGAGTCCGAAAAAATGATGAATCCCCCATCTCGGGTGACGTCAAGGTATTCACCCGCGTTATGTCCGGATGGATTTCCGTAGATACCTTCCCACTCCAAATTGCCATGAGCATCGGTTTTCACCAGATAAGCCAACCATAAATCCGAAGGGCCTTTCGAGTGCCCCGATTCGGAGTATGGATATTCATCACCCGTACCTCCCACCATCGCGAACCCGCCGTCATGTGTCTCTTTCACCCCATAACTTTCGTCATGGATATAATGGGGATCGTAGCCCCTGGGCTGACCAAAAGTCCGATGCCACTGTTCGTTTCGGTCTTTGCCTACTTTTAAAAGAAAGAAATCCCAGTTGGCGACTCCGTAGGACCGGGTATGACCGGCAAAGATATATCCTCCATCTGATGTGACAGCAAAATCATAACACTGGTCCCCTTCACTGGTATCCCCGTAAGTCCCGTTCCATTGTTCGTTTCCCTCATGGTCCGTGATGACAAGACACACGTCCTGGTGATCCTGTTTTCCTCCTTTATATTTCCAGACAGTTCCTGCAATGGCATACCCCTCATCGATTTCATAGGCCATCATGCCTTGAGGAAGAGAGACAAGTGTTTTATCCCATAGTACATTGCCATCTGCATCCATCTTCATGAGAAGACCTTTTCCGTCCATAACGATAAATCTCGGACCGTAGATATCACTCTGGCAGTAACCTGTTGCCACCAATCCTCCGTCGAGGGTAAGACTGATGCCTTCGATGACGTCAGCGCCAGCATGGGGATAAATATTCTGCCAAATCAGTTTCCCGGATTGGCTGATTTTAATCATCGCGCTTTCCTGTTCTCCCCTGGATACCAGAGCGCCGGCAATATAAAAGTCTCCCCTTTGGTCTTGACAGACGCTATTTGCCATATCGTCTTGATTCTTATCCCCGATTATTTTTTGCCACACCAATTGCCCCTGTGCGTCGGTCTTGACAATCAGCATATTTGAGTGACGGGTTTCATCCCAGCTATCCCCCACAGCGATATATCCGCCATCCCGGGTCTGCATTCCATGATGCACGTGGTTCCCGTAATCCGTTCCATATCCAGTGGCCCATTCCATCTCCGGTGCCTGAGCATAAAGAATGGCTGTGGATAGAAATATAAAGACAAGAGTACGTGACAATAATCTTAAAATAACAAGAGATCTTTTTTGACTTCTCATTATATATTCTTCCCACTCACACAGCGACATTTTCCGTATCTTTTCAAATTGACCCGTATTAGTCCGATAAAAATAGACGCCGGATGTTTTGTTCTATGCATTGCAGTTAACAGTTTGGTCTCCACCAATTTCTGCCATTGAGGTGATCGTTCTAATAATTTTCTCCCGTAAATTATTCTGCAGGCAGGGATTATTCAATCATGTATCACACTGCTGCCTCTTAACACCCAATCAACTCCATACATATGAATTAACAGTCCGTATCAAGCCCCTGCCGTACTTACTCGTCGGCCTCCCATCCTAACTCATCTCCAAAGCGAACCAAGTGTACAAAGCAAATCTGTAGCTTCGGCAACTCTATGATCCCTCACCCATATCTGAGTTTTCCCGGAACTGTGATCCTAAAGACTACGGTTGACACTGGAAGTTACTTTCAAGTTTGGCTCTGAGCACTTCATACTGCGTCTTTCCACCGTGCGACGCTTGAGGACGGCAGGTGTAATGCCAGAGTCCACCAAGTCCATCAAGATGCTGTTATTAAAATAAGCGTCAGAGTAGTCCCGCAGGATGCGGGGGTGTTGTTGAAGTAGGGCGAAACCAGAAACTGAAAAGCCCCGGTATAACCGGGGCTTTCTCGTGGCTCGGGACCCCGCCGTTGGCGGGATTATCCCCTCGCCACGCTTCGCGTGGCTCGGGACAGAATTGAACTGCCGACACATGGATTTTCAGTCCACTGCTCTACCAACTGAGCTACCGAGCC
>CAZQOY010000002.1:0-34843 GCA_964595095.1 uncultured bacterium | reverse complement strand
GTCTTCAAAGACCACCTGCAGCTGGCCATAGTTGTACATCTCCGGCGCCAGCTCCTCGGCCAGGCGGGCACCGATGGCCTGGACACGCACCGGCCTGCTGCGGGTCATCTGGCACATGACGTCCACGTAGTGCACGCCGCAGTCCACGATAGGCGACATGCTCTCCATAAGGCGCTTATGGGTCTCCCATTCAGCACCGCTGCTCTGCTGATTCAGGTTCATCCGCATCACCAGGGGCTTGCCCAGGGTGCGGGCTATTTCAATGAACCTGGCCCAGGCCGGATGCTGGCGCAGGATATAGCCCACCACGACCTTCCGGCCGGTCTGCCGGGCCAAGTCCGCCAGCTCCCGAGCCTGCTCAACCGTCGTCGCCAGCGGCTTTTCCACGAACAGGTGAAGACCGGCATCCAGGCCCTTCAGGGCGAATTCGTAGTGGCTGTCAGGGTAGGTATTGATCGACAGCGCATCCGGCCTGGCGGTCTCGATGGCCGCCTCCAGGCTGTCAAACTCGGCCACTCCGCCCAGCTCGGCAGCCAGGGGACTTCGCCGCGTCGGTGTACTAGCTACCAGGCCCACCAGCTCGAATCCGTCCAGCATATGATAGGCTCGGGCGTGAGATGCCCCCATGTGCCCACATCCTATAACCACAACTTTAATCGGTTTATTCATGATAGTTCCCTGTCAAATGGCATACTGCCACAATTATTGTCAGCATACTTAAAAGACCTGCGATGAAAATCATTGGCTTAAATATCGGTGATGCAGCTGCTCCCAAGCCCCTTTAGCCTAAAGGATCGAATAGATCAAATATGCGAAAGGACCAGGTAGATTGTCAACCGGATATTCCGGCTCTGCGGCCTGACCCTCCATTTCGACGAAGCCGAATCCTCTGCTTCTTCCCATTTCTTTAGTGTTAATCACCTTCACTGATTCGACCGAGCCGTACTTCGCAAACAGGACACGAACATCCCTTTCCGTAGAATGGAATGGTATGTTCCCTACCTAGATGGTTTTCAAATAACTATCAACTCCATTCGACACAGATGCTCGAGTACTGATCTAACACTGTATTTATACTTGATATGGCCCCCCACTTGAATGGTCCCGTTCACCACAGGTCTTAACATGGATTAGAGCCGGTAATCCATTCCCAGTAGCTGCTGGCCACGTAGACCCTGATGCAGCAAGACCGCAGCGGCCGCACTCCATGAGCATCTTGGAACCCCCAATGGCTCACCAGATTGACCATGTCCATGCTCCCAAAACGCCCAATCAGAGAGTTCTTTGTTGCCCTTACGATTAAACATATGAATGGCCTCCAGAACCCTCAACGCATCCTCCATCCGGTTCCCGGCCAGAAGGGCGAGCCCCCACCATCCGGAAACCATAGGCCAGACGCCGCCGTTATGCGAGTGATAGGGCAAATTCTTAAAGCGATATTTAAAATTTGCTTGAAGTTCGTACCAGAGGGGTTCTCCCTCCATAATGGGCGGCCAGAAGATCGGCACCATATTTGTGCCGGTCTGCTCATTTATGAGTTCACCGTGGTCGAGGATTTGCTGGATCTGTGAGTCGCCCGCCAACCCGATCAGGATGGCCAATGCATTGCTGTAGCCATCGAACTGAGAGAGATACCCACCCGGTGTCAAAGCTGGCAGCCAGTGACGGGGCTCGCCCCATCTCTGGAGGTACAACAGTGCGGCGTATGGATGGTAAATAAGCTCCGATTTCAATCCCCGGGTAGTAGGCCAATAATTGGTGCGAATCAATTCTGTCAACAGCTCAGCTTTGGCAGCTGCCCCTGAATCGTGGGATGTCTCAGCATAGCATCGCAGGGCCCACAATCTCAATACCTGGTCGTGGAATACATATCCATGGTAGATATATTCATCGGCCCAATCGCCCGAGAGCGGCACATAGATGAGACCCCTGGAATTGAATTCCCATGAATCCAGAAGATTTAATCCTTTCTATATCGCTGGCTGCATTTTCTGAACGAAGGATTCCTCACCAGTGAGCTTGGCATAGTTGCAGACCCCGATAATAAACCATGGGATCGTATCGACCCGGCCTGCCAGGCCGCCATAACTTAAGTGGATAATCTCCCCATGTTCATCTTTTTACACATTGGATGGTATCTGACCATGAGGTCCCTGAGACTCAGCTAGTGTTTCAAGAGTACTTCGTAACCCGGCTGTGACGACTTCATCCCCGCTGACAAGACCAGCCAGTCCGCAGATGACGCCATCCCTGGCAAAGACACGCTGGTAATTATCAATGTCGGTTACACTCGCCAGAATGCCGGTCGGAGTGGTGGCATTCCGTAGCAATTCCAAGGCTTTCTGATATCCAATTTCCAATAACTCCGTCCTCTCGTTCATTCAGTGCTTCATCCTCTCTTTAAAGTCGTAACGACCGGGTTTCTTGGCAGACATGAATGATAGTCACGACTCTTCTGCCATGACCTCAGGCTGTTCGGGTATACGAATATTCCCTAGAAAATCGAAATACTCGATCGCTTCGATGATGCCCTGAGCGTAGTGTCCTTCAGCGAAATAAATCCGGGGCATACCTCTCAGGTGATCCAGTTCCGGAGCATGGTTGCCAACAACCACCGCCGGGTTATTGCCTATCAGCATTTCTTCATCGTTGCCGGAATCACCAGCAACCAGGATATGCTCGATCGGTATGTCCCATTTCATAGCCAGGTAACGAATGGCCAGTCCTTTTGATGCCCGGATGGGCAACACGTCCGTATATTGTTGGTGGGAATAGATAACCTTTGCACTGAGCCCGGCCTGGCGCAGCATCTGCACTACTTCTTTCTGAGAGGGAACTTTATCGGGATCTATATTGTAGCTGATTTTGAATTCCCTCTGGCCCTCTGGCGGTTGCAGTTCCAATCCGGGAACAAGTGCCAGGATCTCTCGCATTTCTTCTGTCCTCCAGCGATAACTGATGTGCTTCTTCCAGCTTTGATCTTCAACTAAGTTTGGCCCATAACGAATACCAGTCCCGACCGATGATATCACAAAGTTCGGCGTTGGGACATTCCATTCTTCAAGTCCTTTAATCGCTAGCTCAGAGTTCCGGCCAGTAGCCACACCAAATCCCACTTGTGCTTCGGTTTCGTCAAGCATTTTAAGCAAGTGATTAAGTGAGTCCTTGTCACCCAAGAGCGTATTGTCCATGTCGCAGATCAATGCACGATCAAGGGTAAGCAAGCTGCTCTTAGAGGTGCTGCGTCTGATTTTCTGCTGACGTTGCTGACCAACAACTGCTTTGACCGCCTCGATATACCTTTCTGTATGACTTGACCAGGAATAGTAGCGTCGTGCACCTTTCACACCATCTCTCGACCACTGCTCCCATTTCGTCTGGTTGGTAAGCGCTGTATAGATAGCCTTTTCCGCCGCATGATTGTCCAGGGGATTCACCAGCAGACCGTGTCGGCAATTTTCAACGATTTCCGTTGGTCCACCGACGTTAGTAGTGACCACCGGTAAGCCGCTCGCCGCCGCCTCAATAAGTGTCAGTCCGAAACCCTCGCTTAAAGACAGGGTAGCATGCACCCCATTAGATCGTGCCGCAAGATTATATAGGTCAGGAATATCTTCTGGATCATGTTGCTTGGGGTAGGCCACTTTCCCATACAGGTCATAGGTGTCCACGAGTCGGAATATTTCAGAGAGGATGCCTTTTGGAACTTTCTCCATCTCTTGGATATCCTTCCGGGTGCCGGCCACGATCACCAAGTTCGCCATTTCCTGAAGCCGTTCACTGGTACCATAAACATGGATAAGGCCAGCTAAATTCTTTTGTGGGTCAGGACGGGCCACAGCTAGAATCATGGGTTTGGCAGGTTCACGTAGAAAGCGGGCGATCTGTTTGGAGATAGGCGGTCGCTTCCTGGAACTTTGTGTAGGAGGACTGAATCGATCAACATCGATCCCTGGTGGAATCACTAGCATGCGGCCTGGTTGGTATTTATCGTAAAGGCAATACTGCTCTTTTACTTCCTGGCGAGTACTGGCAATGACCAGTGAAGCACTGTCTAAGGTTACTTCCTCAGCCTCGATACGACGGCTTATACGGTACCGCTCCTCTATTGTCTCCATTTTCATGCCTTTATCGAGCAGTCGACGTTGCTTCAGGCGGCCATGAGAGTGACCAGTGAACGCCATTGGGGCAGCCAGCATAGCCGCCATGTTGGCGGCCACATATCCTGCGTCTGCATAGTGTCCGTGTACTAAGTCGGGAACTCGTCTGATTTGGTGTAGGTACTTGATGGCACCATCAACAAAATTATCCAGGTAGGGCCATAGTGTTTCTTTGCGCAAATATCGTCGAGGACCAAATGGAATGCGGACGATTTGCACGTTGCCATCGAGTTGTTCCTCCGACTTGGCGTAATCCTCACTGACTTTCGGATCAATTACCATGCGGGTTAGCAGATCAACTCTTTCTACATCGGGATGCTTGCCCAACGCGCAGGCCAGTTCGGTGACGTAAAGGATCTGGCCGCCGGTATCCGCGTCCCGACCGAGCTCAAGATTCCTGCCGCGGAGAAGACCGTGGATACTAATTAGCAGGATATATAACCGGTCACGCTTTGTCTCATGCATGGTGGCAAAGCTATATATCCTATGCCGTCATTCCAACCTTTAGTCTAGGGCGGTAAGTAAGGCTAGGAGGATTGCTACAGGAAATGATGTCAGCATCCAAACTGCCCGCTTGATTAAACCAGAATAGAGGATGTTCATCAAGCTGCCGCTGAAGTAGGGGGTTCATAAGACTTAATGCCTCGGCTTCGCAATCACCATGCCATCTCCAAGGCCGGCCTCCAGGCCCTTCAGGGCGAATTCGTAGTGGCTGTCAGGGTAGGTATTGATCGACAGCGCATCCGGCCTGGCGGTCTCGATGGCCGCCTCCAGGCTGTCGAACTCGGCTGCCCCGTCCAACTCCCGAGCCAGCCGACCCCGTGGGGCGGGGGCGCGATCCACCAGACCCGCCAGCTCGAAGCCCTCCAGCATATGATATGCCCGGGCGTGGGAGGAGCCCATGTTCCCGCAGCCGACAACCACAACTTTAATCGGTTTATTCATGATTGTTCCCCGTCAAATGGCATCCTGCCGAGTCCCGGAGCAGCATCGCTGAAAGCAGCGTTGCTTGCCAGTTACACCGGATATGTCCCGCCTGGAGAGATTCACGATGCAAAATGTAAGACCTGATTATCCGATAAACAACCCGTACTGTGATATGTGATGGGACCAAAATTGACGAGTGGGAAAGGCAAGGTCAGCTCTGGTGCTCACAGCGTGCGGCGTAAGCACGGGGGCGTTGTCCAAGGACGACGTAACCGCGATCAGACAGTTACCACGCAGCAGCTGAGGAAAAGTCCTTATTCCGCGATGGGGACGTTCTTCTTGTATTCTACACCGAGGATACGGTACATTAAATATTACTGGCTATGCCATCGTCGGATCCTGCAGGATGTAACCAAAATAAGAGATCGACCTTATCGTCTGGATCAGAAAAATCTACCAGGCCAACGCGTATTGCACTTTCATCCGTAGGAAAGCATAGAATGATATTGTTTGTGAGGGTTTAGATCAAAACGATTTTTCATAAACATTAAATTCATTTGGGGGATAAAGCGGAGTGGTCTCTGGCCAGGGTCCACGCCGCCCATCTGCTTATTCAAACTGGCTAAAAGATTATGACGACGTTCATACGATGCGTAAACTGCCCCCTTAATTTGGCAATCGCTAATTCAATCAAACCTCTTTGGATATAAATAAAAGATGAAAAACCGAACCGTGAATCCCGCCAAATGGCCTGATTTAAGATATTTCACTATCCTGTTGTGCCTGGTGATAATGCCCAC
The DNA here is from genome assembly GCA_964595095.1 of uncultured bacterium. Lineage (GTDB taxonomy): Bacteria > Fidelibacterota > Marinisomatia > SCGC-AAA003-L08 > TS1B11. The sequence continues at coordinate 28,956 of CAZQOY010000002.1, read as the reverse complement.
AATAACACCGGGACAGGATCCTGTTCGGAATGGCCGGTTGAAACTCTTTCTGGACTGTGAGAGCTGTGATGAAGACTATATCCGCCAGGAGCTGATCTATGTGGACTATGTGCGCGACCGGCAGCAGGCCGATGTGCATGTATTCTCAACCAGTTCGCCTACCGGCGGGGAAGGCCGGAAATATACCTGCAACTTTATCGGGCAGGAACGGTTTGCCGGATTGAACTATCAACTGATCTACGACGCCCCGGCAACCGCTACCGCTGACGAACAGCGCCAGGGCTTTATGAATCTCCTCCGATCAGGATTGATGCCCTACCTCAGCCAGACGCCCTACCAGGCCTATCTCACCATAGATTATTCCGGACCCGGTGCTGACGGCAGCAGCGGCCAGGGCGCAAGTGAAGAAGACAACTGGAACAGCTGGGTTTTCGTAATCAAGGGGGGTGGCCAGGGGGAATCTGAAAGGGCCCAGGATGAATTGCAGTACGAAATCGAGCTGGAGGCCAATAGGATTACGGAAGCCTGGAAAATCCGCACCAAGATTGAAAACCGCTACGAATCAGAGCATATCCGGGAGAACGGGAAGGTCATCACCAGTCCCTCCAGCCGGCAGAGCGCCAACGGCCTCATCGCAAGAAGTGTCGGGGCAAAGCTGGCCATCGGCATTTCGGGAGAAGTTAACCGGAATACCGATCGGAATATCAATCTGGGCGTTAGAATGGCACCGGCCATCGAATACAATCTGTTCCCGTATGCGATGTCGGAGCGCAAGCTGCTCACGTTCACCTACCGTATCGGGCCGCAGCTGTTGGATTACCGGGAAGAAACGATTTTCGAGCAGTTCCGGGAATTCCATACCCAGCAATCACTCAAACTCAAACTCGATCTTCGCCAACCCTGGGGAAGGGTGCAATCAAGTCTGGAAGGGTCGCACTACCTTTACGATTCCCGGAAGAATCACCTGACGTGGGAAAATGATCTGGAGATCCGGCTGTTTGAAGGGCTCGCACTTTGGATTGAAATGGACCTGGAGGCCATCCACGATCAGCTGAATATCCCCATGCGGGAAATCACACTCGAGGAGCTGCTCCTCAAGCGCAGGGAGCTGCTGACCAATTATAAAATGGAGTGGTCGATCGGGCTGTCCTATACGTTCGGCTCGATTTATAACAGTGTTGTGAATCCGCGACTGTAAAATACCCTCCAACATGGTCGCGGTTAATTTACCAGTTAAGCTTTCCCCCAAAAACTGGACACGGTGTTAAGATGGCAACTTAGCTGCCAGGTGCGAGCGAAAAGGGGGCAGAATGAAGCGCAAGCAGTACGGTGCGGCGTTCAAGAGAAAGCGTTGGCCAGCCCGAGTTTTCAACGGCGCTTCACGGTCGGCTACGCCCCTCCTGTTTATACTTCTCCAGCAGTTCCGTCAGATTCGCCACGATTTCAGGGCGCCCGTCCCACAGATCGTTTCTTTCATAAGGATCTTCGGCGAGATTGTAGAGCTGCCCGGGTGTATCCGGCTTGGGTCCCCCGTCGTGATAGCCGCCGTGCTTGGCGCCAAGGATTAGCTTCCATGGCCCCTGGCGAATGGCGAACACACCTGCTCCCGAATGGTGGACAGTTGCCTCACGGATAGGTTTGTCATAGTGCTGCCCCAGCAAAGCCGGCAACATGTTGTAACTATCTTCGCCAGCATTCGAAGGCAGCGTGGCGCCAAGCATGGCCGCGCAGGTCGCCATTAAGTCCGTCAATGTAGTCACTTCATCGGTGGTCGTGCCGGGTTCTATCCTACCCGGCCAACGTGCAATAAAGGGTACCCGATGACCCCCTTCCCAGATCTCGCCTTTCTGACCGCGCAGTTTGCCGGACGACTTGTGACCGTTCACACCCTCGCGTGGACCGTTATCGCTCGTGAAGATAAGCAGTGTGTTGTCGCTCACGTTCAGTTTCTCGAGCGTGTCCATTATCCTGCCCAGTATCCAATCCACGAGGAAGACCTGGTCGCCGCGCCGCCCCGCCTGGCTCTTGCCCTTCACGAACTCAGGCGGCAGCCACGGGATGTGCGGTGCGGCAACAGCAAAATAGAGGGAAAAGGGGTTGTCGGGCGCAGTGGCTACGTGCTGTTCGAGAAACCCGATCGATTTTTCGGTAAACGTCGTGTCGGCTTTCTCGTGCTCCCACTCCGGCTCCATGTACACAATCCGATGGTTTTCAATAAACAGCTCCGGCGGATCGTCGGTCGGATTCGCCGACGTGCCGAAGAAATAGTCAAACCCGAGTTCTGTCGGTCCGTTGAGGATGGGTTTGGTGAAATCAATGGTTCTTCCTCTTTGCTCGCCGCGTTCTACCTCTTCTTTCAGCGTCCAGTCGAGACCCAGATGCCACTTGCCAATGCATGCTGTTCGGTATCCATGCTGCTTCAGCAGCGACGCAACCGTCATACGGTCGGACTCGATCAGCGGGCGGTTGTACCCCCCGAACACGCCTCTCTTCAGCCGGCTGCGCCAGCAGTAACGGCCCGTCAGCAGCCCGTACCGCGTGGGGGTACACACGGCAGATGGCGAATGGGCGTCCGTGAAGAGGACACCTTGCCGCGCCAGCCGGTCCATGTTCGGTGTCGGGATTTTGCAGTCCGGATTGTAGCAGCCCACATCGCCATAGCCCATGTCATCGGCCATGATGAAGACGATGTTGGGCCGTTTTCCGCCCTTGTCCAGCGACAACGGCCGTTTGCTCACACAACCGGGCAACGCAAAGGCGGCTGTAGCCAAACCCATGGTCTTCAGAAATTCTCTACGGTTCCAGTCACTTTTCATGGTGTACGATTTTCCTTAGGGTATGCGTTTTACTGAGACATAATACACGCCGTTGGATCGGCCGTCGTCTTTCCCATCGGCGAACCAGGCCTGCAGCCGGGTTCTCCCGGCCTTGAGAGGGACGGTAAAAGTGATTGCCCTGTCTTCCGGACCAATCAACCTGGTCATATCCACATCGGCGATCTTAAGCCTGGCATTGGTTGCTTCAACTGCCTTGCCGCCGGACACGATCCCTGTAATAGGCGCGTTTGCCTCTTCAGGCCAGCGCCGCAGGGTGAAGGCGTACTTGCCGTCTTTGGCAATTTCAACCGCCCAGAATCCGTCACAGTGTTGCCCATTGAGAACCTGCCGCTGGTTCCAAACCACCTGCCCATGGATATCATGGGTTGTGAGACGGGCAGTCGGCTCATTCTCCGAACCGATAATAATGGCCGGGTAGTCATCGAAGTCTTGAGATATGTCCTTCCACCAGTCTTCATAGGCTGCGCGCAGTTCCCGGACCACATCCGGATACCGGCCGGCGATGTCATTTATCTGGCCTGGATCCTCTTCGATAGCATATAACTCCTTGCCATTAACGAGCCGCCAGCGATCGCTCATAACGGCACTCTTGCGCCATTTAATGGGATAATCCACCCGCTGTGAATCGGTTACCAGTATGCGGTCAGGCCAGCTTCGGCCCTGCCGGCTGAACAGGGGCGTCAGGCTGCGGCCGTCAGACTTCACCCTGCCGGGCTTTTTCAGCCCGCACAGGTCAATAAGGGAGGGTAACAGATCGAGATGGGCCGTCAGCCGGCCGATATCCCGGCCGCCGCTCAGCCCGCCGCCGGGCCAGCGGATAAAACACGGTACCCGGTGCCCGCCGTCGTATTCGCTGCCCTTCCAGCCACGCATGCCGGCGTTGTATTCACTTGTGGTACGCCTGACGGGAGTCGCACCGTTGTCGGTCATGAAAATCAGAATCGTGTCATCACTCAGGCCAAGGGCGTCCAGCTTCTTCATCAGTTGACCCATATTGTCATCAATATTGGTGACCATACCGTAATACTCGGCGAGGGGTGATTTGATGCCATTTTGCTTATACGGCCGGCTGTATTTTTCGTCCACAAGATAGGGGCCATGGGCCGTGTTCGAGGTCAGATAACAGAAAAACGGCCTGTCTTTATTGGCCTCCACAAACTTCATCGCTTCGCCAAACCAAACGTCGGCGCAGTAGCCCGTGAATTTCTCCGGTTTGCCGTTGCGGAAATAGCCGTCATCGAAGTAATCGTTGTCCCAGTAGTCCTGGATATTGCCAATACCGCCTCCCTTATGGACCAGAGCTTCGTGAAACCCCCGGTCCTGGGGCCGGAAGGGGTAGTTATCCCCCAGGTGCCATTTGCCGAAGATACCCGTATGGTAACCGGCGGCGGCGAAAACATCGGCCATAGTCACTTCATCCTGACGCAACAGGGAGCGGCCCATGATGGTATGCCAGACGCCGGTCCGGTTGCAGTAGCGGCCCGTCATCAACCCTGCCCGCGTGGGCGAGCAGGTCGGGGCAACGTGAAAGTTCGTCAGCCGAACGCTCTGGCCGTGAAGCCGGTCCAGGTTGGGTGTTTTAAGGACGGGATGACCGTGGCAGGCCAGGTCACCGTAGCCCTGGTCGTCGGTGATAACCAGAATCACATTGGGCCTGCTGGATTTCGACTTCTGCGCAAACAATGCCCGCTGTTGAGTTGCCAATACTGTCGCGCCCAGGCCCACTGTCTTGAGAAAATCCTGCCTTTTCATATACTGCGCCCGTCCTCTTTAGCCAAAGTTGAGCTATCTACCTCCTCCAGGGTACGGCCTGCGTTGCCAATCAGCGATAGCCGATCGATGTGCGGCAGACCGGTCGTCACACTACTTCTGGCCGTATTCTTCCTTATATCGGCTGTGCAATCTGGCTACTTGTTCGGGATCGATGTCTGCCGGGATTCCCAGCTGAAACGCATAGAACATTGTCCGGGCTGCGTCTTCCACCATCACGGCGGATTTCAGGGCCTCGGTGGCAGTTTTGCCGATAGTAAAAACGCCATGATTTTTCATCAGGATTGCCTTACTATCGCCAATCGCCCGAACGACTTCCCGGCCGATCTCCTCGCCGCCGATCAAGGCAAATCCCCCAACGGGTATGGGTCCCCCGAACTCATCGCAGATGGCGGTCAGGTTGGCGGGAATCGGCCGCCCCACGGCGGCAAAAGCTGTGGCGAAGGTCGAGTGGGTATGTACGATACCACCGACGTCCGATCGATGGCGATAGATGTACAGATGCGTCGCGGTATCAGACGAAGGCTGCAAATCCGCCTCGGCCACCTGTCCCTCAAGGTCAACGACCACCATCTTTTCCGCCGTCAAATCCTCATACCGGACGCCGCTCGGCTTAATAACGACCAGACCGGTATCCGGGTCACGCGCGCTGATGTTTCCGCTGGTCCAGGCTACCAGATTGTTTTTAGGGAGCTCCCGGTGCAGCCAAAGGAGCTCTTCCCGCAGGTGTTCAAGCATGGCTCACCTCTACAATAAATCGTTCCAGGTGCTCAGCCGTTTCGCACTTCATCGCGGATCCGCTTCAGGGTTTTCATGACGTTATTCTCCCCACGGCCGAAGTAGTCATACAGGCGTACATATTCCCGGTACAGCCGGTCATACACCACCCGATTTTCGGGTATGGGCCGATAGGTCTCGTCCTTCAGCCGGGCCATGCGCTCTGCGGCTTCGAGAATCGTATCATAGCCACCCGCCTGCCGGCCGGCAGCCACGGCGCCGAACATGGCGGAACCCAGGGCCGGAGCCTGCGTGGAGGCCGAAACCTTTATTTCCCGCCCGGTTACATCGGCATAGATCTGCATCAGCAGCTGGTTCTTCTCCGTTAGGCCACCGCAAGCCACCAGTTCATGGACCGAGACATCGTTCGACTCGAAGGCGTCGATAATGACCCGGGTGCCATAGGCCGTGGACTCTACCAGCGCCCGGTAGATATCTTCCGGCTTGGTCCCCAGGTTAGCGCCGACCAACAAGCCGGAAAGATCCACATCGACCAGGACCGAGCGGTTACCATTCCACCAATCGAGGGCCAGCAGGCCGTGCTCGCCCGGCCTTTGCGAGGCCGCCTTCACCTCCAGCAACTGGTGGAGATCAAGCCCGCGCTCCCGGGCCTCTTTCTGGTAAGATTCGGGCACGCCGTTATCCACAAACCAGGCGAAAATATCACCTACACCGGATTGACCGGCCTCATAACCGAATAGCCCGGGGATGATGCCATCCTCCACTACCCCACACATCCCTTCAACCTTGCATTCTTCTTCACCCAGTACCATGTGACAGATGCTGGTCCCCATGATCATCACCATACGCCCGGGTTCGGTGACAGTGACGGCCGGCACTGAGACATGGGCATCGACGTTGGCGATAGCCACAGCGGTGCCGGCTTTCAGTCCCGTCCATACGGCGGCTTGCTGCGTGAGCTCGCCGGCCTTCTCGCCGATCGAATAAATCGTTCTTGACATTTTTTCGTCAATTACCCGTTCCAGCCGGGGGTCAAGCGCGGCAAAGTAGGCATCATCCGGGTACCCCTCCCGCTTGGACCACAGGGCCTTATACCCCGCCGTACACGAATTGCGCTTCTCTGCGCCAATGAGCTGCCACACTACCCAGTCGGCTGCTTCGATGAGGCGATCTGCCGCGGTGTAGATCTCCGGCGCTTCGTCCAGTATCTGGAGCGTCTTGGAAAAAAACCACTCGGAGGAAATTTTCCCGCCGTAGCGATCAAGCCAGGACTCACCCCGCTTCCGGGCCGTCTCATTGATTTTGTCCGCTTCGGGCTGGGCGGCATGATGCTTCCAGAGTTTGACCCAGGCGTGAGGATTGGCCCGATACTCTGCCAACGCGCACAGCGGTCGCCCGTCCTTTTTCGCTGGCAGCATGGTGCAGGCGGTAAAATCAATGCCGATGCCAATCACATCAGCAGGATCAATACCGCTTTTCGCCAGCATATCGGGCACAGCATTCTGGAGGGTGCGAATGTAATCCTCGGGGTCCTGGAGAGCCCATTCCGGCTCCAGATTCACCGGCTCACCCTCAACCGGGAGGGCATCATCAATCACGCCGTATTTGTAAGGGTAAACCGATTCCGCTACCGTAGCACCTGTTACAACCTCCACCAGAACCGAACGTCCGGACTCGGTCCCGAAATCGACACCAATCGTATACTTTTTCCCCATATTAACCTCGTCCGCTATGCCTGCTGTTCAGCAGGTAGGATCATTACCTTCACACCCTCCCGGCGCTGGGCGACGTCAAAAGCTTCCTTAAAGTCCTCCAGGGAGAAGCGGTGGGTTACCAGGGACCTGACATCAACCAATCCCTTTTCCACCAGCCGAATCGCCCGCGGGTAGGTATGTTTCATCCGCCGACAGAGCTTAATGGTCAATCCCTTGCGCCGTGCCGTTGAAGCCCGAAAAGTGGTGCTGTCATCGGCGGGAATGCCGACCAAAATGACCGTGGCGCCCGGTCTGGCACAAGCGACTGCCGTCTCGACAGCGCTATTTTCTCCCGCCACCTCGAAGGCCACATCAACGCCCTTTTCTTCCGTCGCCTTCCGGATAGCCTGGACCTCCTCCCCATTTTCAGACGGAAACACCGGGGTGGCACCAAAACGGCTGGCCGCTTCCAGCCGGTGCGCGAGCTTATCAGTGGCGATGATTTGTGCGGCTCCCATAAGGCGCGCCAGCTGCACCACCAAAAGCCCGATGGATCCGCAGCCGAATACCCCAACCCTGTCACCCAGGTGGATATCCCCCAGGTCCATAGCATGAAGGGCAACTCCCAGGGGTTCGAGCATGACCCCGTCCACCTCGTCAAGGCCTTCCGGGAGGGGGTAAAGACATGAGGCGGGCCATGCTACTTTCTCCCGTAAGGCTCCGTCATCCATTCCATGTCCCGCAAAACGCAATCTTTCACAAAGATTCGGGTGGCCTTCTTTACATAACCTGCATTGATCACATGGAATTGCCGGATCAACGGCCACGCGGACGAGACGGCCCTTCTCGTCATTAACCGTCCCCGCAAACTCATGCCCCGGGACCAGCGGTTTTTCAAGTCCGGTGCCACCAATATCAGCCGTGGTGAACCAGAGCAGGTCAGAGCCGCAGATGCCCACGGCACCCACCCGCACCATCGCTTCACCGGGTCCCGGGACGGGTTCCGGTTCGGTATGCAGGCGCAGATCTCCTGCGCCATGCAGGCGGACCGCTTTCATGATATCGAGCAGCGCAACATCCGCGCCTTACCCCAGGCAAAGTCTATACGGGAAGCAGACCCGGGTGTGTTTTCCATACCAGGGATCATCGTGCACCGTTGTGGTGATAGACTTCCCAACCCATGTACTTGCCTAAAGCCTCCTCCACCGCAAACGCGGCCTGTGACAGATTGATAGCAACGTGATGTTCGAATCCGTTGTCACATATGTAGCGGAGCAGTCTCTGCAGGTTGGGAATATACGAAACCCCATACCCACCGAAAGTCTCCAGCGGATCATCGGTCAATTCGCCTTCACCCATATAAGCAGAAATCTGGCCGGCGAGATCATTCGTTGAGACCCGGCAATAGGTGAAAGGTCCGGCCTGTATTCTCCCCACGATCGTGCCGAAAGTATTTTCCCGGCCCATGTCGCCCGCAATGATCTCCTGGTAGTCCATCCGGCAGGCACGAATGCCTTTCCGCACGGAATCCTCTTCGAAGACATCCCTGGGCAGGTTGGAGCAATGGAACAGGACACACTTGTCCGGGTCATCGCCATAATTGTTATTCCAATCCACAATAGCACTGGGCTTGCCCGAAGCCAGCATGAGAACGTACATGCCAATCAGTCCGGCTGCATCCGTCTCGCAGGCGCTGGGCAGCAGCTTGTTGCTCATGATGCTCATCAGCGCGCAGGGTACGATCCCGTAATACTCCTCCATCGCCGTCCAGCACTGTATTGTGCTGGCTGCCAGCTTTTGCTCCTGCATCCAGTTGTCGATCACCACGCCAAGTTTAGCCATTTTCACCAGCGATTCCGCCGGAATACCGTTTGTCGGAACATAAGCGCGAATTTCTTCCAGCTTGGATTTCACACCGGGGTCGCCGTCCTTGATACGGTTGGCAAGGCCAAAGACTTCGGACAAATCGATGGTTTCGGTGCTGATCCCGGCCCTTTCCAGCAACTTTTCACTGAACCGCACAGTATTGAACGCCGCCGGGCGAGCCCCGATAACACCGATCCGGGCACCCGATAACCCGCGCACTATACGACATATGCTTTCAAACCGGCGCAGGTCGGCTTTAAATACCTCGCTCTCCGGGGTAACGGTATGCAGGCGCGTCAGCGAGTACCTGATCCCGTATTGTGTCAGGTTATTGCATACGGACATTTTGCCGCAGAAGGCATCGCGCCGGTCGGCAATCGTCATATTGGCCGGATCATCGGGGAACGCCTGGATCAGAACCGGGACGTCAAGGTCAGCCCAGCGCAGGGTATTAGCCACCGCCCGTTCGTCCCCGAAGTTGGGCAGGGCCACCAGGACGCCGGCTATCTCGTCCCGGTGGGCCTGGAACAGCTCGGCGCATTTTCGGGCGTCCTCCAGACTCTCGACGCTGCCATACCTGGTCGCTTCGGGACTCAGGATCACGGTCCCGATGCCCTGTTGCTCCAGTACTTTCAGAATAGAGGCTCTCCCCGTCTCACATAGATAGTCGGGGAAGAAGCCTCGGTTGCCGATGATCACACCAAATGACATTTGCTTCGACACGATTAATTCCTCCTTAAGTGACTTATTGATTCCTGCTAATGTAATGTCCTCATGTAAGGGCGTATTGCAATACGCCCCTACGGCCGTCTGCAATAGGACTATCTTTCTGCAGGGTGCCACGCATAAACAGTAATTTCTTCACAAGGATGGTCTTGTTCAGCTAATCGAAATTATCCCGTGAAATACAGGTAAGCCGCGACGATCAGAATCAATACCAGTGCCGAAGCTGCCACATCGAGCGTCGTCCAGCTGGCGCGGGATCTTTGACGATCTTCATCCGATGTGGTTCCGAAAGTGAGCCCGCTGATTTTCTCATATACCGGTGCCTCGGTCAGCTTGCTGACAACGATCATTACCACCACACAGACAATAAAAATAACCAGACTGTAATATTGGAAGAAGATGTTATTTATCACCCAGAAAAAGGAGCCTTCCGTGTAGGCAAATCCGTCCACCAGTTTGACCGGGGTATCGATAGCCAAACGGAACAAGCCCATGGCAAAACCGGCAATAAGCGCTGTCATACAGCCCTTGGCATTCAGTCGTTTATTAAATACACCGAGAAAGAAAACCACAAAGATCGGTGGCGCGAGATAGGCCTGAACGCCTTGCAGGTAATCATACAGCCCCTTTCCACCTCTGATTACCGGGATCCAGAACAGACCAATGATGACCATCACCGTTGTGGCAACCCTGCCCACCCAAACCAGTTGATGTTGGCTCACATCTGGTCGCAGTCGGGAGTAGAAATCCATCGTAAACAGCGTGGAAGACGCATTAAAAACACCGGCAAGTGAGCTCATCAATGCCGCCAGCAGTCCGGCCACCACCAGACCGCGTATACCAACGGGCAGAACATTAACCACCAGCAGAGGGAAGGCCTTCTGGGCATTATCCCGTATAAGCTGGCCGTCTGCACCGAATAATTCATTCTGGATAGCCGGCACCTGCCCGCTTTTTGCTAGGGCGAAGGCAATCATTCCCGGAATGATGAAAATAAACACCGGGAGCAGCTTCAAAAAGGCGGCTGCGATTGAGCCGCGGCGGGCCTCGGTTTCATCAGGCGCCCCCAGCGCCCGCTGCACGATATATTGGTCTGTCGTCCAGTACCACAGCCCAATGATCGGGGCACAAAACAGCATTCCAAGCCAGGGGTAATTATCATTGAAATACCAGGCCATGCGACCAGCTTCCCTGACGGGGGCCCAGGTGCTTTCCACACCAGCTGGCACCAGAGGTTTCCAGAGATTAAACATGTCCGAGCCAACAATCGCTCGCAGTTCTTCCCAACCGCCCAAGGCCTGAAGTCCAAATACTGTTACCAATATTGATCCGATAATGAGAACAACCGTCTGTAATGCTTCGGTATAGGCAACCGCGCGTAGACCACCCAAAATGGTATAAATTCCTGTTAAAACGATCACCAGCACTGAGCCGATCCAGAAACTATCCAGGCCCATGAAGTTCATTTCCGGGAGCAGTACACTAAAAACGATACCGCCGGCAAAGATTCCCACTGCAATTTTTGTTAATACGTAGGCGACAAGTGAAATAACTGAGAGAACGGTGCGGGAGGCCGGTGAGAACCGTTTTTCAAGAAATTCAGGCATGGTAAACACCTTCGACCGCATGTAAAACGGAACCATTACCCATCCCAGAACTAACAGGCACCAGGCATGCAGTTCATAGTGGGCCATGGCAACGCCGTCGGTCGCACCCGTACCAGCCAGCCCTACCAGATGTTCCGATCCAATATTTGAGGCAAAAATAGACGCCCCCACGATAAACCAACCCAAATGGCGACCAGCCAGGAAGTAATCCGTAGATGTATCGTGCCGTTGTTTGATTGTCCACCAGGCAATACCCAGTATCAGTAAAAAGTAGAGTCCAATAACGAGCCAATCGATTGTCTGCAATACCACGGAAACGACCCCTTTCTTACGATGTGTTGTAAAAATACGGGAAGAACTTGAGCGGGGAAACTAAGAAAGCCTGATAAGCTTTTCAAGTCTCTTTCGGTGCCAACCGTCGATAAAGAGAAGAATTGGCAGAGCTCTCCGCCCCCGGCCTGGAGGTGAAGGATAGCATTGTCGTAAATCCGTTTTGCGTCAGGCTACCTGATTAAAGTCTGCAAACTTAACAATACCGGGCTGATTGTTGGCATTCATCCCGTTGGCGGTCAGAGTCCAGTCCTTTTCGCTGGTGATCCTGGTGCCACGGATTCCACCCTCCAGATCAGCAGGTTGTTTCGTTTCGATCCCTTTCCGGTGTATATTCCAACCAAAATCCAAGCCTAATGCAACGTAACTCTGGAGGGAACAATGGCGCGGCGCTTACAGACTCGGGGGATTACCCTGCTCATAGCAGATCGTCAATACATACCTACCTCCAACCCTTGATAAACCGAAAGGAGGCTTGCATGTGCCGCTGGATTATCTCCCGCCATATCTGGATACTTGTCCTGGGTTTCCTGATTTCCTGTGGCCTTGCCGATGCCAAGCCGGACAGTCCCCGATCCCGAATCTCCTTCAATCGCGGCTGGAAATTCATGCTGCAAGATGTGCCCGGGGCCGAGAAGCCGGACTGCGATGATTCCGCGTGGGGGCCGGTTGACCTGCCCCATGACTGGGCCATCGGTGGCCCGTTCAACAAAGACCTGCTGGAGGAAGGGGGGCTTCCATTCCCTGGAGTGGGATGGTACCGTAAATCTTTTACTATTGCGCCTCGAGACTCCGACAAGGTGGTGTACGTCGAATTTGACGGTGTGATGCGGGACGCGCAGGTATGGCTCAACGGGCACTATATCGGCAACTGGCCCTACGGCTATTCTTCTTTTGCCTTTGATCTGTCGCCCTATCTGCATTCCGGCGAACAGGCTAACGTCATGGCCGTCCGGGTGGAAAACGTGGCCAATTCCTCCCGCTGGTACCCCGGATCCGGAATATACCGCAACGTCCGGCTTTCCATCACCGACCCGGTGCATGTAGCCCATTGGGGCACGTACATCACCACACCGGTTGTATCTGCTACCGAGGCCACCATCCGGGCACACACTACGGTGGAAAACCAGGGGACGAGAGAGAAAACCGTAATCCTTGAGACGGCCATTTACGATGCCAAGGGCAGGAAAAGAGCCAGTGGTGTCGCTTCGGCTAAAGTGGATGGACAGGGGCGACATGAATTCGACCAGCCACTGACAGTGAAACAACCTAAGCGTTGGGATATTGAACATCCACACCTGTATCATGCCGTCACTACCGTTAAAGTGGCCGATATGACGGTTGACGAATACACCACTTCCTTTGGCATTCGCACCTTCTATTTCGATGCCGACAGCGGCTTCTTCCTGAACGGGCGAAATCTCAAGATCAAGGGTGTGAACCTCCATCACGATCTGGGACCGCTGGGCATCGCCGTATCGCGGCGCGCCATCGAACGGCAGCTGGAAATCCTGAAAGAGATGGGATGCAACGCTATCCGATCCGCCCACAATCCACCGGCACCCGAACTGCTGGAGCTGTGCGACGAAATGGGCTTTCTGGTCATCGACGAAGCCTTCGACGAATGGCGGAAGGGCAAGAAAAAGTTCGGGTACAACCGGTGGTTTGATCAGTGGGCCGAGAAAGACCTGCGCGCCATGATCCGTCGTGACCGTAACCATCCGTCGATCATCCTCTGGAGCATCGGCAACGAACTTCGGGAACAACGCGATCTGGTCCAAGGCCGATCCATTGCCCGATTCCTTACGGATATCTGCCATGAGGAAGACCCGACCCGGCCGGTCACCGCTGCCATCAGTCGTTTTGCGCCTGAAATCTTAGCCGAAGGGCTGGCCTCGGTCATTGACGTGGTTGGGTGGAATTACCAGTGGAAACGCTACCGGGCAGCACATCAGGCTTTCCCTGACCGGAAGCAGCTGGCCACCGAAACTTCAGCCGTGCTAAGTACACGTGGGGTATATCATTTTCCCGTAGAGCCCTATAGACGGCACGAATCGAACCAAGTTACCTCCTACGATTTCCTTACCCTCGGTTTTGGCGCTCCTCCCGACTCGGAATTCTTCGCCCTGGAGCAGAACCCCTTCGTGGCGGGAGAGTTTGTCTGGTCAGGCTTCGATTACCTGGGAGAGCCCGAGCCCTACGAGGATATCGCCCGCAGCACCTATTTCGGCATCGTGGACCTATGCGGCTTTCCGAAAGACCGCTATTACCTCTACCAGAGCCAATGGACCACCGAGCCAATGGTGCACCTGCTGCCCCATTGGACCTGGCCGGAACGCGAAGGTGAGATTACGCCGGTTTATTGCTATACCAACTGCCCGTCAGCGGAATTGTTTGTGAATAGCGTTTCCATGGGCAGGAAGACCAAGCGGCCTGGAGAGTACCGCTTGAAGTGGGAACAGGTCACCTACCAACCCGGCACCCTCGAAATCGTCGCTTATGATGAGAATGGTGATGCGGTCTGCCGGGAAATGATCAGGACGGCGGGGGATCCAGCGCAAATAAAGCTGACCAGCGACCGCACTACGGTCATGGCCGATGGAACTGACCTCGCCTTTATTACTGTCAGGATTACGGACCAGGAGGGCAATTTCTGCCCCCGGGCGAATAACCTGGTCAAATTCCAATTAGCCGGTCCGGCCCAAATCGCCGGCGTGGGGAACGGCAACCCACTCAGCTTTGAGCCGTTCCAGACCGACCATCGCCGGGCCTTTAACGGCCTATGCCTGCTTATCCTGCGCGCTGAAACCGGTCCGGGCGAAATATTGATCACCGCAACCGCAGACGGACTGGCGAGCGGCCACCTCGCATTGCGCAGCCGTCGATGAAATATTGATGGGACGCAACATCGAAGGACCAATGGGGGTCAAGAGTAAGAGGAACCCCATAGACGGACCGGCGAGCGGCCACCGGCATTGGGAATAGGAACGCACGAGCAGCACAGGCACTGACCAAACCTCCTCATGCTCCTTTATTGGAGAGCGGCTACAAAGAGCTTAAAATTATAAGCCCCAAAGAGCGTACGGGCGGCCGATGGATCCCGGATACTTGTGATCCGGATGGATAAGAAATCTACGCAAATCAAGAAGATTCACATCACCAAACCATAGAAAGGAAATAATAATGCAGAAGCGGAGTATTATTTGGGCGATAGGTCTATTATGGATTCTGCCCACTACATCAATCCTGTCCGCCGGACCGGATTTTTACGCCTACTACACCAAAGTCCGCCATTCGGCAACCGACTATCTGAGCAAGTATGCCGATATCATAGTGGTATTAAGGGACGGAAGACAGTTGGAATTCACCCGTCAGACAGGCTATCTACCCCGCTGGAGAACAGCGGACGGGACGCACCTGGTTGATGACCTGTTTCCCGGTCGCGATCAGGACTATGAATTTTACTACACCTACGTTCGGCTGATTGAGAATGGACCCGATAGAATCGTGGTGCACTGGCATTATTATAAGGACATCAAAACCTTAGACCGGGCCAACAATGAATTGAATTCATTGACCTCCCACGGATTTCTGGGTGTTGTTCATGAACTGTTTGCGATCTATCCGGATGGCCGGGTGGAAAGGGAAGTTCTCGAGGCCGCGGAGACCCGAAGCAACGACTGGGGTCTGCCCGAACTGAAAACGACCCAGACCTTATTCCTCAGGAAAGACGGCATTGAGCACGGGCCCGTATCGTGGGGAAGGCCGGCTCCCGTTTATCCCAGACCGGCTGTAAAAGGCAGCCCGGTTATAGACGTCGACGGACCTGCTGATCCGATTCGAAAGTGGACCTTTGATGAGGGTATGGAAGCTCACAGGGATCGCGTGATTGAAGAAGTCACCAGGGCCCGCTGCCAGATCAATGGATTGATGACGGTATTCAAGAAAGGCGTGTCCGGTACGGCCCTGGCACTTGATGGTTATTACACCAGCGTAACAGTGGAACAGGAGAGAAGAGAGGCGAAGCAGCCTGAAGACGCCATGACCATTGAAGCCTGGGTGGCCCTGGACGTCTACCCCTATAACACGGCACCCATCATTCACCAATCGAAAGGCTTCGGCCAGGAAGGGTACTACTTCGGTGTGGATCCCTATGGACACGCGATGTTCACCCTCGCCGGGCACACCGTAACAGCGCCAGCGGAACTGCCCTTATATCAGTGGACCCATACGGCGGTAACCGTGGGGAATGGAAACATCCGGCTTTATGTCGATGGAAAGGAAGCGGCTTCCGGCTCCTTTACCGGGAAGATTCGGCTCCCGGACACCAAACCGACCATCGGTCTGAATACCGAGGAGGAGCGGTGCACCGATTACGTACGCGACCTCGACCAGAACCTGCCCTTTATCTATGGCATACAGGGACTTCTGGACGAAGTCCGAATGTACGATAAGAGACTTACCCCGGCTCAGATCAAGAAATCGTATCAGGGATTTCTGCCTGGCGACAGGACCTCGGAACTGGCCAAGGCAGTCCTGCCCGGAGAATTGGGGCAGGCAGAGAAGTTCGGCGCAACGTATAAAACCCTGAAGTTCCATGAACTGTGGGACAATATGTGGCGGTTTCCCGAAGGGGCCGATATTGTCGTCAAGTTCGATAACAATCCCTGCAGCGTGATTTACTGGCGGGGGACTAACTACGCGGCCAATTGGGTCACGGACAAGAACCGGTGGATGGCCGATCAGAGCTCGGAGATCTTCACCAAGCACGGCTGCTCAGAGCACATGGCCGACAAGCAGACCCGCCATAGCTACGCGCGGATCATCGAGAATACGCCCGCGCGGGTAGTCATCCATTGGCGGTATCCGTGTGTGGACGTCAGCTACTACTGTGCCAATCGGATGAATTGGAGTGACGAGTATCATACCATCTATCCTGACGGTACGGGGATCCGAAAGGTGATCTGGAATAAGAAATCCAGACCGCCGGGATTCCAGGATATCCAGTTCTTTACCAACCCGGGTGAGTCGGCACTGGATGTGGTGGACATTCAGGCCATGACGCTGGCCAATCTGAAGGGCGAAGTCTTCAAGATGCTGTGGAAAAAGCCGAACGTCATCCCGGTCAACAAATTGGAGGATGCCTGCATCCAATACCTGAATTCCAGATCCGAATACCACGTGTTCGCCATCTATCAGGGCGGCAAACTCGGTGCTTGGGGGACTAATGAACAGTCCAAGTACACCGACGACCCCTTCGCAGGGCCCTGGAACCACTGGCCGGTCCATTTCGTGCCGTCTGATGGACGCTTTGCCGTGAATCTCGATCGTGTGACCCATTTCGCCTTAGGCGCCAACGATGCCGCGCCTGACTACGGCAGCGTGGTGCTCTACGGGTTTACGAATCAGGACGTTACCACCCTGGTTCCCCTAGCCAGGTTGTGGAAAAACCCGCCCGAGGTAACCAAAGCCAAGGGGCTGGAATCGTTCGGGTTCGATAAGGCTCAAAAGGCTTTTGTCTTCCGTTCGAAAGCGAAGAACATGTCGTTTACCGTCAACGCTTCCGCGGAAAGTCCCATGGTAAATCCCTGTTTCGTGGTTAGAAATTGGGGAAGTGACCGCCAGGCCAAGGTTAAGATAAACGGAACAAAACTGGAATCGAAGGACTTCCGGCAGGGGATTATTCGCGATACCGACGGTACGCAGACCATCGTGGTCTGGATGGAAAAGACAATAGAGGCACCGGCTGCAGTGCAATTACAAAAATAGTAGTACTTCCCCGCCAAAGCGGGAGACCACCGGGAAAGCGGCAGATACAGGAAGAACGGATCGGCCGGTCGTGAGCATACGTGCTCTTCAATAAAGCCGACTGTTTTCCCGGTAAACTCCACATCCGCATCCTCATGACGCCAGCCCGGCACCATTAGTAAAGTACGGTTTTCTCCGGCGAAATCGTAGGGCGGCACCTCATCCGGGATGCCTACTGTGTGATCGTTCTCAATGAAGCACAGGGGGGATCATCCGTGGTACACCCCGCCGTGACAAGGGAATGATCAAAGCCGCCATCGGCAGAATAACCATCAACCCCATAGAGAACCTGACTTTCGTCAGGTCGGCTGCCATGTATCCTGATTATTCCTTTGCCGGAAACCAGGCGGAGCGCAACTTGTACACTTCCAGCGAGATGATCCTGGCACTGCCCCCGCGGGCGTAAAGTTCCAGGTCAGTCTCCGTCCTACGCGGGAGAAAACAGGTGGACAGGGAAACCCGCCCGTCATTGCCGAACAACTCGATGGTGGTGCGGTCTACAAGCACTCGCAGCTTGATGGTGTTGTTCACAGGTGCCAGGGGAGCCGCCGCATCGAGGCAGGTGATCATGTGGTCATTCGTGTAGTACGTGATCGTATTACGATGCAGGCGGAGCCCCACTTCGGTGGCCTTGCCCAGATCAATCTCCACGCTGATGTCAAACAGGTCACCGGTGATGCCTTCGAGAGGATTAGCACCCGGCTTGAGCGCCTTGTTGCTCAACGAGAACTCCTCGGCGCGGAGCTGTTCAATCTCGCGGACGGGGCTGCGGCACATGCGGATACCCTCGGGGAAGGTCCGCAGGGTCAGCACGCAGGGAAAACTCATCTGCTGGTTGAA
This sequence comes from uncultured bacterium, assembly GCA_964595095.1. GTDB lineage: Bacteria > Fidelibacterota > Marinisomatia > SCGC-AAA003-L08 > TS1B11. Next base: position 10,740 of record CAZQOY010000002.1, on the reverse strand, counting down.
AGGCATCTCCGGGTAATCCCCGCCAGACATCCAGGCGATCTGGATGCGGCGGCCATCCTCAGCCGGGACATCGTTGTAGGCCTGCGAGGCGTAGAAGTTGCGACCGTAGTCGCCCCGGTATTTTCCGCTCTCCTTTTTGAACTGCTTGCCGTTAAACGTACCGATCAGGTATTCGCCATCGGCGCCGTACAGGACCCACCTCGTATTTTCAGGATTACCATCCACCGGCAGTTCGAACAGCTCGGGACACTCGTGGAAATCGTCGACTTCGCTCCCGGTCTTCTCCCATTTCTTCAGGTCAGGCGACGTGAAAAAGCCTAACCGGCGGCCCTCCGCCAGGTACAACACCATCACCCACTTTCCGGAGGCCTCATGCCAGAAGACTTTCGGGTCCCGGTCACTCCCACCGCTCTGGTTGGGGAGCACGGGGTTGTGCTCGTACTTGGTCCAGGTACGACCGCGATCATTCGAATAGGCAATGGCCTGGGTAAAGGGCTGCTTGGGCTTACCGAACTCGCCGGCATAGGTATAGGCGGCCACCAGGGGCTTTTCTGCGCCCGTTTGAAATCCGGTGGTGTTGTTCCAGTCCACCACAGCTGACCCGGAAAAGATAGTTCCCAGTTCATCCGGCCACAGGGCGATGGGCAGCTGCTGCCAGTGCACCAGGTCGCGGCTGACCGCATGGGCCCAGGACATATTCCCCCACTCCCGGCCGAAGGGATTGTGCTGGAAGAACAGATGGTATTCGCCTTGGTAATAAACCAGCCCGTTCGGGTCGTTGGTCCAGTTGAACAAAGGGGTGAAATGAAACTGGGGGCGGTATCTTTCCTTATAAAACTGTGGATCAGCCAGTTTTTCCTCAAACTGCCGGGTATACTCAGCCTTCTGTTCAGCTGTTACGGTTTCCCGGACCTGGGCAAGCAGGGCGCGGGCGGGAATTAAAACGCATACGACGGCAAGCGTCAGGACGAGTGCCGGACGATAAGGTTTATTCTGCATGGCTTCACTCCTTGGGTTTTTGATTCAGGTGGTACAGTACTTCCGCTCCTGGCCCGTGGCGGCTTTCATTCCCTGGCCTTCTCCCGCAGGTCTACCAGGCCCACGTCCACGTACTGTCTTCGCGAGTTTCGTTTTCCATATACCGCAAGTACGTTCCGGCCCTTCTTCAGGTTGGCAACGGCCTCCCCGGTCAACGGGATCAGGGTGTAGGCGAACTGATGCTCCGGGCCTTCCCCTATCAGTGCTCCGTTGAGATAGATATAGGTCTCCTGCTCAAAGTCGTGGTACACCACCAGGTGCGGATTTTCAAGCCGCTCACCCGGCCACTCAAAGGTCCGGCGCAACCAGATTTCCGGGGTGGTCCAGGCCGTACGAACAACGGCGCTGACGGCGTCGGGATCACCGAAGCCGCCCGGCCCCTCTTTCCAGGAGGAGTCGTCAAAGTCCAACTCGCTCCATCCTTCGGGTGGGGTTTGGATCACGTAGCGCCAGGTTTGCGGCTGGTCCTGCGAGGTGGGCATAATGGGCAGACGCGCAATGGAGCCCGGAGCGACGTTCTCAAGAGCATGGGCGGCCGCAGCGGCACGGTCGACGTCCAGTTTAACTACCGCCCGGTCGTAGGTCATGATCCCGTTTTTCTCAATCTCCACATCATAGAGTTGCGTATAAACGGCAGCGGAAATGCCCGCGGATACATAGGGGTGCAGTTTCCGGAGGATGTTTTCATAACCGGCCATGAACTCGGCGCTATTCTGGACGCCGCGAGAACCGCGGGCGCCTTCTTCCCGCCAGAGGTGCCCTTTCACGGACATACTCCGCCCACCGAATTCGCCCAGTACCAGGGCACGGTCCTTTTCGTACGGCGCGCCGGTCGGTCCCGGATAAGCATGTACGCTATGAATATCCCCGACGCCCTTGTCCATGAACCCGCTGGCGTTGATGACCAGGCGCGAGGGGTCCCTTTCCTTCACCCAGGCGGTGAGACGCTCGGTGTCGTACTGCCCCCAGCCCTCATTAAAGATCACCCAGGTAATGATGCTCGGATGGTTATAGAAGTTGTCGATCATCCGGGCCAGTTCCAGTTCGAACTGACGGGCCGATTCGGGGGTGCGGTCCTGACCCCACTCGCTACCCCCGCCCCTGGCTATGTCGCCGCTGGGCATGTCCTGCCAGACGAGCATACCCAGCTTATCGCACCAATAGTAATAACGCTGCGGTTCGACTTTGATGTGCTTGCGCAGCATGTTGAATCCCAGGCGCTGGGTCATCTCGATGTCATGGCGGAGCGCCTCGTCCGTTGCCGCCCGGAAGAGCCCATCAGGCCAGTAGCCCTGGTCCAGGGGACCATATTGGAACAGAATCTCATTATTCAGGGCCAGCCGCAGAACGCCTTCGCTGTCACGCTTCAGGCTGATCTTGCGCATGCCGAAATAGCCCTGAACCCGGTCGATGACATCATCACCGTGTAGAAGGGTGACCTCAAGGTCGTACAGGAAAGGCGACTTAGGCGACCATAGGTTGGCGTCCGGAAGCGACAGGGTCAGCGGTTTTCCCGCGGCCCCCACCGCTTCAGCGACTCGACGGTCCTCGGCCCTGGCCACGGCACGCACGTCCCGCTTTTGCCGAGACCCACCGAGGTGGACCGTTACTGTCAGGGTCTCGGTATCGATGTTCGGCGTGGTCTCCAGGCTCTTGATGTATCCCCGCTCCCGCTCCACCGGTTCGAGCCAGACGGTCTGCCAGATTCCGGTCACGGGGGTATACCAGAATCCCCTGGGTTTCAGCACCTGTTTCCCCCGGGGCTGATACCCCTCATTCGTCGGGTCCCAGACCGCCACTGTGATTTCCTGGGACCCGGATGGATTCAAGGCGCTGGTGATGTCAAAGGTGAAGGGATCATAGCCGCCCCGGTGGTCACCCATTTGCTGATCGTTCACCCAAACGGTGGCCTCCCAGTCCACGGCACCGAAATGGAGCAGTAGTCGCTTGCTTCTCCAATCCTCGGGTACATCAAAGGTATGGTGGTACCACAACCGTTCCTGTGGTCCCACGCCCTTTTTAACACCCGACAGGGCGGACTCAATGGGAAAGGGCACGAGAATCCGGCCGTCATACGCCTCGGGTTTTGCGCCATCCTCAGCAGTAACAGCATAGTCCCACAGCCCATTCAGGTTGAGCCATTCACTCCGGACCATTGTGGGGCGGGGGTATTCGGGAAGGACATTTTCGGGTGAAACCTCCCGTGCCCACCGGGTCATAAGGTGTCCCTCGATGGGCTGCCAGCTCGGGCGCACACTCAGAAAAGCACAACCACCCAGGATGCCCGTTAACAAAATCAGGGGACCGATAAGTCTCCACCGGCTAATGTGAGCGTGAGACTCGAACCACATTTTATATACCCCGTAAGATAATCTGCATCAGGGTCACCGACTGACCGGGGAAACAGAGTTGGCGAACAGTCCCTGCCAAAAGGTATGTCTGTGCAGGGACTAAGTTATAATCGGGAGATGAATGAAGAAAAGGTACATTCCTATCCGGAAAGATACCGATCTGAACAACTCCAGGAAATAACTATCCGGAGATTTCCCGGAAAAGGAATGAACACCTGATCCCTTCTTAGGTCTTACAGGCCATCTTCCCTCAAGATCAGTCGGTCTCCGGGTGAGCGCGGCCGGCCAGGTCACCCTTCGTTCACCCTTGGCCCCTGATGAAGAATATCATTACCTTCCGGGGCTAATTCCCCAACCCGATATGGGTCCCCGCCGCGATTTCATTGCTGAGCTGGGCGTGGCGGTGCGCCGCCGGGGGATGAAGTTCGGCGTCTCCAGCCGCCAAGGAAAAAACCCTGCGACCACGCTTATGTCTTCAGAATTGGATGCTGGATGCTGGATGGAATCCCGCCAGCCCCGCTTCCTGCGGGACCAGTCCCGCCAAGCGGCGGGGCTGGATAGTGGCATTCAACGAGGTGGGGTCTTACTACATTCAGTACTGACCGAAGAGATCACAAGGGATTACGACAACAAAGCCTGGAGGAAGGGAAAATGAAAACGTTATCATCATGCATTTACACTGCCCTGGCCACCATACTACTGTCTGGTGCGTTGGGAGCAGCTGACGACGGATTGGCGGCCTGGTGGAAGTTCGACGAAGGACAAGGAAAGTCCGTCCTGGATCACGTCTCCTCCGTATCTGACGAGATCAGGGGCCTGACCAGTTTTGTGGGAGGCGTTTCCGGGACCGCCATCAAATTTGACGGATTTTCGTCTTCCATCGTCAGAAGGGCGAATGCCATGCCCAAACTCGAAGACGCCTTCAGCGTGGAGGCCTGGATCGCCCTGGGGGCCTACCCCTGGAACTGGGCGCCCATCATCGCAGCGGACAATAAGCGTATCACGGGCTTTTACTTCGGCATCGATTCCCGGGGCAACCCCGGATTTCATGTTTCGGACGGAACGGCTACCTGGCATGAGTGCAACGCCCAACTGCCACCAGGGAAAAAGGTGAACCTGGAGCTGAAAAAATGGCATCACGTGGTGGGCACCTTTGATCCCAACAGCGGGCTGGCACTCTACGTCAACGGCAGGCTGGTGGAAACCTACCCGCTGAAGGAGCGCGCGGTGTTCGCGGGAGGCGTCGACCTGATCATCGGACGCAACCACGAGCCCCTGCCGCCCACCGATCCCATCCGTGCCTGGGCGACTTATCCATCGTGGTATTCCTTTGATGGGATCATGGACGAAATCAAGGTCTACAACAAGGCGCTCACGGCCGGGGAAGTGAAAAAGGCCTTCAGCTCAGTCAAACCCGGAAAGGATCCCGAATTCGCTCCCCGTCGCTTCCCCACCCTCGAAAAACCCTCCGGCCGGTTCGGGGCCAACCATACCAAACTGAAGTACTATGAGGAGTGGGATAACCTCTGGCCGGTGGGCGAGTATACCGACGTAGTGGTCCAGTTCGACGAGCTGCCCGTCAAGGTCATGTTCTGGCGGGGCACCCGCTATTCCGCCTGCTGGGTGACCGAAAACGGGAAGTGGATGGCGGACCAGAGCCGCGAAACGGGCAACAACTGGTTCCTCAGCCAAGGGTCGCGTGACGACATGCCCACTGGCTGCATCGAGCACATGTCGGACACCCAGTGCCGCAGCTCGCGGGTGAGCATTGTCGAGAATAACGACGCGCGGGTCATGGTCCACTGGCGTTACCTGCAGATGGATGTCAGGTTCCGCCAACGGGACCTTAGAAACCAAACCGGCTGGGGTGAGTGGGGCGATGAATACTACTACATCTATCCCGACGGCGTCGGTGTGCGGAAGTTGCTGCCCGGTCGCGGCGGCTGGCAGGAGACCATCCTGCTCAACGAGCCCGGCACGCGGCCCGAAGACAACGTTGAGCTGAAAGCCTGCACCCTGGTCAACCTGAAGGGTAAGAGCAAGACCTACTCCTGGGAGCGCGGTTACCCGGTGTTCGATCTGCCGGACCCGCTCATCCAGATGACCAACCTGAAGGCTAAATTCAAGCCGTTCATGATCTTCCGCACCGGCTCCGGCATGTCTGTTTTCAACGTGGAGGTCCGGCCTGAGTATTCCCACTTCCCCTGGTGGAACCACTGGCCGGTTGCCCAGGTCATCTCCGACGGCAGGAGCGCCTACCACCCCGACCGTGCCACCCATTCCTCACTGAGTTGGGGCGACCCGGAGGGGGAGGCGGCCCTGTACGGGATGACCGACAAACCGGCCGTGTCCCTGGTGGACCTGGCCCGCTCCTGGAACAACCCGCCCGAAATGAAGATCACCGGCAAGGGCTTTTCGGGTGGCGATTACGACTACACCCAGCGGGCTTACCTCGTCAACGCCGATAATAAAGGCTCTGCCCTGGAGTTCGAGCTTATCGCCAGTGAGAATTCCCCCATTGTGAATCCTGCCTTCGTGATTAAGATGTGGGACGGCAGCGATGTACGGCTGACGATGGACGGGCGGGAGATACCCCGCGGGAAGGATTTCCGCTATGGCATGGAATACACCGTCAACGGCGACGCCGACCTGATCGTCTGGATCAGGAGACATGCCGTCAAAACATTGAAGTTTACACTGACGCCGGTTGGTCTGGACGTAAGTGAGAAGGATTAATCGAAAATAAAAACAGGACAGAAAAACCGAAAGAGTAACAATGCAGACGAAACCATCTCACCTGATTTCTAACCTCATCCTTTTTCTGACTCTCCTTTCCATATCCGGTTGCATCTTACTACCCAACCGAGCCGAAATCCGGATTGATGCCACGAGAACCGGGGAGCCGATCTCGAAGTACATCTACGGCCAGTTCATCGAACATCTGGGTCGCTGCATCCAGGGCGGTGTTTGGGCCGAGATGCTCGAGGACCGCAAGTTCTTCTTCCCCATCGCGGATGAGTTCAACGCCTGGTCACGGGAGACCGAGGAGGACGGCACGTTGCCGAATGACGAATTCCCCATTCTCGTGGGCTCGCCCTGGCGGGTCATCGGTGGGAAAGATATCGTGAAAATGCTCACCGAGAAGCCTTATGCCGGTGAACATACGCCCGAGATCCGGCTCGAGGGCGACGGGAGACCCCGCGGAATCACCCACGGCAGACTCGGCCTTATCAGGGGCAAGGCATACACGGGCCGCATCATCCTTGCGGGTGACAATTCGGCGATACCCATCAAGGTAAGCCTTGTCTGGGGCAAGGGCGCGAACGACCGCGACACGGTGGTTATTGACAAGCTATCGGATGAGTTTGTCAAAGTGCCTTTGAAGTTCAAGGCGGGTGCGGACACCCAGGACGCCAGCCTGGAAATCGCCGGTTACGGCCGGGGCGCATTCCAGGTTGGAGCTGTGTCCCTCATGCCCGCTGACAATGTGAAGGGGTTTCGAAAAGACACAATGGAGTTGATGAAGCAACTCGAAGCGCCTGTGTACCGCTGGCCGGGCGGCTGTTTTGTCGGCGGCTACGACTGGCGCGACGGCCTTGGCGTTCCGGACAAGCGCCCGCCGCGCAAGAACCCTGCATGGAGCGGTATCGAACAGAACGACATGGGCATTCACGAGTTCATCGAGTTGTGTGAACTGCTCGAAACGGAACCCTTCATCGCCGTGGACTCCGGCATCGGCAGCGCCGAATTTGCCGCCCAGGAGGTGGAATATTGCAACGGCGACGCCACGACCGCCATGGGCCGTTGGCGGGCGGCAAACGGCCACCCCGAGCCGTTCAAAGTCAAGTGGTGGGCCGTGGGCAACGAGATGTTCGGCAAGTGGCAAAACGGCTACATGCCGCTGCCACAGTACGTCAAGAAGCACAACGCCACCGCCAAGGCCATGTTGACCGCCGACCCCTCAATCACCCTAATTGCCGTTGGCAAGGTCGGTAAGTGGGACGAAAAGATGCTGGCGGATTGCGCGGACTACATGCACCTGATCAGCGAACACTTCTACCTCTATAGCAGGAGACCGGTCCCCGAATACGTGGCGCTCGGGCCTGCGCGGATCCGAGCAATCGCCGGCGCCCACCGAAACTACCGCAAGACCATTGATTCGCTGAAAGGCAAGGGCATCCAGATTGCCATGGACGAGTGGAACTATGATACTAGGCCTCATTACTACGGAGAACTCGGTTCCCGGTACACCCTCAAGGAAGGATTGGGCATTGCCGCGTGTCTCCACGAGTTCTTCCGCAACACGGACATTATCTTCATGGCCAACTACGCCCAGACCGTGAACGTTCTCGGGTGCATCAAGACCAACAGGACGGACGCCGTTTTCGCCACAACCGGCTTGCCCCTCACGTTGTACCGGCATCAGTTTGGAGAAATTCCCGTGGAGGTAAGTGGAGAGTACCGCCCCCTTGATATCGCCGCCGCCTGGACGGCGGACCGGCGTGCGCTGACCATCGGCGTTGTCAATCCCACCGGGGAAAAGGTGGCCCTGGAGCTGGATGTCAAGGGTGCGGCTCTATCCGGCAAAGGGCGACTGTGGCTGATCACCGGTCCTGACGCCGGGGCGTATAACGTGCCCGGGGAAAAACCGGTAGTGACCATCCTCGAAAAACGGGTGCGTGGCGCCGGTGACAAGCTATACGCCGAGCCGTTGAGCATCACCCTTTACCGGTTACCGGTTCGTTAGAACGGGCGATACTTGAAATGGATGAGGAATATCGTTACCCTGGCCGGTGGTTAACACTCTTATAATGTACTTGTCATGTAGCAGAACATGTGTTACAGTAATTCTTATTCCTTAAGTGCCTATCATCAAACCGTTGAAACGGTTCGCCTTGGGATTGCTCAGTCTATCAGCCCACGACTTAAGTCGTGGGCTTACAGTTGGATAGAAAAATATAGCGGAACCGCTTAAGCGGTTTTTATTATCCCTTTAAGTATAGATGGGACATACGTACTCTGTAATGATATTGTAGCATATATTATACTATTCAACACGTACTCGCATAAAACCGGAGATCAGCATGAATAAGTCACGAACTATCTCGCGCAGCGAATTTATCGGCCGGTCTTTCAGCGCCGCTGCATTCCTCACGGTAAACCCGCTCAGTATGTCCCTGATTTCGAAGAGCGCATCCTCGATACTATTGGGCGGTCCCGCCGAGAGAGGCGATCCGGATACCTGGATCAGGGACCTGAAGCGCAAGGGGTATCGGGCGGCCTACTGTCCGGTAGGATCCTCGGCGCCTGACGACCTCATCCGGGCCTATGCCGAGGCGGCCCGAAAGGCCGACATTATCATCGCGGAAGTCGGCGCGTGGAGCAACCCCATCAGCCCCGACGATAAAACCCGCCGGAAGGCCATCGCCCGTTGCCAGGGGCAGCTGGCCCTGGCGGACCGGATCGGTGCCCGCTGCTGCGTGAATATCAGCGGCAGCAGAAGTAAGCAGTGGGACGGGCCCCACCCGGACAACCTGACCAAGGACACCTTCGATCTGATCGTGGAAACCACCCGAACCATCATCGACGCGGTGAAACCCACTCGGACCTATTTTACGCTGGAGACCATGCCCTGGGCCTACCCGGATTCCCCCGATTCATACCTGCGGCTCCTTCAGGCCATTGAACGCCCGAGGTTCAGCGTCCACCTGGACCCGGTAAACATGATCAACAGCCCGCAGAGGTATTACCGGAGCGGCGACCTGATACGGGAATGCTCCCGCAAACTCGGCCCCCATATTAAAAGCTGCCATGCCAAAGACATCCTCCTGGAGGTGAAGCTCACCACGCACCTCAACGAAGTGCGCCCGGGGCTGGGCGGTCTGGATTATGCGGCGTTCTTAACGGAACTGAGCCGTCTCCCGGACACGCCCCTCATGCTGGAGCACCTGGAAACCGACCAGGAATACCGGCAGGCGGCCGAGCACATCCGCTCGGTGGCAAAGGGTCTCGGAATCACTTTATAGGCGGGAGCCCACCGCCCCGCCGCTTGGCGGGACTGGTCCCGCAGGAAGCGGGGCTGGCGGGGGTGAGCTCGCCACATCCCGACATGAATGTCGAGACTCGCGATGACAGGTACGTGTTATGAGGAGACGCAGCCGGAGGGTTACGGTGCTTTAGCCCACACTTTTGTAAGGGCGACTCACCGAGTCGCCCTTACCCTGTCTGTACCATTGAAAAACAGACCGGCCCTTGAATGGGTTTGGTGTATATCAGTCGCTGGAATTTGAGTAGAAAGAGGGGGAGATACAAGGGGTTAATGGGCAGGAATTCCCCTGAAATAATTGGGTGAAACTCAGGATTTCTCATAGGGGTGTCTTCTTTGGTGGCTGTAAGTAGGATTTTTTAATAATACGTCCTTGGTAAAAAACCGCTAAAGCGGTTGCTTATATCTCGTATCATCGTGTTAGCCCACGACTTAAGTCGTGGGCTGTTAATATGCCGGAATAATGGAAACCGTTTTTCCCGAAGGGATGCCTGCGGCAAACGGTTTATATTGTTCCTAAAAATATAACCACAAATTAAAACAACCGTCTCCACTTGCCAATCCCTGCATCTCTCAGTCCGCCAGCTGGCGGATCAGTAGCTTAACGAAAGTTAGTATCCATTTTCGGGGGAACTCCTGGTTAATGGGGGGCTACCTGGCTACCTTCAGCGCGGCAGTGGTGGTATAATACTTGGCCAGCATATTCGGCACTTCCCAATCGGGCAGCTTGCCGTCAACCAGGTATTGCAGGTACCGCTCCATTACTTGGCCGAAATGGGCTTCGTGCCCTATGCGGTGCTGGTCCGGTATGACCACCTGCCAGTCGTCGCCCTTCTGCTCCAGGGCGAGACCGGGATAGGTTTCGGCTAACTTGTCGATCCCTTTCCGCAGCGCTGCTTCAAAATCCGGGCCGCCGGCACCGCTGACCGGCTCCACGTACAGTTGAGGCCTATAATTTTCCTCAGCGCCCTGACGGATCACCAGGTTGGCCTGGCTGCCGCGCATGATGGAGAAATGGGTGTCGCCGCCACCTGCCGGGGCCTGATAGTTCCAGACCACCGATACCTTGGCGTAGACGTCCTTGAGATTGTAAATGATCTCGCCGTTGGCGTACACCCGCAACGCCCCGTCATCACCCATGTCCCTGGCGAGGTACTCCGGGAATTCTGACAGTCTCGTTGCCTTTTCAAACTGCGCAGGAGTGATGACGGTCGGCCAGCGCCTGGCAGCCAGTATCTCGATATCGCGCTGGTAATCGAGGCTTTGTTCGGGGAAACATTCCCACTGGACCAGGTCAATCAGGTG
>CAZQOY010000001.1:50325-52010 GCA_964595095.1 uncultured bacterium | reverse complement strand
CGTCTTCCCGGGCGGTGACCACGTCGCGCCACCAGCGGTTCTTCACGTTGCGCTTGAGCTCAACCCCCAGGGGGCCGTAGTCCCAGGTGGAGCCCAGGCCGCCGTAGATCTCGCTGCTCTGGAAGATGAACCCCCTGCGCTTGGCCAGGGAGGTGAGTTTGTCCATTAGGTCGGTGTTTGTGCTCATTGCTTGCTTAATCCATCAATTTATTTAACCGCCAAGGCGCCAAGAGAAGTTTATGTTCCAAGTTTGGGGAGCCGTTATGGACCCCGGACAACTCACTGCTTACTGCCACTGCTTACTGTCACTTCATTCCGCCCCTACGCCCTTCGCTCATCGTTTCTTGCGTCGTGAATAGCGCCGCTTAGGTCCTTCTGCTGCCCTGGTTTTGAGCCGGTCTATCGCTTGAGCCAGTTCTATCGTGTCGGGATCTTCCCCCTTTTTAAGAGATACATTGATCTTTCCGTCAGTGATGTACGGTCCGTAGCGTCCCTCTTTAACCTGAATTTCCGCCTCTGTTTCAGGGTGGTTACCCAGCTCACGCAATATCGTGCTGCCCGCTCTACCGCCACTTTGAAGGACTCCCAGGGCCCGTTCCAGTTCGATGGTGAGCAGATCCTCACCCTTGGGTAGCCGCCGGTTGGTCTTGCCGCATTTCAGGTAAGGACCATAGCGCCCCAGGTCAGCCAGCACCGGCTCGCCCGTCTCCGGGTGCGTGCCCAGCTGCCGGGGCAGACCCAATATTGCCAGCGCCAAATCCAGGTTTACCTCTTCGGGCTGCATTCCCGGCAGAATGGATTTCTGCTTTTCCTTCCGAGCGTCATCTCCCAGCTGTAGGAAGAAGCCGAAGCGGCCCTTTTTCAGCAGCACGGGCAGTTTCGTTTCGGGATCGGTGCCGAGCTCCTTGGGATATTCGCTCCCCTTGCGGATGAGTTCCAAGGCCTGGCTAAGGGAAAGCTCCGCCGGGGGAGTCTCCAGATCAAGGTTGATACGCTCGTTTCCGTGTTCCAGGTACGGTCCATACCGTCCAATACGAACAAATACAGGCACCTTATCCTCTGCCATACCAATGTGGATTGTACACACCTCACGCGTATCAATGGGTTTCTGCAACAATTCCTTAAGACCATTCCCGCCGTTGTGGCCGAAGTAGAACTGCTGGAGATACGGCAGCGATTCCCGTTCGCCCCGGCTGATCTCATCAAGAACATCTTCCATCTGGGCTGTGAATTGGTAATCCACCAGGTCGGTAAAGTATCGCTCCATCAGGCGTACTACGGCAACTGCCATAAAGGTAGGCGTTAAGGCGCCGTTTTGCTTTACCACGTATTCCCGTCTCTGGATTGTCTCCATGATGGAAGCATAAGTACTGGGCCGTCCTATGCCCAGTGCCTCCAGCTCCTTAATGAGGGTAGCTTCGGAATACCGGGCTGGTGGTTTTGTCTCGTGGCGCCTCGGTTCTATAGCTGTACAGGTTACGGCGTCTCCTTCGGCCAGCGGTGGCAGGATTTTATCACTGTCTTTTTCGGCGTTGGTAAAATCATCGTAGGCTGCCAGATAGCCGGGGAATTCGACCACTTTTCCGGTTGCTTGAAATACGGCTGCGTCGCTGTCTTTTCCTTCCAGGGTTATTTCGGCAGTGGTATGTCGGATGCGGGCAGGGGTCATCTGGCATGCCAGGGCC
>CAZQOY010000001.1:0-50315 GCA_964595095.1 uncultured bacterium | reverse complement strand
CAGGGCCCTCCGGTAGATAAGTTCATAGAGGCGTTGTAAGTCCCTCTCCAGGTTGGCAATTTCTTCCGGGTCACGGAATTGGGCTCCGGCGGGTCTGATAGCCTCGTGGGCCTCTTGGGCGTTTTTTACCTTGGTTTTGTAAACCCGCGGTTTGCCAGGCAGATACTCCCCGCCGAATTTCTCTTTTATCAGCTTCCTTGCTGCGGTAAGGGCTTCCTGAGAGAGGCTGGTGGAGTCGGTGCGCATATAGGTGATGTAGCCCCCTTCATACAGCCGCTGCGCTGCCATCATAGTCCTTTTTGCAGTGAAGCGCATTTTTCGGTAGGCCTCCTGCTGCAGGGTGCTGGTGGTGAAGGGTGGTGAGGGATTCTGGCGGGAAGGCTTCTCTTCAAGGGCACTTATTTGCCAATTGCGGCCGGTTAGCTCACTTGCCAAGCGTTCAGCCTTAGGCTTGTCAAGCTTGATGGTCGCCGCTCCCGCTTTAAGTTCGCCGGTGACTCGATCAAAGTTCTTGCTGGTTACTAGACGTTTTCCTTCAACCTGAATCAGCGAGGCGTTGAAGCTTTTACTTTCACCGGTAGTAAAATCAGCAGCGAGATCCCACCATTCACCGGTCTTAAAACGTGCCCGTCCTCGCTCCCGGTCCACAATCAGGCGGATAGCCGCACTCTGTACTCTCCCGGCAGACAGGCGGGGCGCGATCTTACGCCACAGGATAGGAGAAATTTCATAGCCTACCAGCCGGTCGAGTATACGGCGGGTTTCCTGGGCCTTCACTAGGCGCATATCGATGTCCCGCAGCGACTGAAAAGCGTTGCGGATAGCCGTACTGGTTACTTCGTGGAAGACCAGGCGGTGGGTCGGAACGGTGATTTTTAGGGCCTCTACCAGGTGCCAGCTGATGGCTTCGCCCTCGCGGTCCGGATCGGTTGCCAGATAGACCACTTCCGCCTCTTTTACTGCCTTTTTTAACTCTGCGATTATCTTTTTCTTGTCGGGGGATACCTGGTAGGTGACTTTGAAGTCATGGTCGGCGTCAACGCCCATTTCTCGCTCTGGCAGATCGCGTATATGGCCTACAGAGGCGACTATTTTGTACTCGTCCCCCAGAACTTTCTGCAGGGTTCTTGCCTTGGAGGGAGACTCAACGATAACCAGTGCATGTTTTTCGGCCATTATTACTTATCCTGCCAGGCATGAATCTTGGCAGTACGGAGCCTGAGAGACAAGGGAAAGTTTTGCCATAGCGCCCATAGTGGATGGGAAGAACGGCTTCATGTCATCCGACGTGGCCTGCCTGCGTGAGAAAATGCACCTGCTGGAGAAAATTCCGGATCTGTCCAAGACCTTGGGCTTAGAAGCCCGGCGGTATGTTGTAGCGAACCACTCCCTGGCACGGTTTGAGAGAAAATGGGCGGGAATTCTCGTTTTAGCGGTGAAGCGATACGAACACTCAGGTCACGAATAATCTTTAACCGACCAGTTCTCATCTCGTTTCCCTGAAATCCAACAACACTTTGCCGAAGTTCCGGCGGTCCTGAATGTAGGCATGGGCGTTGGCGGCTTGATGATAGGGGAAGATGCGGTCTACTATGGGATCAATTTTGCCTTCCCCTTGCCAGGAGACCAACCGTTCCAGTGCCCTTGCTGCCGGCTCGGGGTGATGCCACAGACGTCCCAGGTGAAAGCCGTAAATGCCCCGGTTGGTGTTCATCAGGCGCAGCGGTGTGAACCGCACAGCCAGCAGCTCCCACATGAGCTTGAGGGGCGCCGACAGCAGCCGGGTCGTTCCGATATTTTGCTGCACGCCGTACATGACTAGGGTGCCCAGGGGCGCGAGGGCCTTCAGGCTGCGCCTGAAATGAGCCGGGCCCTGGGCGTCCAGTATCAGGTTCACGCCCCGGCCGGCGGTGGCGTCCCGCACCAGGCGGACGAAATCTTCTTTGCGGTAGTCAATGCATAGATCCACACCCATGCGACGCAGGCGCTCCTGCTTGGCCCGCGAGGATGTGCCGAAGATGCGCGCCTCGGCAAGCTTCGCCAGTTGGACCGCCGCAGTGCCTACTCCGCCGCCGGCATTGTGGATCAGGACGGTCTGTCCCGGACGGAGGTTGCCCAAATCAAACATCATCAGATAGGCGGTTAGGTATGCAACCGGTAGGGCTGCGGCTGCCTCCAGCGTAATGCCCTGAGGGATCTTCCGAACCTGTTCCACGGGAACCACTACGTGGCTGCTGTAACCGCCAAAACGGGTAATGGCAAGAACCCTGTCAGTAGGGCGATAGTCGTTCACTCCCGGCCCCGTTTGCATTACCTCCCCGGCAACTTCGAATCCCGGGACAAATGGTAGACTTGGAGCGCCGGCATAAAGTCCCAGGCGGGTCATAATATCTGCGAAGTTGATGCCGGCAAAGTGGCTTCGGATGATGATTTCCCCGCTCTGTGGTTGCGCTTGAGGGCCTTTTACAACTTGTAGTACGCGAGGACCACCGTGCCGGGTTATCTGAATCTGCTTACCGGGGGTTTGGGGTTTAATGCTCTATCCTTACCTAATAGTAAACATTTTTTCTAATCATCAACCCCGGCACTTAATGGCAATCCAGCCGCTTGCCACTGTAGAATGCCATCGGTCAGGCATTTAGCTTTCCGGTTATGGCGACGGATAATCTTCATCGCCATCAGTGATATATTACAGAAAGGTCCCCGGCCATAAAGGACAATCTGGCGATTCCAGGGTAGTGATGGCAGCATTTCTTCCAAATTTTCCAGTGGCACTGATATAGCCCCGGGAATATGTCCTGACTTGTATTCTTCAACGGGACGTACGTCAATGAGAGCAACTTCATCACGTCGCATTTTGGCCATCAGGGTTACGCGCTCAGCGGACTGGTATAAGTCGGTTTCATTGAGGTCGGCTTTTACCAGTCGTTGAAGATCAACCAGGTGATTATGCGCCAGGTCAAGAAGCCGCTCCCAGAAGCTCCCTATGTCATTGCCCGAAGGACGATATGTTACATAAAGCCCGCGTTTCTCAGCGGTTAACAGTCGTGCTGTCAGGAGTTTCCTTAAATGATGGGATGTGGTAGCTACCGATTGTCCGGTCAGTTGAGCCAGGGTTTCCACGGTGCGCGGCGCTTGGCATAAAAGATGAAGCAGTTCAAGACGGATGGGGTTTGCCAGAGCCTTACCAACACGTGCGATTTCGCAGTATATAGTGTTATTTACCGTTTTATAATTGGTTTCCACGGAACAATTCTACTATTCGTTTGAATACTAGAATATAATTTGCCCATGAAATATTCGCAATACTTTAAATCGGTTCAGTTGGTTTTTTTTGCTAGTGTTGTTTCAGTCAGTGGCCGGGGGATTGCCTGACAATAGAAGATCAAGATCCTCCAGCATCCTTATTTGGCGATTCAAATGTCCGTGTTCTGCTTCAACCAGGACATAAATGCCCCCGTTTTTTGTCACGTAATTGACCAGCGTGCCTCGGTCTGGTGGATTGGCAGCCATAAGCGCAACGTTATAGCGCAGGGTCCTGAGCGCACGGTATATGGTGGGTGAGTTGGTGAAGAAGAAATCGTCGGGGTCTTCAGCCGGGCTGATAAATACTTCGCGGGCATCCTTGCCGTACCACTGGCCGGGCTTGAAGTCCTTGATGGTGAGCTTACCGGGGGTGTTGTTATGGACGGAGATAATGGCTTTGTCCTTCACGATGTTTACAATGCCCGCCAGTTTCTGTGCGAAATCAGCAGCAATTCTGATATTCTCAGCGTTTAAGTTGTGGTAAAAATCCAGTGTTTGTCTTAATCCTTTTTCGGTAAACATCCGGTTGGGGTCGAAGCGATGAAGAATACCGTGTCGCCGGATAACAACCTCACGCCCCCGGCCGTGTACCAGCTCCACCAACCGACCGCCGTGCTTGAGAATATGCGCCTTCGCCGCCTCGGCGCTGGTATTTTCGTTGTCGTGCAGATTCACAAAGGTAAGGCCTGGCGTCGGACCCTCGTGCACGTGGACCCAGACCCGCTCCTCGCCGAGGTAAAGTGTCGTCGTCGTGGCCGTTGTCCCGGGCAGGGGGTGGGGCAGGAACCGGTCGACAATCTGCCCGGACAGGGCGCTGCCGCTTGACCGAGATTCTCCGTTCTCCTGCGCAAATGACAAACCAGGGATCGGTGCGACCGTTAGCACCAGACCCCAAAACAGCCAGATCGTAACGGTGCGGGAAAAAGACGTGCTATTCATGTTGCTTATGGTCAGCTGTAGCCTGTCCGGGCTGTTGCGGCCGTCTCAATAAGCCCGGGCCAGTATTACCTTGAATCTGGCGGGCTTGCCGGTGTAGATGCAGCTTAAGCCGGCCAGGTCCTCATCCTGGAGAATACAGCGGATAGTGGCTTTGGTCTCCTCCTTGATGGCGGCCTCGGTATCCGGATCGCCATCCCAGCCACAAACTGCGAAGCCGCCCGTTGCCATCAGGTCTATAAGCGCTTTCATGTCGTTAAGCTGCCTGGTGTTTGACGTTCGGTATTCCTCAGCCTGCTGATAGAGGCTGCCCTGGATCTCTTCGAGCAGGTCTGGCACGGCTGCTGGCAGGGAATCCAGGATAAGGGTTTGTTTCTGGTCTATGTCCCTTCGCACCACTACCGCCTGACCGGCGGCTACGTCCCGGGGCCCGATTTCCACCCGCAGTGGGACCCCCTTCATCTCCCAGTCGTTGAACTTGTAGCCGGGTGTAACGGTTTCACGGTCGTCAAACTTTACCCGCACGCCAGTCCCGGAGGGATCCATTCGGAACTGTTCAATGCCCGCCGTGAGTTTCCTGGCAGCTTCCATTACCGTGGCCTTGCTTTCATCGGTGTAAATAGGGACAATTACCACCTGTATCGGGGCAACGTGGGGCGGCAGGCGCAATCCCTTGTCATCACCGTGGGCCATGATTAAAGCGCCCACCAGGCGGGTGGATACGCCCCAGCTGGTAGCCCAAACGTATTCTTCTTCGTTGGCCTCGTTGCGGAAGGTAACATCGAAAGCCTTGGCGAAATTCTGTCCCAGGAAATGCGAAGTACCGGCCTGCAGGGCCCGTCCGTCTCCCATCATTGCTTCAATGGACCAGGTCTCTACGGCGCCGGGGAACTTCTCCGCCTCGGTCTTGATGCTCGCGATAACCGGCAGGGCCATCTCGGTCTCTACAACCTCCTTGTACAGGTCCAGGATGCGCAGAGTCTCCTCCCGGGCCTCCTCTTCGGTGGCGTGGGCCGTGTGTCCCTCCTGCCAGAGGAATTCGGTTGTGCGCAGAAACAGCCGGGTGCGCATCTCCCATCGTACAATGTTGGCCCACTGGTTTATTAGTATAGGCAAGTCGCGGTAGGAGTTGATCCACTGCTTGTACATGGCCCAAATGACGGTCTCGCTGGTGGGTCGAATGACAAGTTCCTCCTCGAGCTTTGATTCGGGGTCCACCTCCAAACCGCCCCCGGGAGCTGAACGCAGCCGGTAATGGGTCACAACGGCGCACTCCTTGGCGAACCCCTCCACGTGCTCGGCTTCTTTGGCAAGGAAAGATTTAGGTATTAACAGGGGGAAGTAGGCGTTTACGTGGCCGGTGGCCTTGAAGCGACGGTCAAAGGCTCCCTGCAGGAGCTCCCAGATGGCGTAGCCATAGGGCCGGATGACCATGGTCCCCTTTACCGGGCCGTAGTCGGCCAGCTCCGCCTTCCGGATCACGTCGGTGTACCAGCGGGCGTAGTCTTTTGATCGTGGTGTGACGCCTTTGGACATAGGGCCGAATTTAGGGGGCGAATAGCGAAGATAGAAGAGCGAATAGCGTGGAGCGATCCGTACGTTACCCGGCTACACTACGTTACCCGGCTACACTACGTTACGCCGGACAAGCGCCGGACAAGCGCCGGACAAGTCAGCGGCCAGCCTGACGTTCCAAAATTCAACAAAATCCCTACAAAATTCCCCATTTTCAAAAAAGTTTCCGTCGACAGGGCGAATACAGAGTGTGGAATTTTGCCCTTTTCGCTGAATCCCGTTCCAGAGCGTAGGAGGTGATGGGAGTAATATGTTATCGCCATTGTCATGGTGCCTGAGGTTAGGGGAGTCGGGAAGGTTTGTCGTTCGCCTGGTGCGCGAAAATTAGTTGTTAGTCGTTAGTTATTGGTTGTTCGTATTTTGCCGGTGGCGGTCAGCTGTCAGCCATCAGCAAAGAATAAGAAAACCGCCGAGGGCGCAGAAGGCGTAGAGTGAGAATTGGTGAAGGCCTCCCCAACCCCACGGTTGCTCCAGAGGAGTCCCTCTCCCGCAGGGATCCCTTCGGGACGGGAAAACCGTGGGCTAATGGGCTAAGCTGAATCAAGGCAATCAGACCTACGTCCGTCAGTGCCGGGTGTTCCCGTCTCACCGCCGGGCAGGCCGGGTGGCCGCAGTGGCATCGGTGACATCTAACCGGCGGCACTCAGGATGACCGTTTTATGCTTTAACCTGTTGCTCATCTGGTCCTCTCCCTATCGATTTGATTTTCCAGGGTACGTCTCTCCAACCTGATCAGGAATGGGGATGGCGCCGTTGGCGCCAGATTCATAGAGCGCCTCGACCAGGGCCATCGTTCGGTATGCATCATCGATGCCCGTCAGCAAGGTATCATCTTCACCGGCAGCGAAACGCTGAAGGTTGGCTCACCGGATCCAGCGCGCGACATCCGCCGGTCTCCTGCTGGAATACGGATTCAGGAGCAGCATGTCGCGGAAGGGCAACCCCTACGATAACCTGTCCGGTCAGGACGCTCAGGCAGAAAGTTTCTTCAAGACTCTGAAGAGCGAAGAGGTTTGCCTGACGGAGTATCGCTCCATGAAGGAAGTAAGGGATCGGCTCGGGGAGTTTATCGAACAGGTCTATAACAAAGAAAGGTTGCACTCAGCGCTGGGTTATGTCAGTCCAGCGAAGTACGAAATCAATTACAACGGGCATCAAAGATGAATTAACCTATTAGGAAATCTGTCCAGCTTGAAGGGTGCAGTTCAATTCGGTAACTTAAATTCGTTTCACAGTCAGCAAATAGATCGGAGAAAATAATATGGCGAATAAAACTTGGCGCAAGCTTTTGCACGATATGGTTATAGGGCTGGGCATTCTGGCACTTGGGGGTTGTGCTGGCAGAATTAGCCTCGCGCCTGCAATGTCCGCCATTACCGGTCATGCTGACGACATCATCCTCATCGAGGATTTCGAGGCGGCATCGTACGGGGAATGGACGGTCGAAGGAGATGCGTTCGGAGAAGGTCCCAGGCAGGGTAGGATGGTCGGCGCCCTGGGTAGTGGGTTCGCGGCAAGCACGGGCGGAACCGGCGCGCTCACTTCGCCCCCATTCACCATCGAGCGCGATGCGATTCATTTCCTCTTTGGAACCGCCGAAAGCGGCGTTGACGGTTCCGCGGGTGACTTGGCCTTTCAACTTCTCGTGAACGATGAAGTCGTCCGCACAACAGTCCCATCCAGCCGATCGTCCAAGTTTCACGCCATGTTCTGGGAGGCATGGGACGTCACCGAATTCAAGGGGGAGGCCGGCCGGTTTAGGATCGTCGACAACAGTAGCTGGGCAAGCATCAGCGTCGACCACATAGTTCAGAGCGACATCCCAGCTGAACGGCCTCCGCTTGAACGCACGATCGCCGTTACGAAACCCGTACTGAACTTCCCTCTCAAGACCGGCGCAGTCCGGCACTACATTGAGCTTGTTGTGGACGGTAAACAGGTGCGCGCCATGGACGTTGAACTGGCCACCGACGACATCGATTACTGGGTGGTCACCGACCTCAGCCCCTGGCTGGGCAAGGAAGTGCTCATTCGCACGCGCCTGCATCCCTTGGGTAATCCGCATATCCTTGATCGGATTTCGGTCGAAGACGGCATCCGCGACGCGGACGATCTCTACCGCGAGGCCCTCAGGCCCCAGTTCCACTTCTCGTCCAAACGGGGATGGATCAACGACCCCAACGGCCTGGTCTACTACGACGGTGAGTATCACCTCTACTATCAGCACAATCCCTACGGTTGGGACCACAGCCGAAACGACTACAACAAGACCTGGGGCCATGCGATCAGCACCGATCTGGTCCATTGGACCGAGCTGCCCGGCGTGATTCATCCGGACCATCTGGGCACGATCTATTCGGGTTCCGCCGTGGTGGACGAGCACAACACTACCGGCTTCCAGACGGGCAAAGAAAAAGCGATCGTAGCCGTCTATACATCCGCCGGTAAGAGAAGTCCCTGGTCGGAGGGGAAACCCTTCAGCCAGTCGATTGCATATAGCAACGACCGAGGCCGCACGTTCACCCCTTACGAGGGCAACCCTGTCCAGCCAAATATCAAATACATCAACCGAGATCCGAAAGCCATCTGGCATGAGCCAACCAACCAATGGGTGATCGTGCACCAAGTCGGGCGCGCCATGGCATTTTTCACGTCCAAGGACCTTAAATCGTGGGAGTTCCAGAGCGAGTTAGAAACCCGCTCCTTCTCCGACTGTCCGGAACTGTTCCAGTTGCCCGTTGACGGCGACGAGCGGAACAAAAAATGGATTCTATACGGTGGCAACGGCGCGTATTTCGTGGGTGATTTCGACGGCAAGAAGTACACGCCCGAGACCCAGGCGATACGGTACAGCTACGGCAACTGTTTCTACGCGTCGCAGACGTTCAGCAATATGCCCGAAGAAGATGGCCGACGCATCCAGATGGCATGGGGGACGGTCCCGATGCAAGACATGCCGTTCAACCAGCAAATGATGTTCCCTGTGGAGCTTACGCTGCGCACAACTGACGAAGGGCTGCGAATGTTTCCCTATCCGGTGGAAGAGATCGAGAAAATCTACGGAAAGGAACACATCTGGATTGACACACAACTCAAACCGGGACAGAACATTCTCTCCAACGTAGAGGGTGAACTTTTTGATATTGATGCGGAGTTCGAGATCGGTGAAGCGGATGAATTCGGATTTGTGCTCAATGGTGTGCCGGTTGTATACAACGTAGATGACAACGAGTTGTCATCCGGAGTTGTTCCCGTTGCCCCTGGACGGAGACGTGGACGCCCGACGGCAGAACTCAAACCTGTCGAGGGGAAGATCCGGCTGCGCATCCTGGTCGACCGGGTTTCGATTGAGATCTTTGCCAACGGCGGTAGGCTATACATGCCGGTCCGTGCGATCCCCAAGGGAGACGAAAAAGGGCTTGAAGTCTTCACAAAAGGCGGCAACATCAAAATCGGTTCACTTAAGGTCCGCGAGCTAAAGTCAATCTGGAACTGAGTGAAGCAGTTTTGATGCATGTCGCCTTAGACGGATTTGGCGCGTGCCGGCCGATGGCGCAAGAAATCAACGGGGGTGTTTCTGGGCTGGGCGGTGAACTCGAATGTATCAAGCGTCTTGATGATGGGTAACTTCGCGGCTTTGAGCCGTCGTTGGGCTGCGCGCTGTTAGCGTTGAACGTATTCCGGGCACGATCAAGCTTACCGCCTCTTCCGATGGCTTAGAATCCGCGGTCCTAATAATAACCGCAAGAGAAAGGTAAAAACAGGAGAGTCAAGCATGGAACAGATGAATCGGCGCGGTTTTCTGAGATACCTCTCGGTCGGAATGGCCGGCTTGGCTTACCCCGGTTACCTGATGACCGGCGGTTGGCCTGGAGGCAAACGGCCAAACGTGTTGTTCATCGCGATAGACGACATGAACGACTGGACAACGGTGTTCGACCCACAGAACCCGATCTAGACTCCCAATATTGTGCGGCTGGCCAAACGCGGGATGTTTTTCACCCGGGGTTACTGTGCTGCGCCGATATGCGGTCCGTCCCGAGCAGCGGTGCTGACGGGACTGAGGCCTTGGAAGACGACCAGCGGCGCGTATGGCTGGAGGACGGTGCCCGACGACGTTACTACCCTACCCCGTTACTTCATGTTCAACGGTTACCGGACCCGTGGTGCCGGCAAAGTCTGGGATCATAATAACGCAGCAGGAGGAGGTCGTGGGGATATTCCGGGACAACCCTTCCAGGAGTTTTTTCCCATGCTCCTCGCGCGCCATCCCGAGAAGAACTACACCGGTTATACCGAGGGTGAACTGGGATCGTTCTGGTTCGACTGGGGCGAGCATCGGCAGAAGATGATCGATCTCGACACCGTAGAGTGGTGTGAAGCCGTCATGGATCGTGACGAACTGGAACCGATTTTCCTGGCCGCTGGAATATTCAAGCCCCATCTTCCTTTCTACGCACCACCCGAGACGTTTAAAAAGTATCCGTTTGATGAGACCGAGTTGCCGCCAATGAAGGAGAACGATCTCGATGACGTCCCGCCGATAGGCGTGAGAATGGCACACACGGAGGGTTTCGTCTATCGAACGACGGTGGCCCAACCGGAACGAAGCCCCGGAAGTCTCAAGAAGATGGTTCAGTGCTACCAAGCGTCCGCAGACTTTGCCGACGAGATGGTGGGACGTCTGGTGGACAAGCTAGATGCGACGGGAAAGGCGGACAATACTATCATCGTTCTGTGGGCGGATCACGGCTATCATCTCGGCGACAAGGAGTCGTGCGTAAAGTTTACACTCTGGGAAAAAGCCAACCGCGTACCGTTCATTATCGTTGCGCCCGGCGTGACCCGTCCCGGCAGCCGTTGCGACAGACCGGTCGGGCTGATTGACATCTACCCCACACTCGTCGAACTGGCCGGGCTCCCGCCGAAAAAGGACCTTGACGGCACGAGCCTCGTTCCGTTGCTCAAGGATCCCACGCGGAACTGGCATCCGGCATTGATGACCATGGGAAAAGGCAACCACGCCGTACGATCCGACCGGTGGCGGTACATACGCTACAGTGACGGTACCGAGGAACTTTACGACCACACCAACGATCCCTGGGAGTGGACAAACCTCGCGACGAAATCCGAATATGCCGACATCATCCGCGAGCATAGGAAGTGGCTCCAGGAAGTGGCTCCCGACTAACGAGAGGTGAAATACGAAGAAGTTTACCTGTCCCGAAGAGATCCCTTTCCGGGACATTCGGCTAAGGTTGGTGAAAACTATCTTATTTCAGTGTAAAATCTATCTAGGAATTGGGGGAAGCTCAATCGGCCAAAGCTGCCCTTTCACCCCGTTGTACCATTGACGCTTAGCGCACGCTGCTTCTGATCTCAAAGGGGGGAAACAGTTATAGGAGAGCGGCCAGGCCCCTAAGTTTGCGCAAGGATAAGCGGCATAAACGCCGTAAAACGGGGTCGATGGTCTGTAAATTGCGTACCACGTTAAAGGATCGGTGATGAAACACGGCTTTTTATACTACGTCGCGGCTGTCCTGCTGCTGGCGGAATTCCTGCTGGTGGTGTTTCTGGATAAGTCTGTTGATTATATTTGGCTCAACTACATAGCATGGGCCGTCTGGATCGTGAGCATAGTCCTGCTGTTCATTCCAATGTACGTTTTGCGTGCAAAGGGTAATGTCCCGAAAGGGAAAAGTTTTGCCGAGACTCATACCATGGTCAGCACCGGCCTCTACGCCGCCGTCCGGCACCCCCAGTACCTGGGCTGGCTGTTGATGTACCTGGCCGTTTTTCTGTTCAATCCACACTGGCCGCAGGGGATCGCGGGCCTGGCGGGGATGGTTTGTCTTTGTTTTATTGCCTCCCAGGAGGACAAGCGCCTGATCGAGAAATTCGGTGTGCCCTATCACTTCTATAAAGCCTCCGTGCCCGGGCTGAATCTCCCGGCCGGGATCATCCGGCTGCTCCGACATCGAGGATCGGCTTGAAAGCGGCAGCCCTCAGCTGCGCCTGGACCCGCCGGATCGGGGCCGATATTGAAAAGCTGCTGAGCTCTTGCGGGCGGCGATTTATCACCCTTGACATTTTCCCGTTCAGGTATTACCCTATAACATCAGCCCATTTTCTTGGCGGTTAGTATGCAACTCTAAGCGGCTATTGCATCATGCCCGTATCCAACACCCGAACTACTGCGGCCTCCAGCTTACAGGCCACCCTCGACCGGCTGACCCGGCCGGCGCAGCTGGTGGAGCAGCTGGAAGAGAACCGCGTCCGCTGCCTGGCCTGTGGGCACCGCTGCCGCATCCCCGACGGCCGCCGCGGGATATGCCTGGTGCGCTACAACGACGGTGGCACTCTCAAGGCACCCTACGGCTACGTGGCGGGTCTGCACAACGATCCCATCGAGAAGAAGCCCTTCTACCATTTTCTCCCCGGCACCAACGCCCTCACCTTCGGTATGCTGGGTTGCTGCCTGCACTGCCCATTCTGCCAGAACTGGCTTAGCTCGCAGGCCCTGCGGGACGAGCGGGCGAGCATCCCTCCCGACGAGATCACCGCTGAGCAGGTGGTGGAAACGGCCCGGCGTGCCCGCTCCAGCGCCGTGGTAAGCTCCTACAATGAGCCCCTGATCACCGCCGAGTGGGCTGTGGAGATCTTCAAACAGGCCCGGGAAGCCGGTCTCAGAACCGCCTGTGTCTCCAACGGCAACGCCACCCCGGAGGTGTTGGACTACCTCCGCCCTCACACCGACGGTTTCAAGGTGGACCTCAAGTCCATGAACGACCGCACCTACCGCCAGCTGGGCGGCGTGCTGTACAACGTGCTGGATTCCATCCAGCGGGCCTGGGACCTGGGTTTCTGGGTAGAGGTGGTCACCCTGGTAGTCCCTGGCCTGAACGACTCGGACGAGGAACTGCAATCCATCGCGGCCTTCATCGCCGGTGTCTCGCCGGACATCCCCTGGCACGTAACGGCCTTTCACCGGGACTACAAGCTCCTCCGTGAGAAGAACACCTCCGTCCGGCAGCTGCTGCGGGCCTGGGACCTGGGCCGCCAGGCGGGATTGAACTACGTCTACGGCGGCAACCTGCCCGGTGAAGTACCGGAAATGGAGAACACCTGCTGCCCCGGCTGTGACGCCCCCCTCATCCGCCGCGTGGGCTACTACATCCTTGACAACCACCTCACCCCTGACGGCAAATGCCCTGAGTGTGGGACAGCCATACCGGGGGTGTGGGAGTAAGTTAGTTGCGAGTTCCGAGTTTCGAGTTTCGAGCATTCAGCGATCAGCGATCCGTCTGCGCTTCGCTACGCCGGACAAGTCAGCGGTCAGCCCGGCACAAGTCAGATTACGCATGGTGCGTTACGCATGGTGCGTAATGCTAAATCTGCTGGCTCTAATCCCAGCATCAAATTGTTTTAAACGTTGCGTAATGGAGTTAAACTACGCATGATGCGTTACGCTCGTTGCGTAATACAAGATTTATTATCTCTAATTCCAGTACAATCTATTCAAGAGGCAGCTCTTAAGACTAGATTACACAAAGTATCCTATGTAAGACAGACAACATGAAGAATCCATTTAAATATGGCAGCGTCATCAGTGGGGATTCATTCTGTAACCGTAAGAATGAACTTTCAGACTTGGTAGGGGCCATGAAGAATGGTCAAAATATGTTTCTCTACTCAGAACGGAGAATTGGGAAGACCTCGTTGATCCTGCGGGCTCTTCAAGGACTGCCGGGAAAACAATATCTAAGTGCCTACGTGGACCTGTTGCCTACAGACGGAGAACTATCCTTTACGACTGCTACCGCGAAAGCAATTGTACAGTCTATGAGCACGACTGCTGATAAAATGCTCGATGTGGCGAAGGCGTTCTTCCGGCAGCTGGCACCCAGCGTAACCGTTGACGATGAAGGTAGACCGGTGGTCACATTTGGGATCAGGAGAGAAAGCGGACAGGAGGCATCACTGGAGGAAGCGCTTGCAGCTCCAGCTAAAATTGCCGCTAAGCGCAAGCATAATGCAGTGATCGTCTTTGATGAGTTTCAGCAGATTTTAGAGTACGGTAGCGATTTTGTTGAAAGGTACTTGCGGAGTATTATCCAGACGCATGAAAATGTATCATACATTTTTCTCGGCAGCAGGAAACACTTGATAAAAAGAATGTTTCTCGACAAATCACATCCACTTTATCGAGCCGCCGGACATTATCCATTAGGTCCCATTAAAGAAAAGCATTGGCTACCATTCATTCGGAAAAGATTCCAGGATGCGGGCAAAGGGATTACCGATAAACAAATTCGTTCAGTTTGTGTCCTAACCGAAGGGCATCCGTTCTATACCCAGCATCTGTGTCATGTTCTTTGGGAATTGTGTGAGGAGCCAAACGAAGTTACTGCAGATTTGATAGAGGCTGCAGTTCAGACGCTACTTGACCGTGAGAGTACGGCCTATATACTCCTCTGGGAATCATTCTCTATGAATCAGCGGCGTTTTTTGAAGGGTTTGGCAAACGAGCCGGGTAGAATTAGGCCCTTTGAAGCTGACTTTATTCAGAGCTATGGCTTAGGGAGTCCTTCGAATGTACAGAGAGTCGTTCAGTCGCTTTTAGAGCGTGATGTTATCGACTATGACAACGGTTCGCCTATCATAGCTGATCGATTCTTCCGAATCTGGCTCCACAAACTAGGGGTAGGCTAGAGCGTATCCTCTCGAAAAACACCCGACGATGCCTCCCCTAACTGCGGGACGGCTATTCCGGGGGTGTGGGAGTAAATGAGTTTCGAGTTTCGAGTTCCTGGTTTCGAGCAGTCAGCGATCAGTCCGCCAGCTGGCGGATCAGCGATCAGCCATCAGCAACGGACCACAGACAACTAACCACGGACAATCCCATTCAACATTCATCATTCCCGAGGTCCCATGTACAACCGCTCCCTATCCGGCTACGTTAAGCACCTGACCCTGGACAGCGCTCTGCTCAAGGGCAACCCCCTGGGCGACCCCCACGTGCGCACCTTCCCCGTCTACCTGCCGCCGGGCTATGATGAGAGTGATACACGCTACCCGGTGATATACGCCCTGGCGGGCTTTACCGGCACCGGCCTGAACATGGCCGGCTTCTCGGTGTGGGAGGAAAGCCTCCCCGAGCAGATAGACGACCTGATTGTGCGCAACGGCTGCCCGCCGGTCATCCTGGTTATGCCCGACTGCTTCACCCGCCTGGGGGGCAGCCAGTACGTCAACTCGCCTGCCACGGGCCCCTACGAGGACTACCTCGCCAGAGAAGTCATCCCCTTTGTGGATGGTGAGCTGCGCACTCTAGCGGAAAGTGAACGCCGCGGAATCATCGGCAAGTCCAGCGGGGGCTACGGAGCCCTTACCCTGGCCATGAAGCACCCCGACCTCTTCGCTGCGGCGGCCTGCCACAGTGGTGACCTGTACTTCGAGTACGCCTATCTGCGGGACTTCCCCAGGACGGTTGATGCCCTGAACCAATATGGGGGCGTGGAGGGCTTCCTTAAAGAATTCGACGGGGCCACGAAGAAAGGGCCCCTTATCCCCACCCTGAACATCATCGCCATGGCCGCGGCCTATTCGCCGGACTTCGAAGGGCTTTCCTCCGGTGAGGGGAACCAGCCCCGCCTCCCCTTCGAGCTGCCCACGGGGGAGCTGGCGCCCGAGGTATGGGAGCGCTGGCTGGCCCGCGACCCGGTGCGCATGGTGGAGCAGGAGCCGTTTGCCAAAGCCCTGCGCGGACTAAAGCTGCTCTACCTGGATGCCGGCGAACGCGACGAGTATGCCTTGCACCTGGGAGCGCGTATATTCCTCGAGCGCCTCAAAGCCCTGGACATCCCCTACCATTACGAGGAGTTCTCCAATGGTCACTTCGGCATCAACTACCGCTACAAAGTCAGCCTGGAGATAGTGGCGAAGGCGCTGGGGTGAGAATTTTCTATTAAATGTACCCATTGCCTTCGATTTTTCTTAACTTTGACATAAGTAAGCCATAAGATTGTCTTTACAATGGCCCGCAAACCTAACTCGCTCCAAACTGTTCAGATAAGGATTTCAACTACACCCCTGGTACAGGCTTATCTTGATAAGTTAGTTGACACAGGTTTGTACGGGAAAAATCCTGCGGAGGCTTCCGAGCGGTTAATAACGAGTGGGATTAAAGAGCTTCTGCGTGAGGGAACACTCTTGCGCTCATCCGATTCAAACGTAAAAGATAATAATAATGGGGGTCTTCAGAATGGCGAAGATACTGACTGAACCCGAACTCCAAGAAATTGTCGCTGCTGGGGAAATTATCGAGAATGGATTGGATGAAAGTGTCGAAGGGATCAAGTACGATTTTCATATGGGAACGCAAATTCTTATGGCGGGTGCGCGGCAACTAGATACCGAAAAGCTTTCAGAAGCAGAAAGAGCTGAGCTTGCTCTTGAGCCTGGTGAGATGGCTTTTGCTCTATCCCAAGAGAGGTTGAATTTGCCCAATGACATCAAGGTAGAATTGAGCCACAAGAGAAAATTGAGCCATTGCGGCATTCTCATTGGAGGTGGTTTCTGTGTTGACCCTCTTTATAAGGGATGGCTGGTACTTCTTCTCTATAACTTTTCCAGTACACGATTTCCGCTAAGGCCTGGGAATAAAATCATTGCCGGAA
This sequence comes from uncultured bacterium, assembly GCA_964595095.1. Lineage (GTDB taxonomy): Bacteria > Fidelibacterota > Marinisomatia > SCGC-AAA003-L08 > TS1B11. Next base: position 33,819 of record CAZQOY010000001.1, on the reverse strand, counting down.
TGTTCTATCGTTTGGAAGCAAATGAGGTTTCAGAAGTTCGTAAGGAACCAGATCCTATCAATGCTTTTCCGGATGAAGTCGTAGCCTTAATGAGGGAGTATTCACCATTTTCGCCCGAGCAGTTCGATGAGACAATAGAGGGCTTAAAAAAACGATTTTCAAAACTTGAAGAAACGATTCGTGAGGGGGAACGCTGGCGGAATGAATTTAGAGAAGGTCTAAGAGAGTTAAAGGAAAGTGTTACAGAGCTAACTTCAGACTTGAAAATGGAACAACAGATTCGAAAAGGAACCGACGAGGAACTTGAACGCAGACAGGAATCTGTTGAAAGTACTCTCGAAAAAATTAGAGCTGCTGTTACGGTATCCAAAGTGTACTGGGCTATCCTGGGTGCGGTCGCCTTAGCTGCACTGACCGCCTTCTTTGGTTATGTTTTCGGTCTTTTGTAGCGAAGTGATCCCTGTTAGGGTATATTTAACCTACCTCTTGGTGAGAAAAAGGATTTCGGCTACCCGCCATTATTCTAGCACCACTATTAGGCTATTCTGAGCGGTAGCTGTTTTGATTAAAAATAACCGGCTCTTAACTGCTTTTAGGAAAATGTTGTTGTTACTGTAGACCGGATACTGGATGTGGCTGACCGCTGATTGCTGACAACCGACTACTTTCCCTCTCATCAAAACAATGCCTAAATTCCCCTCACTATGCCCCTGACCGACGACATCCTCACCCAACCCACCTTCGATGCTGCCATCCGCACCGCCATCGCCGGGGTGAAGGCCATGCGGCCATACTACGACTGGGTGGGGGTCTACCTGCTGGAGGGGGACGTATTGACCCTGCAGGATGACCACTACCTGGGCCAGCCCACCGTGCATACCCGCATCCCCTTGGGCAGCGGGATTTGCGGGGTCTCGGCCACGGATGGTGAGACGCTGGTGATCGATGACGTGCACGAAGACAGCCGCTACATTGCCTGCAGCCTGTTGGTTCGGTCGGAGATCGTAGTGCCAATTATGGCCGGGGAGCGGGTAGTCGGCGTCCTGGACCTGGACAGCGACACCCCTGCGGCCTTTGATGAAGCTGACCGGCGGGAGCTGGAGCAGGTGGCCGCCGCCCTGGCCCAGGCCTGGCAAGCTCTAACCGGAAAACAACCTGTTCCTGTGAGTATTCCATGATGTTAAACCAGGCGCTATTCCAGGAGACAATAATCGACCCCGACTGGGTACGCTGGCAGGTAGCCCGGTTTCTGCTCGAAGACGCCCCTGAAGGCGACGCTACCACCGAAGCGGTCGTGCCGGAGAATCTTACCGCTGCAGCCCAGATAGAGGCCGGGGAGAAGCTCGTTTTTGCCGGTGCCGCGGTTGTACCCAACTGTTTCGACCACCCCTGTGAGGTCAACTTGAACGTCATCGATGGCCAGAGCATAGCGGCAGGGGAGCTCATCGGCACCGTTACCGGCCCCGCCAGGCAGATTCTGACCCGGGAACGGGTAATGCTGAACCTGGTTCAGCGACTGTCGGGTATCGCCACCCTCACCCGGGCCTTTGTCGACCAAGTGGCTCCCTTTGGCGTCAAGATCCTCGATACCCGCAAAACGACCCCTGGTCTCCGACGCCTGGAAAAATACGCGGTTGCGGCAGGTGGCGGCACCAATCACCGGATGGACCTTTCCTCCGGAATCCTGATGAAAGACAATCATCTGCAGGCGGTTGGCAGCATCGCCGCCGCTGTGAAAAGCCTCCGGCAGAGCCAGCCCCATATGCCCATCGAGGTCGAAGCGGAGGATGAGGCCCAGGTTAAAGCGGGGTTGGCGGCAGGAGTGGACGCCTTTCTGCTGGACAACATGTCTGTTGAGCAGGTGCGGGACTGTGTGGCCCTTATCCGGGCACATCCCGGCGTTGAGGATATCTTTGTGGAGGCCTCCGGTGGCATTGAGCTGGGCAATGCGCACAAGTATGCCCGGACAGGAGTGGACGGCATCTCCGTCGGGGCGCTGACGCACAGCGCCCGGTCGGTGGATATCCGCTTGGAGCTGAAGCCGTGACGGCCGGACAGGTGCCAGGGGTTGCCAGACTACCGAGTATGGCTCCGGGGCGGATACTGTTGTAAAATAGGGATTCAGAAACGCCATAACGGTCATCATTTTATGCCGAATAGTCTGAAAGATAAACGCATCCTGGTAGGGGTATGCGGTTCCATCGCCGCCTTCAAGGCCTGTGAACTGGTCCGTGCCCTGCGCAGGGAAGGCGCTGAGGTCACCGTCGCCATGACCAGGTCGGCTACCCACTTTGTGGGGCTCGCCACCTTCGCCGCTTTTACCGGCCGCCCGGTTATGCTCGAGCAGTTTCCGCCTGAACCTGGTACCGGCGTTCCCCACGTGGACATCGCTGAAAACTGCGACGCGGTGGTGATAGCGCCCGCCACCGCCAACATTCTTGGCAAAGCGGCCCACGCCATTGCCGATGATCTCCTGTCTACTCTGTTGAATATTGTTGACTGCCCGGTCCTGTTCGTCCCTGCTATGAATCATCGCATGTGGCGTAACCCCGCCACGAGGGATGCGGTATCCCGCCTCCGCGGTTGGGACCGGCGAGTGCTTGACCCGGATGTAGGGGAGCTGGCCACCCGTCATGTTGGTGTAGGGCGCTTTCCGGAGATTGAACATATTGTGGCCGAGATCCGGGGGATGCTGGACGTTCCGCAGCTTTACAGCGGGAAACGTGTCCTGGTCACGGCTGGCCCTACCTGCGAGCCCCTTGATCCCGTGCGATACCTTTCCAACCGGAGTAGCGGCAAAATGGGGTACGCCCTGGCGGCGGCGGCGAGAGATTTCGGCGCGGAGGTGACCCTCATCAGCGGACCGGTTGCACTGGACCCGGTTCCCGGCTGCCGGATGGTGCCTGTCACCACCGCCGAGGAGCTGCTTTCAGCAGTGGAAGACGCGATCTCGGGGCAGGATATCCTTATCATGGCGGCGGCGGTGGCCGATTTTCGTCCCTCCTGCCCGACTGAAGACAAGATCCCCAGGGCCAGCCAGCCACAGGCCATCTCATTGGAGCCGACACCCGACATTCTCAAGACTATCCGGGGAAAGTACCCGGGCACCCTGGTGGCATTCAGCCTGCAGGCGGGCGACACCCTGGAAGCGGCCCGCGACAAGCTGCAAGAGAAGCAGGCCGACTTCCTGGTCGTCAACCGATACGACGAGCCCGGCGCGGGCTTCGAGACTGAAACCAACCATGTATGGCTGCTATCAGCGTCCGAGGAAGAAGTGGAGATTCCCCCGGCTGGTAAAGACGCGGTGGCGCGGGAGATCCTGCGGCGCATCGTCCCTTCCCCGGGCTAGCGCAGCCGTCCCCGGAGACCTTCCTTACTGATTCCTGTGATCGATCGCTTTCGGGCGGCAGTGGGTGCGCGGCTAGAGCGGCCAGTTGTCGATCAGGCGTACTTCTCCGAGGCATGCAGCGGCAATCAGGCGGGCACCCTCTCGGGGAGCGTCGATGGGTTCCAGAGTAGCGCCGTCGACGAATGCGAGATATTCCACCCGAAAGCCACTATCGGTGAGCCGAGCGACGGCCTCCTTCAGCGCCCAGTCGATGTCCTTGCCGCTGCGGATGATCTCTGCCAGGTGCCTCAGGGTAGCCGCCAGGCGGGGCGCGCGCCGGCGATCCTCGGGCGGGAGCAGGTCGTTGCGGCTGGAGAGGGCCAGGCCGTCCTCATCCCGAATGGTCTGGCCGCTGTCGATCCAGACGGGCAAGTCGAAATCCCGGACCATGGCCCTTATCACCTGCAACTGCTGGTAATCTTTCTCGCCGAAGTAGGCCACCTGCGGCTGAACGATATCCAGCAGCTTGAGGACGACCGTGCAGACGCCCTCGAAGTGTCCCGGGCGGTACTCCTCCTCCCAGCGCCGGGCTACGCTGCCGGGTTTGACGGCGGTGGAGAAGCCGTCGGGGTAGATCTCCTCATCCGAGGGGAGGAAAACGGCGTCCACGGAGAGTGACTGAAGCTGCTTACGGTCGGTCTGCCAGGTGCGGCGATAGCTTTCCAGATCCGCCGACTCGCCGAACTGGGTGGGGTTGACGTAGATCGAAGCGACGACGGTCGGGCATTCCCGCCGGGCCTGGCGGATCAGGGATAGGTGGCCCTCGTGGAGGGCACCCATGGTAGGCACGAAACCCAGCGGGCTGTGAGCCTGCTCACCGGTCCAGGCGCGCAGGTCCCGGACGGTGCGGCAGACCTTCATTGGGACAGGAATTTGCCGGCCCGCACGTCCTGAACGTATTGCGTCAGTCCTTTGATTATGGCCTGCCCGAGGTTGCCGTAGCGCCGGGTGTGTCGGGGCTGAAAATCGGGTTGGAGGCCGAACAGGTCGTGGAGGACCTGGATCTGGCCGTCGCAATGCGGTCCGGCTCCGATGCCGATAGTCGGGATGGATAGAGCCGCGGTGACTTCTTTGGCAAGCTCGTGGGGAACATTTTCCAGGACCAGGGAGAAAGATCCCGCGGTCTGCAAAGCCTGAGCGTCGGCGAGCAACTCCTCTTGCTCAGTGGCCGATTTGGCCTGCTTGGCGTAGCCGCCATAGACGTGGATCTTCTGGGGCAGTAGGCCGAGGTGCCCCATTACCGGTATGCCGGCCTTCACCAGCGTTTCCACCTGGGGGATGATCACCCGCCCGCCTTCCAGCTTGACCCCTTGAACCCGGCTCTCCTTCATCAGTCGACCGGCGGACACCAAGGCCTGTGCCGGCGATACCTGGTACGACATGAAAGGCATATCCGCTACGACGAATATATCGGGCGCTCCGTGGACCACTAGCCGGGAGTGATACTCCATATCATCGAGGGATACTGACAGCGTGGTATCGTCCCCCTGGATTACCATGCCCAGTGAGTCGCCTACCAGCAGGGCGTCCACACCGGCGGCCATGGCCAGGGCGGCCATGGTGGCGTCGTAGGCGGTGACCAGGGCCAGGGGTGTGCCGCTCTGCTTGGCTTCGTGAAAGAGCTTTACGGTTCGGCCCATGCCTACTCCTTACCGCTGTCTAGGATGCGGTTTTGCTCGTCAACCAGGATAATTTTCGGGGGGTAGTTGCTTACGTCTTCAGCCGGCACGGCGCAAAATGTAAGCAGGATGACCAAGTCGCCTAAGTTTATTAGCTGCGTAGCAGCTCCGTTGATGCCCACCTGGCCGGTCCCTTCCCTACCGGCGATGACGTACGTTTCCAGCCGGTTCCCATTGGTGATATCCGCCACCAGGATTTTCTCGTACTCGACGATTCCCGCCGCTGCCATCAGCTGCGGATCCAGGGTGATCGAGCCCTCGTAGTCCGGGTCCGAATCGGTAATGGTTGCCCGGTGGATTTTGCCCTTGAGAATGGTTACCAGGTTCATCTTAAGACTATCATGATCCTTTCCGGTTAACAGGCTGCCAGCAGGCAAGTTACAGAATCACCTGCGTTGCAGGCTGTCAAAGTTGCTGCCGTTCCACGTTGGAGGCAAGAGCCGAGAGCGGTTTTTCAGCGCGCCCGTGATCATTCTCGTCGGTCTGGCGGCAGGAGTGGAGGCCTCCGGGGGCATTGAGCTGGGCAATGCGCACAAGTATACCCGGACAGGGGTAGACGGCATCTCTATCGGGGCCCTGACGCACAGCGCCCCGTCGATGGATGTCCGTCCGGAGCTGATAGCTCGACTGCCGTCTGATCCGGGGGCATCAGGGTCCGGTAATTTGCTTGTGCCGAATAAAGCCGCCCGTCTAAATTTATTCTTAGTTGAGAAGCGGTTTTTCCAGCGAACGAGCTACCTCATTGGGACTATTTTGCTTCATACCAAAATGGGGGATTAGCGTGAGCCGATTCACGCCGGCTTGTCGTTCACAACACTCATTCCATTCAACCAAAACGCTCAGGAGCTGATTAATGAATTATCGCGTATTAGCAATATTGCTTGCTGTCCTCGCGTTTCCGTTTCTGCTCATGGCCCAGACGGGCACGGTTACGGGCCGGGTCACGGACGCCGAGACGGGAGACGCCCTTATCGCAGCGAATGTGATTATCGAGGGGACCACCCTCGGCGCCGCCGCCGCCGCTTTTGGCAACTTCAATATCGCAAACGTGCCGGCTGGCACCTATACCATCACGGCCTCCGTTATAGGGTACGAGAAGGTCAGCCAGACTGTGAACGTCCCTGCCGACGGTTATGTAGAGGTAAACTTTTCCCTGGAGGCAACCGCCATCAGGTTGTCGGCTCTCGAAGTACTTGCCAGCCGGGCGACACGGGAGACACCGGTTGCGTTCACTAATGTGGAAAAAGTGGATATGGAGCTGCGTCTCGGTTCGAGGGACATTCCGCTGGTGTTGAATACTACACCGAGCGTTTATGCTACTCAGCAGGGGGGCGGCGCCGGTGATGCTCGCATTAATGTTCGGGGATTCAACCAGCAAAATATCGCCATCATGATAAACGGTGTTCCCATCAATGATATGGAGAATGGCTGGGTCTACTGGTCTAACTGGGACGGTGTGGGTGACGCCACCTCATCGATCCAGATGCAGCGCGGGCTCAGCGCAGTCAATCTGGCGACACCGTCCATTGGCGGCACCATGAATGTCATCACTGATCCCGCTTCCCTCAGGCGGGGCTTCCGATTCAAGCAGGAAGTGGGCGCTGGCCGGTTCCTGAAGACTACCCTCATGGCCAACAGCGGTCTGATCAATGACAAACTCGCCTTTAGCGGGGCGCTTGTGAGAAAGACCGGTGGTGGATTGATCGACGCGGTCTGGACCGATGCTTGGGCCTATTACCTGGGGACCAGCTACACCCTTAACGCCAAGAACAGATTTGAGTTGTACGCCTTAGGGGCCCCCCAGCGTCACGGCCAGAACAGCTACCGGCAGAACATCGCTGTATACAGTCAGGACTTTGCGAAAGACCTCAAGGATTATGACTTGACGGATGAGAACAGTGATGGTACTCCGGACGTCTTTGAGAAGTACCACGAGGTCGGCCAGACCTACAATCAGAACTGGTCTCCCGTCAGTGAGTCCTATACCGGGAAGCAGTCGGTGGGTTTCAAGACCTTCGACCGCCACGCGGGCGACCGGCTGAATGAAAGGGAGAACTTCTACAACAAGCCGGTTATGAACCTGAACTGGTTCACAACCCTGTCGGAGAATCTTCGGATTTCATCGGTTGCGTACTACTCCGGCGGCACGGGCGGCGGCACGGGAACCTACGGAAGTCTGGTTCATCAGTCTTTTGAAGGTTCCTATGATCATCAGACGGGGAAATATTATTATTTCGGAGCTCCCTGGAGTTGGGATTGGGACGCCACTATCGCCATCAACCGCGATTCCACCCACTTCTATATTGACAAATCGGAGTATACTAAGGAAACCGGTGAATCCATCGGCATTCTCCGTAACAGTCGGAACAACCAGTGGACGATCGGAGCCATCTCCAAGGCCTACTACCAGCTTTCTGATGCCTTGAAGGTGACTGCTGGTATCGATTGGCGTAAAGCTAACATCTTCCACTATCGTGAGGTGCGCGACCTACTGGGTGGCAGTTACTACGTGTTCAAGGGGAATGACTTTGATACTACTCCGGAAATGCAGAAGAAGCGCCTGGGTGATAAGATCGACTACGATTTCACCAACACCGTCGACTGGATCGGCTTCTTTGGTCAAGGTGAATACACGGGCGGCCCGATAACAGCCTACGGCATGGCGGGTTATTCCACCATCGCCTATTCATACACGAACCACTTCAAGAAGGATGCCTCCGGAAACGAGCTTTCCGCTGAATCCGGTTGGATCAGTGGCTACCAGGTCAAGGGGGGCCTCAGCTACCGGCTGATGGAACCGTTGCGGGTATACGCCAACTTCGGACTGGTATCGAAGGTACCGATCTTTGACGAAGTTATTGATGACCGTACCGGTATTAAAAACGAGCAATCCAGCAACGAGGATTTTACCTCTCTCGAGGCCGGGGCCCTCTTCACCTCGAGCGACCGCTCTCTGACCCTCAGGGGTAACGCTTACTTCACTTCGTGGAAGAATCGGGCATTCAAAGAGGAGGAGTTCGATCTGGGGGGTGAAGAAGTGCTGGTCTTCCTGTTCGGTGTGGACGCCAATCACAGCGGCATCGAGCTGGAGGCCGCTTACCAGCCCCTGAGCCTGTTCCGTCTGGATGCCGCGGCCTCACTCGGCAATTGGGTCTATACGGATGATGCCACCGGTGACTTCCGGATCGCCGGAAAGGATACCAGCGTTTCGGCCACTTTCTACATTAAGGATCTGAAGGTGGGCGACGCGCCGCAGACGCAGATTGCGCTCGGTGTATCGCTCTTCCCGGTGAAGGGCGTAACGGCTCAACTCGTGGTCAAGTCCTACGCAAATCACTATGCGGGCTTCAGTCCTTTCACGAGAAACGATTCCGATGACCGGGCGCAGAGCTGGAAGGCGCCCTCATATACGGTCCTCGACCTGCATGGTAGCTATGACCTGCCGTTCGACTTCGGGGGTGTCAAGATCCAGGCATTCGCGCATGTGTTCAATCTACTCGACACCCAGTATATCCAGGACGCTACGGACAACAGTTCATACAATTCCTGGGATAATGACCACGACGCCGACGATGCCGAGGTATTCTTCGGGCTGCCGAGAAGCTTCAATGTGGGCCTGGCATTGCAATTCTAGTCTCCAGATCTGATCTTGAAGGAAGCGCAGGAAGCCCTCCCCCTCGCGGTAGGGCTTCTGACTTCTGGCGTCAGGCAGGCCGTGTCTTGATCGACCGACCAGATGGCCACTCCTGCGGGCAATTCCTCCCATCGTCGTAAACCTATTAGCTGTCATGAGCTGCACAAAACCCGCTTTTGCCGAGGGAGAAGTATTCTCACCCTGCCCCTGGCACGATTTGTGCTCCAGATCACATCAGGAGCAAAGCGGGATGAACAGCGGACAAACGCGGGTTTCCTTTTTTAATACCTCCTGGGGTTCTGCGGGGCGGAATATTCCCGGTTTTGGGGGTAGAATACGCTGAAAGTATTACTTCAAGAAAAGTGGAAAATCTGCTGAAAAACCTTGACATTCGATGAGACGACAACTACATTTTTTAAACAATTGGGAAAGTTGCTTTGCTTGCAGTATAATCCGAGGTAATATATTAGGCGCATAATATGAAAAACATCTACTTAAAGCTGCTGATCCTGGTCATGGCGTTAGCTGTCCTGGATGGTTGCGCTGGGCGCCGCGCCAGGAAGGAAGCTGCTGAAGAACAGGCCGCCAAAGAGACCGAACTAGTGGCGGAAGGCGATTCTGCGCGGGCCGCCGAGGTACCACCTGGAGAGATGGCGCCCCCTGGTGTTCCGACCGGAGAGGAGCAGCCAGCTGCTCCCGGTTCCACCGAAAGCTATGTCCTCAATGAGCTCAACTTTGAGGTCAAGAAACTGGGTGCTGATGTAAACCATCTGGCCTCGGAGCTGCGGGACCTTCAGGCCAAGAGCACCATGTGGGCCAATCCCCTGACCATCTACAGTAAAGAGATCATACTGGACAACGGCAGCACCATCTTCGGGAAAATCGTTTATCAGGACGAGAAAATACTCAGGGTTGAAACACTTATCGGTTACCTTATTATAGAGCGTCCTTCCGTAGTACGCATCGTGGAAAATATCCCCGAAGAGCCGCTGGTAGGGTCTGCCGCACTGGGAGCCGCTGAAAGCCTGTCCGTGCCACCCCCCTCACCGGCCAACCGGGTGGTGGAGCCCTCTGTTGTGGCAACCAGGCCTACCGGACCGGCCACAAGGGCCGCCAAAACCGCCTATGCCCCCAATGTGGTCCTGGTAGGGACCATCGCCGAATCCAAGGACCGTTCGGGAAACCTGAAATACCGGGGTGAGGTAAAGAATATCGGCGGCCGGCGTGCCGACTTCGTTAAAGTGAATTTTGTTTTTAGGAAGGACTGGAGCGGCAATACCAAGACCCTGACTACGTTCGTCAAAGGTTCCTTCCACACTTTTGAGTCGGGTGTTACTTCGGACGCTTCCCTGCTTCCAGGTGCTACTGCAACCTTCGAGTTACCCGTGGCCAGATCCTTTGGCAGTTACATCGGCTATTCCTATACCATTGACTGGGAAGACTACTATTGATTCCTGCTTATGTAATGTCCTTGTGTAAGGGCGTATTGCTATACGCCCCTACTCCGGTGTGCAATAGGACTATCTTTTTGCAGGATGCAATTGTAGGTTGCATGGGGTATAAGCGCTGGAGAAAAGGAGCATTTGCCGCACCACCCGCCGGCTGGCTTATGGTGATGCTGGCAATCAGTGTATTTTTTAGCCCCGGAAGTGACCTGGCTGCCCAGGACAAGCAGGATGAAGATGTCTACCTTATGGACCTGGGCATTATCATCGAGCCCGGCCGCCAGGACTCTGCCGCCGGGGCGGACTCTCTGCCTGCGATGGGTAGTGTTGATCTGATGGTGGGGAAAGAACCCCCTGGTGCGGCTTACATTGAATCCACCAGGGAGCTGCGGTCAGCCCTGGATGATCTGAGTGGGAAGATCAATTCGTTAGAGAGTTCATTAGACCAGGACGTGGAAGCTGTGCGGCTGGAGAACGAGCGTTTGCGGAGCTTGATCAGGAAGATCCAGTCTGTTCGCAAGGAAAGCGAAGTCGCTCAGGCAGTGGAGAATGCACCGGTTAGGGTGGAGCCTTTTTCTGAAGAGACGGCCCGGTCGCCGCTGCCGGACAATCCCGGATTTCGCCACCTGCTTCAGGCCTATCGGGCCGGGCGACTTGATGACCTGATCAGGCTGTGCCAGGTTATAGACAAATCGGCCTTCAGCCCGGAAGAGCTGGTCCACATGGCCTACTGGCGCGCTGATGCCTATTTTCACCAAGGTCAGTTCGATGAGGCCCTGCTGGCCTTGGAAAAGGTACTGGCTGCTGATCATGAGCTGGGAGATGATGCCGTCGTTCTGCAGGGGCTGATTTATTTGAGACAGGGAAGAGTCCGGGAGGCACGCACCCAGTTCCAGACCATTCTCAGCAAGTATCCGACCAGCGAATACCAGCGCTTGGCGGAGCTGACCATCAAGGAGTTAAACCGCTTTTAGAATACATAATGTACGAAACCCGTAGATACTGGCCAGTCATTTTACTCGCCGTTCTCATCACGCTTACGTGGGAGTCGGCTCAGGGTATTTCACGGTTGTCCTACAGTCGGCCGGGAACCATGATGCGGATTCCCATGAGCTCGGTGGTCCGCTCGCCCTACCTGTTCAGCGCAGGCTTTGTCACTGAAATAGTGGACGTCTCCCCATACAACAGCGCCACCGGCATTTATTTCGACTCGGAGATATCCCGGCTGCGTCTGGGTATGTCGTCGATATCAACTATTGACACTACCCTGGAGATCGGTTTCCACCTGCAGCAGCGGTTGTGGGCCTACGGGAATATCAGCTTCTCGCTTGGTCTGCATGACATTGTGCTTACCCAGTCCAACGGCAAACTGGAAATGGACTCCGATCTGCTCTCTTTTCTTGGCGTTATTTCCAGCGAGCAAAAGGTGGGACGCTATTTGCTGAATTCCTACATGGGCTTTGGCACCGGTGCCCTGGCGGGAGCCACGGCGGCGGCTTCCGATACCTCCGGCGGTGGTTTTGAAACGGACGGTAACGGGTCCGAGCCCTCCGGCCAATTAACGCTGGGCGTCTACGCCGGTTTTCTGTTGAAAACGCCAATATTCGCCAGCAAAGGCGGCCTGGATGTGATGGGAGAATTTGATGGGCACGGGATAAATATTGGAGTGCGAATCCCAATTACTTCCGATTATCGCCTCCAGGTCGGTCTTGTTCACGCGGAAAGCCTGCCACAATTCGGCAGCACGGCGGACAGTGTGTCCGCCCCGCCGGCAATTGTGATTGGATTGAATCTATCCGTGCCCCGTCTTGAGAAAAGGCCGGCGGTCGGCAGGGCCGAGGGTGAGATAGCGGCTATGGGGGCAAGGATTGAACCCGAAGATGTGGGGGAACTTCTGGCAAGCCAACTGGATTCCACCTTGCAGGCGGCGGACTTTCTCCTGGCATCCCTGCGCGACTCACTGCGCATTGCCACCTTCGAGATCGACAACCTGCACAGTCAGGTGGCTATGCTTGAACAGCAGGGCGTGTTCCTGGCTGACTCGACGCGCAATATGCAGCTGCGCATTCAGATGATGAAATCGAATATGAATTATACCATGCGCCACCTTACCGCCTGTTGGACCCATTTTTACCAGGGGAACTTCCGGGATGCGCTTCAGGAAGTGGAAATGGCTATTCAGCTCAACCCCGATCTAGCCATTGCATATGCCCGCCGGGGTTCGATATATTTCAAGTTGGGAGATGTACAGCGTGCCACGATTAACTGGAACCTGGCATTGAAACTCGACCCGGAATATGACGACGTTCGTAATATTCTCCGGGGACTGAAAGAGGGTCGCATTAAAACAACATCTCTTAAACTACAGTAGCGGGGTCATATGGATTTTGCAACCATTATCGGTGTTCTGGTTGGTGTCGGCCTGATAGGCGGCGCCATTGGAATGCAGGCGATACAGTCGGAGACTAGTTTCATAGTGTTTGCGGAGCCGATATCATTCATGATCGTCCTTGGTGGCACCCTGGCAGCCACGTCCGTCGCATTTCCCCTCAAGGAGGTTATGCGCATATTTACCATCCTGCGTGCGGTTTTCAAAGGCGGGAAAGAAGATCTCGGGCCCCTGGTGGATGAGATTGTTGATATGGGTACCGTAGCCCGCAAGGGGCCCAAAGACCTGGAAGACGCCCTTGACCGGGTTCGAAATCCCTTCCTTAAAGACGGCCTTCAAATGGTGGTGGACGGTTATTCGGTTGAAGAGATTCGTGACATCCTGGGGACCCGGGTTGAATACCGCGAGGAAAGGGAAATGACGGAAGCTAACCTGTTCAAGGCCATGGGCAAGTTCTCGCCGGCTTTCGGTATTATCGGTACGCTCATCGGCCTGGTATTCATGCTCAAGGGCATGAGCGCTGAGGGCGGCGGCGCGGATATGGCCGGCGCCATAGGTAGCGGTATGGCCACCGCCCTGATCACTACCTTCTACGGGGCGCTGCTGGCCAACCTGTTCTTCCTGCCGATGGCCGAAAAGCTCCTCACCCAGGTCTCCAGCAAGAGCACCCAGCAGAACATGATCACTGAAGGGGTCTGCCTGCTGCAGATGAAAAAGCATCCCCTGATCGTGCGCGAGAAAATCAATTCCTTTATTCCACCGCGCGAGTGGAAGAGAATGGAACCTGGAGCAGGAGCTTAGGAGACTACTATGGCTATCAAGAAGCGAGTAGACGAAGGCCTGCCCGAGTACTTCGCGACCTTCGCCGATATGATGACGCTCCTGATGACCTTTTTCGTCCTGCTCTTCTCCATGTCAACGCTGGACCCGGTGAAGATGGCCGACATGGCGGCCGCCATGGAGGAAAGTGCGACGGGGGCGCGCAGAGAGAGGCGGCAAATGAAGACCCAGAGTGAGATCCGGGATGAGGTCCTGGAGGCCATCGAGCAGACGCAGATGCAGAACGTTGCCGAGGTTACCCACAGCCCGAAAGGGACCAGTATTACCATTGACAGCCGCTTCGCCTTTGAGTCCGGCAGCGCGGACCTCAAGACGGTGATATACCCCTTTCTTAACAGCATTATCCCCATCATGATGGACGAGGGCAACAGGTTTCCCATCGCCGTGGAAGGCCATACGGATAATCTGCCCATTCCCGAGGCCTGGGTTGGGAAATATCCCTCCAACTGGGAGCTGTCGGCTGCGCGGGCAGCCAGTGTAGTCAGGTACTGTATTGAAAGAGGCGTGCCGGGAGGCAAGCTCCGGGCTGTGGGCTTTGCCGAATGGATCCCCGCCGGCACCAGCTGGTTTGAATCTCGGGGGGGGGACATAACCGAAGAGTATGTGCGGGCTGAAAACAGCTCGGAAGAACTTCGATCGGCAAACCGTCGGGTGGAAATTACTTTTCTTGCGATCGGCTAACTCACACAGGAGTCCCTGATGCGTCTACGCACAGCATTGTTACCTGTAACGCTGTTGGTTTTATTGGCAGGGATTGCTTCCCTGGTCAGGAGCCAGGAGTCGGGCTATCTATCCCAGAAGCTCCTGCTGGAAAACACGATTCAGCAGAGAGTTACTAACGCAATATCCAAGATTCTGGATGAATCCCGGTTTGTGGTAAATGTCAAAGTCGATCTGGCATTCACTTCGGCCCGCCAGGTGGAAAAGGTTTATCGCACACCCGACGGGCGCTTGGTCAGGGGTAGTGACCCTGCGGCTGCAAGCCGCCAGCTGGAGGGCGCCGTACCCAGCACTGAGGCTGAGCGTGCCCGGAAGACCGTAACCAACCCATTCCCGATACCAGGCTTCCCGGACGTGGAGATGATCGAAGAGGGTGAACCGATTCGTACCCTGGATGAGGCTGAGCCTTTGCTGACGGAAGAAGAAGCAGCCATCGAAGCGGAGCTGGTTCCCGGCGCGGCAGAGATCACCGAGACTACCGAAACTACTGGTGGTCTGCCCAGTATCAAGTCCCTGGACATCAGTATTATCCTGGAAGATGGCGTGTCTCCTCAAATTATTGAAAATGTACGCCAGGTGGCACTTGTAGCCTCACGCTTTGACCGCGACCGCGGCGATTTGCTCTCCATTACTACCGCCTCCTTCAAGGATCGCCGCCCTTCTTCGTATCTGGCCGATGCCGATCTGCCCGTTACACAGGTACAGATAGAGCAGACAGAAGCGCTGCAGGAGAAACTCAAGGAGGTCCAGATCCGCAACGAAGAGCTCATGAAAGAGCTGCGCGAGCGGGAGCTGGAGTACCTGCAGCGATCCGAGGAGGAACGCAAACAGGCCCTGGCCGACCTGGCCCAGGTGCAGAATGAACGCGCCAGGGACCTCATCTTTCTGCAGCAGCAGCGGGAAGATCAGAACGCCAGGCTTCAGGAAGCGCTCCTCACCCAGATCGACGAGATGCGCAAGGACCTCACATCAGGTCGGCTACCTCCCGATGAGCAGGACATCATCTCGCTCCAGGCCGCTTCCCTGGAGGATTCGCTGAACGCCATGCGCCTGGCCTTTGAGACCGAGAAAGAGCGACTTCAGGCCCAGATCGAGGCGGCCCTCACTAAGGAACAACCCCCGCCGCGGGGCCTGAGCGTGTTGGGAAACAATGCCCTGCTGCTGGTGGGATTAGTACTGCTGGTGGTTCTGGTTATAGTTGTAATCGTTTTAGCTGCCGCCCGCGGCCGTGCCCAGACAGCGCCCGTGAGGATGGTCTATCCCGGTCCAGCGCCCTATCCGCGCCGCAGGCCGGCACCACGCCCCACCACCGAACCGCGGAAGAAGGTTAAAAAGAGAGTCAAGCCGGTAGAAACTGCCGAGGAGGCCAAACCCATGAAGGTAAAGCCGGCTCCTGAGGTGGAAGAAGCGGCACCCAAAGAGGAGGCTGCGGCAACTCCTGAGGCAGAGGAGGTAAGTCCAGCCGCAGCTAAAGGGCCCATCCCAAGCCAGGTGGAAGAGGACCCCGAGGTACTACGCTCGGAAGTCAAGTCCATACGGCAGTCGGTGGTCTCCATGAGTGTGGGCCGGCCAGAATCGGCCACGCGTATAATTAATGACTGGCTCCAGCAGAAAGAAGTGCAGCCGGAAGAAGAAGTGGCCGCCCCTGAGAGCGAGGATGCTTCGGACGTAGCCGCGGTCCTGCAGGAGGGGAAGGAAGAGGAGTCCTAGCATGGAATATGCCGGTTTATCGGGTCTAGACAAGTCCGCCATCCTGTTCCAAGTGCTGGGTGACGGTCTGGCTGTAACCATTTTCAAGGAGCTCAGTGATACCGATCTGCGCAAGATTCGAGTTCGGGCAAGGGAGCTGACGGGTGTACCCTTTAAGGTCAAGAAAGCCGTACTGGAAGAGTTCTATTTCAGTTCCCTGACGGAGAAGTTCAGGGAATCCAAGGGCGATTCACGTAAACCATTCGCTTTCCTGGATAAGCTGTCTGATGAACAAATCGGTTACTTGATACTGGCGGAGCCCCCTGCGATCATGGGGATCGTTCTGGCCCAGTTGGGTCCTGAGCGCCAGATGAAGATTTACGAGCGCCTTGATCACAATCAGCGGATCGAGGCCCTGATGGAGCTGGGCGACACCGACGCCCTGAATCTGGAAGCCGTAGCGACCGTTGCCGCTGACCTACAGGAAAAAGCGCGCTACCTGCCCAAGGCGTCGGAGTTTGAGCGCGGCGGCGGCGAGAAACTGGCCGACATGTTGGGCCGGATGCCCTTAGAGCAGGCCGACCTGTTCATGGATAAGCTCAGCCAGGACAATCCGGAGCTGTATAAGGAGGTTAAGCGTTTCTACCTCACCTTCGATGATATTTTCCAACTGCCGGATGAGGTTCTCAGGGACGTCCTTAACGTGATGGATCTGGACGTTCTCGCTCGTGCCGTTAAAGGGATTGATGAGGAGACGGTGGAACAGGCCATAAAGGTACTGCCGGACAAGAAGCAGGCCATGTACGAACCGGTGGAGGAAGCCCTTTCCAAGCGGGAAGTCGGCGAAGCCCGGCGGTCGGTCATGGAGCAGGTCCGCAAGATGCAGGCCGCGGGCCAGATCAATATAGCCGATATCCTGAGTGGTGAGATGGTGGAGTAGGACGGCTCTGCGCGTTGTATACTGTAAGATCTGAATGCAACGTCTACAGTAAAGCCTGGCAGTTGAAAGCGTATGAATAGTCGGTTGACTTCAAATTGACCGCCAGCAACAAAAAGAGAGGGAGTGCGACAAGCCTCAGTTAAGACCCCCCCAAAAAAATCAAGAAAGAGTCGACGTAGAGCTGGGAATCTTTCAAAATTACTTTCAGGTGTGATCGATCTTTTCAGTGTACTCATTGACAGATTTGGCTGGCCGGGAGCATTCCTAATCTTGGCGTACATATCCGTTGAACGATGGGCGACATCTGATCAAAAACAAGCAATAATTGAGAAATATGTTTTAGGTGTAGGAATTTCCGAGGTTTATCCGTTGATCATTCTCGGCATCATCGCTGCAGCGTTGCTTGCAGCTCAACGCTATCACTGGAAGAAAAGAGTTGGCGTCCTAGAATATGAAATCAAGCGGCTTGCCGACTGGAAGAGTGATCATCAAGAAGGTAAAATTGATATTGGTCTACACCACACATAAGCATAAAAACGCATAAGAGGGATTAACCAATGGCATACTTCTGGTTATTTGCACTTCTCGGGCTGATTTTCCTTGATAGGCTGCGCAGGATGCGTGTCGATACCATCGTGCGGCAGCACCAATTTGCTCTTTATGCACTTCGTGACGATTTACGAGAAGCTGTCTTGAAAGGCGAAATCGACCCGAAGAATTGGGTATTCCAATACTTAGACAGTTCTATTGTGAAAACCATAAGATATCTTAAGAATATTAATTTATGGCGTCTACTCTTTGTTGCAGCAACCTATCGTCGAAACCGCCGGTTCCTTGCAGCGCGAGAGTATTTACAGCACGAACTGGAAAAGCCCTCTAACAAATTTCTAGCAGATATTCGCAAAAAATATATTTATGCTCTTGGGTACTTTTTCATAAATCGTCATCCAACGTTGAAGATATCCCTATTGAATCTGTTCGCAGCCATTGAAACCGCGCAGTATCTTAAGCGAAAGTGGGACCGTCTTATGGAGTTGTTAACTGAGGTACCAGAGACCTCAACACTTGAGGAACATGTCCCTGCTCTAGAAGCAATTCCTGCTCATCACTAGATTGATTGTGCGTCCTAATATATTTTCCCTGCGCTCCCTCTCGCACTTGCCTGTCTAAGCCCCTGACTTCCAGCTGTGAAATTCCACCAGGCCGCCGTCAAGCCGCTACACCCGATCAACCTGGTGCTAGGGGCGACTCGCAGAGTCGGCCCCTACTAGCTCGGCTATCCCCTCCCTTCCTCCAGCACCGCCTGGGCCGCCGCCAAACGGGCCACCGGCACCCTGAACGGCGAGCAGCTCACGTAGTCCAGGCCCACCTTATGGAAGAAATGGACCGAGTCGGGATCGCCGCCGTGCTCCCCGCAGACGCCCAGCTTGAGATGTGGCTTCACTCGGCGTCCCTTTTCGACGGCTATCCGTACCAGCTCGCCGACACCGGTCTGATCCAGGCTCTGGAAGGGATCATCGGGGTAAATGCCCGAGTCAATGTAGTGGGGCAGGAACGTGCCGGAATCGTCCCGGGAGAAGCCGCAGGCCATCTGGGTGAGGTCGTTGGTGCCGAAGCTGAAGAAGTCGGCCACCTCGGCCACCTCATCGGCGGTGATGGCGCCCCGGGGGACCTCGATCATGGTGCCGATAGAGAGGTGGGGGATCTCTCCTATGTTCTGCCGCACTTCCTCATAGACTTTCTCAATAATCTTCCGCTGGTGGACCAGTTCCTTGAAATGCCCCACCAGGGGGACCATGATCTCCGGGCGGGCGTCTTTGCCCTCCTTGACCAGCTCGGCCGCCGCCTCCAGGATGGCCCGGGCCTGCATCTCGGTGATCTCAGGGTAGCTGATACCCAGCCGGCAGCCCCGATGTCCCAGCATGGGATTGAACTCATGCAGCGCTTCAACCCTGGCGCGAATCTCTTCCGGTGTGCGCTCCATCTCACCGGCCAAACTGACCTGCTGGTCCTTCTCGTGGGGGACGAACTCATGCAGGGGCGGATCCAGCAGGCGGATGGTCACCGGCAGGCCCTCCATGGCCAGCAGAATGCCGCGGAAGTCGTCCTTTTGGAACGGGAGCAGCTGCATGATGGCCTGCCGACGCTGTTCGGGATTATCCGCCAAGATCATCTGGCGCATGAACTTGATACGCTCAGGCTCGAAGAACATGTGCTCGGTGCGGGTCAGACCGATCCCTTCGGCGCCGAGACTCCGGGCCTGTTGCGCGTCCTCCGGGCTGTCGGCGTTGGCTCTCACGCCCAGAGTGCGGACCTCATCACACCATTCCAGGAAGGTCTTGAGGTGCTCGTTTTTAGCCTGGTCAATGGCGATAAGGGGCAGCTCTCCCTGGTAGACCAGTCCCTTGGTGCCGTTGAGGGTGATGACGTCCCCTTCGCGCAGGACGGTGCCGTCCACCCGGACTTCACCCTGGTCCATGTTGATCTCAAGGGCAGAGCAGCCGACGATGCAGCACTTGCCCCAGCCGCGGGCCACCAGGGCGGCGTGGCTGGTCATGCCGCCCCGTGAGGTGAGGATCGCCTCGGCGGCGTGCATACCGTGCACATCCTCGGGGCTGGTCTCTGCGCGTACCAGAATAACCTTTTCGCCTTCTTTGGCTTGTGCCTCGGCCCGGTCGGGGGTAAGGACGATCTTGCCGACAGCACCGCCGGGACCGGCCGGCAGGCCCTTGGCCAGGGGCCGGTGCGAGCGCTCCTCCAACGGGTCCACCATGGGGTGCAGCAGCTCGTCCAGCTGGGAGGGCTTCACCCGCTGGATGGCCGTGGTTTTGTCGATCAGCCCATCCTGGCACATTTCCACCGCCATGCGCAGAGCCGCCATCCCGTTCCGCTTACCGGTCCGGGTCTGGAGCATGTAGAGCTTTTTATCCTCAATGGTGAACTCGAGGTCCTGCATATCGGTGTAATGGTCTTCCAGTGTATCCCGGTAGCCTGCCAGTTCCTGGTATAGTTGAGGCGTGAGCTTCTCCAGGGATGGCAGGGTGTTGCCTTCGTTGCGGCTGGCTTCGTTAAGGGGGTTGGGGGTGCGGGTGCCGGCCACTACGTCCTCGCCCTGGGCGTTGGGCAGCCACTCGCCGAAGAAGGCATCCTCACCGGTGGCTGGGTTGCGGGTAAAGCCTACCCCGGTGGCGGAGTTTTCGCCCAGGTTGCCGTAGACCATCGCCTGGACGTTGACGGCCGTGCCCCAGTCATCAGGGATGCCCTCGATCCGGCGGTAGGAGACGGCGCGCTTGCCGTCCCACGAAGCGAACACTGCCCCGATGCCGCCCCAGAGCTGCTCCATGGGATCGTCTGGGAAGATCTCCCCCAGGACCTCCTTGATCCTGGTTTTATAGGCATCGGTGAGCTGCTGCAAATCGGCAACTGTGAGCTGATAGTCGAAGTTGTATCCCTGCCTCTTTTTCACGTCTTCAAGCAGCCGGTCCAGCTGCTGGCGAATGCCCTGGCCCTCGGGCGGGCTGATCCCGGCGCCCTTTTCCATAACCACATCGCTGTACATGGTGATGAGCCGCCGGTAGCAGTCCCAGGCAAAGCGCTCGTTATTGGTACGGGCGATCAGTCCCGGCAGGGTCTTAGAGGTAAGCCCGATATTAAGCACGGTTTCCATCATGCCCGGCATGGATGCGCGAGCGCCGGACCTGCCAGAAACCAGCAGGGGATCTTTCGGATCACCGAAGCTCCGCCCCATCAGTTTCTCAGTGCGCTTGATGGCGGCGTCCACCTCTGCGGCCAGAGTAGAGGGGAAGGTCCGGTCATGCGCGTTGAAATAAGTGCACACCTCCGTTGAGATCGTGAACCCGGCGGGCACCGGCAGGCCGATGCTGGCCATCTCGGCCAGGTTGGCCCCCTTGCCACCGAGCAGCTCTTTCATTTCGGCGGAACCTTCGGCCTTGCCATCGCCGAAGAAGTATACGTATTTGCTTTTGCTCATTATCTTAAACTCCCTTCAAAAAAGACCCGCAAACTTAGTGAGTATTTGAAGGTTGGCAAAGAGGCACGTTAAAAAGTGATTAAAATATGTGCAGCTGCAGTCCATATTAGTTACTTTCCAAAACCGGGGCATCAAAAATGCTCCTTTTGAGTAGCTTCTCTCCGTGATTCAGCCGGCCAGGGACGGCGAAGTGAAGCGGAAACAACTCCCGCTAGAAACATGAAGGCCCCTGGGGGTGCTGCGGGGCCTTCCATTGACCTGAAACATGGGGGAAGTTCAACTGCATTCTTCTTCTCACAAAGTACTATAAGCCTTTGACTTTTAATATTAATTGGATAATTTATTTCACATACCTTGCTGGCGTCAGCCAGAAGGGAGTACTTTAATTACATTATCAATAGAGCAAACTTATTTGAACAGGAGACCGGTGATGATTAAACCAAAATATTTATTGTTATTCACTTGCTTAATCAGTTTGCTTTCATGCCTGGCTTGGGAGGCTCCTCCTCCCCCACCCCCTGAGACCGTCAGCCCATCTCAAGCGAAGCTTCGAATTCGGGTCGGTGAGCGCTCACCGTATCCCATTCCCCGTTACATTACCGGCAAGTTCTGTGAACACCTCGGGTACAACATTTACAAGGGCATGGATGCCCAGATTCTGGTGAACCCGACCCTGGCCGATTATCGCTTCAGTGCGGGTGAGGCAAACCCTGACGGGGGTGTGAGGTTCCATTTTGACCTCGAGCAGATTGCCGCAAGGATTCGTCGTCAGGCATCCGATTGGGGTTGGCCGGGCGATGAAACTGAACGCATGATCGAGGACTACGAAGATGGGATGGCGTGCTGGTGGACCCGCGAGGGTACTCGCGAGGCTGTTCGGGTGAGCCCGGATAATGGGAAGTATGGTCAAAGGGCACAACGCGTAGAAGTAAGTGCTGCGGGGCAGGGAATCGCCCAGTGGACGTATCTACCCCTGCATCGTGTAAGACGGTATGAATTCGAGCTCATTGCCCGCTCACCGGACCTTTCCTCCCTATCGGTTGCACTCACTGGACCGAATAGTGAAACGCCCTGCACTGAAATCACGGTCAGGGGCCTCTCAAACGCCTGGGAGACGCTGCGAGGAACCCTGGAAGTGCCCACTGACCTGCCGGCTGGCGCTGCGTATAAGTTCGTGGTCGAAGCCGACGCGGCCGGGCAGTTTGTAATCGAACGGGTTCTGCTGCGGCCGGCCGATCACATCGGGGGAGCCGACCCGGATGTAATCCGTTTTCTAAAAGAGTCTCATCTACCTCTTCTTCGCTGGCCTGGTGGCAATTTCGTGAGCAGCTATCATTGGGAAGACGGTATTGGATCCCCCGAGACGCGACCCATGCTGCCGAATTATGCCTGGGGCCGTGTGGAAACAAACCTCTTCGGCACAGATGAGTTTATCGCTTACTGTCGTGCGGTCGACTGCGACCCCATGATCTGCGTCAATGCCGGCAGCGGCACACCCGATGAGGCCGCCCGCTGGGTCGAGTACTGCAATGGTTCGGTCGATACGCCGATGGGCGCACTCCGCGCCGCCAACGGCCATCCGGAACCTTACAACCTGCGTCACTGGGAGATCGGTAACGAGCTGTGGGGAGACTGGCAGTTTCATTGGACGACTGCCACAGGCTATGTAGATCGGTACCAGAACTTCGCCAAAGCTATGCTGGCCGCCGATCCGAATATCACGCTTTACGCCTGCGGCGCGCCGATCATTTGGGATCAAGGCTGGGGTAGCTGGAACAGTATATTGATTAGAGGAACAGCGCCGGAGCTCAAAAGGATAACCGTTCACCCGCTGATTGGAGGTTCTGTATCTCCCGAGGCGGAACCGCTGGATGTGTACCGGGACTATATGGCCGTGCCGAATGTGCTTGAAGACAGGTATGGGGCTCTCCAGCAGCAGATGAAAAACGCAGGCATCCAGCAGCCGGGACTGGCAGTTACCGAACTGCAGCTGTTCGCCCGTATTGGTCGTCCAGCCAGCCCCGATGCTCCCCAACGACTCACCCGGGCAAACCTCGTCAGGAGCCAGTCGCTTACCGAGGCCCTGTATAATGTGCTGATCTATCATGCCATGATTCGGCTGGCGCCGTTTGTTGAGATGGTGACTCACTCGGCTACCATCAATCACGGCGGCGGTCTGCGAAAAAGACATGAACGGGTGTATGCCGAGCCTTGTCACTATGCCCAGACGATGTTTGCCAGCTTCGCCGAAGCTACGCCGGTTGGTATGGAACTGGAATCACTGAAGGAACAAGCTCCCCTGGTACTGCCGGACCTCCGTAACGTGGTTTCGGAATACACGTACAGTTCCGTTGATGCCCTGGCCGCCCTGACCAACGAGGGCGACCTGCTTATCTCTATCGTCCACCGGGGAACTGCGGGGCCAATTCAATTAGCCATTTCCATTGAGGATTTTGATGCCTCACGGCGGGCCGAGCTGCATACGCTCTCGGCCGATGTACCCTGGGCGGCAAACACATTAGAGGAGCCGGAGAAGGTAAAACCGTTCATCTCATTCGCCGAAATTCAGAATAATAGTCTAGTGCTTGATTTGCAGCCATACACTTTGATTCGAGTGCAAATCCCAAAAGCATCATCACGATAACATCCCGTGAGGCAGAAGAGACGGAGCACGAGGTCCACGAGGCCTTTCAGCAGACCTGTGGGGATTACTGGACAAATATGATTGTGCGTAAGGCCTGAGTCAAAACCCCTTACCCGTGGTGTTTAGCCTGATGCGCAGCAGGTACATGTCGGCGGTGATGTACAGCGTCGAGCCGTCGTCGCCGAAGGCGCAGTTGGAGGTGGCCTCACCGGTTTGGATGGTGCCCAGGTGCGTGCCGTCGGGGGCGAAGACCAGCACGCCGCCGGGCCCCGTGGCAAACAGGTTGCCGTGCTTGTCGACCGTCATGCCGTCCGGCGACCCCCTACGTTGGCCTGCCAATTTTGTAGCGTCGAAGAACACGCGGCCGTTGGCGAGGGTGCCGTCGGGCTGGACCTCGTACGCCATCCAGATGGCGCGCTGCCGGTCGGAGTTAGCCACATACAGGGTCTTCTCATCCGGTGAGAAGGTGATGCCGTTGGGGCGCGACAGTTCCCTGGTCAAAAGCGTCACCTCGCCGTCTTTGGACAGACGGTAAACGCCTTGGAAGTCGATTTCCTTTGCCGGGTCGTTGACGTTTTTTTCCAGACCGTAGGGCGGATCGGTGAAGTACAGATCGCCGCTGCTGTGGTAGGTGGCGTCGTTGGGACTATTGAAGCGCTTGCCCGTGTAACGGTCGGCCAGGGTGATGAACTCCGGCTCCGGATTGTCGAGCGATGCGGCGAGCCGGGCTATGCGCCGATCACCGTGCTGACACAGCACGAGTCGGCCCTGGGGGTCCAGCAACAGGCCGTTGGAGCCCATTTCCCCGCCCCGGGGTTTGGTCCCGGTGTAGCCCCCCGGCTTGAGGTAAAGGCTATGGCCCTCGCCTTCCTTCCATTTGAAGATCGAGTTGGCGGGAATGTCCGAAAACAACACGTACTTGCCCTGAGATATCCAGACCGGCCCCTCCGACCAGTCGAACCCCTCTGCCAGTACCTCCAACTTGGCGCCCGGCGGCACGAGCTGGTCCATAGCCGGATCAAGTCGCTCGAGGCGGCCGATAGTGCGGTACGATTGACCCTTCGCCGTGGTGCTCGTCCTGCCGGTGGAACCACAATCAATGATGAGGACGGCCACGACGGCCAACCCGGCAACGTTGGTGAGCAGGTGTGATCTATTCATGGCGTTACTCCTGTTAACTTGCGTCGGGATTGAAGCAGTATTCCACATCGTCCGTCCAGCCCCCGGGATGAGGGCGGCGTGCTTTCACAAGGATCCCCCGATAGGCGCGAGGGCTGCCTATAAGGTGTGAGCTACCCGCTATATAGGGTGGGACTGATGATTCCAGGGCTATCGGAACGAACATGGTCTGGTGAATTTATCTGATTGAATCCGATATGGGAAAGCAGAATCTCCGGGTTGCTCACACGTCGCTCCCTCAGGTGGCCGGCAGTGTGATAAATGCTTGCTTATGTAAGAAAATGTTACGATTATCCCACGAGCGTATAGACCGAAAAGGAGAATAATCATGAGACCTACAACCCGGCGTGAATTCATCAGGCAGGCCGTTTCAGGTGTCTGTGCGGCTACTTTCCTGCCCCTGGGCAGGACGATTGCGGCGGAGGGCATCCCCAAACGTACTCTCGGTAGAACCGGCGCGGAAGTGTCCATACTGGGGCTGGGCGGCAATGACGCGGCTGGGATCAGGGATGATACGGAAGCTATCCGGTTTATCCGCAGAGCGATCGACATGGGGATCACCTTTATGGACAACGCCTGGGAGTACCGCCGGGGCAGGGCGGAGGAAATCTTGGGACGGGCCCTGCGCGACGGATATCGGAATAAGGTATTCGTCATGACCAAGCACCATGGCCGTGATAAACAGACGGCGCTGAAGCATCTGGACGACAGCCTGCGGCGTCTGCAGACCGACGTCATCGACCTCTGGCAGTTCCACGAGGTCGTATATCCCCGGGACCCGGAGATGATCTTTACCCTGGGAGGCATTGAAGCGGCCAAAGAGGCCAAGCAGGCCGGCAAGGTTCGGTTCATCGGTTTCACCGGCCACAAGAACCCCGCCTATCTAAAGGACATGCTGGATCGAGATTACGAGTGGGATGCGGTTCAAATGCCCCTTAACGTCATGGATGCGCATTTCAAAAGCTTCCAGAAGAATATCCTGCCCATACTCCTTGAGCGCAATATCGGCGTGATTGCCATGAAGAGTCTTGCCTGCGGGTTTATTCAACGCGCGAATGTGGTCCAGCCGGCAGAGGCGATCAACTATGTCCTGAACCTGCCCATTGACACCCTGGTCTCCGGCATGAGGGACATGGATATTCTGGAGACCAACGTGGCGTTGGCCAGGAACTTCAAACCCATGTCTGACGAAGAGCAAAAAGTCCTGCTTGCGAAGACGAAGGAAGCCGCTTCCGAAGGCGAGTACGAACCGTTTAAGACCACACGCGATTTTGACGGCCGGATAGGCAAAGAACTCCACGGCATCCCCCTGGGCGACTGATGAGACGACCTCGCCCCCCGCCTCGCCATCCCCGGCAGGGTCACGCCGGTACCACGATAGTACCATGGTCCCCGACGTAGAGCGCGGCACCGGGGCAGGGGTAGGGGGGGCTCACGGCCGGCCCGGCTGAACCAGGAGGGATAAAGGCGTTATGAGCTGTCAATTCCATACCGACCGAAGATACGCTCCGGGGAGCCTGTTGTCTTGCGCCGGGTGCGCGGGGTGCGCCACCCACCCCGCTCACTCCCCCGCCGTTGGCGGGACAAGCGTGAAGGCCCCTCCCTCGCTGAGGGAGGGGAATCCCGACCATCAGGGCGGGATAGGGGAGAGGTAGCAAGGGCGCTGGAACACTTGCTCAAACGGGGATGTCGTCCTAATTTTACACACCAGGCAACCCAACTACTGTATAACCTTACGTAAGGACCGCACACGATGGGGGTAACTCACTACAGACCGGCTTTCCCCTCCAGGGCTTTCAGGAGACTCCCACTTCTGTTCTTGGCGACCCTCGCCCTATATCGCTGCGACTTCTTCGATATCTTCCCGCCGGAGATCGAGATCGTTTCTCCCAGGGAAGATGCTTCCTGTGTCGGCACGCTTTCCTGTGATATAGATGCTACCGACAACCGGAGTGTTGCCAAGGTCGAACTATTCCTGGACAACGTCTCGATTCATGAGTTCACGAAAGCTCCCTACAAGGCCGACCTTGATATTTCCGGCCAAAGCGCCGGAACGAAGACTTTCAAGGCTATCGCCTACGATCAGGCGGGGAACCATGCCGAAAAGTCCCGGTACCTGACCATTTGGGCGCCGATTTTGGCCAGCTCTTACGATACGCCGGGCTATGCCTGGGACGTCTTCGTCTCCGGCAACTACGCCTACGTGGCGGATGGGTACTACAACGGCCTGCAGGTCATCAACGTCTCCAACGCGGCCAGCCCCACCCTGGCGGGCACTTACGACACGCCGGGTTGGGCCCAGGGCGTCTTCGTCTCCGGCAGCTACGCCTACGTGGCGGATAAAAATAGCGGCCTGCAGGTCATCAACGTTTCCAACCCCGCCAGCCCCACCCCGGCCGGCAGCTACAATACGCCGGGCTATGCCAATGGCGTGTTCGTCTCTGGCAGCTACGCCTATGTGGCGGGTGGGTACTACAGCGGCCTGCTGATTTTTGATGTGTCGGGGCTGCCGTGAGCCTGTCGAAGGGGTTGCCGTGAGGGGGGGGGAAGAACCCATTAATGCGAAGCCATCCGCGAACCCATAAATGAGTTCGCTAAATCAAAAAAAGACGGCTAAAGCCGCCTGTCGTCATCAGACAGCCCGCTTCAGCGGGGTTTCTTTGACTAAGCGAGGTGGTTTACCGCCTCGCAGAAGCGGGATCAAAACAATGCGATATAGCCGCCGTTTAATCTGCCTCGCCATCCTCCTCTCCGCCTGCGCCTCCTTAACCACAACCACACTTAAGCCCACGGATACCGTCCGAGACTCTGTCACTGCCGAGAAGTCGGCCACCATCCAGTTTCAG
Organism: uncultured bacterium; assembly: GCA_964595095.1. GTDB lineage: Bacteria > Fidelibacterota > Marinisomatia > SCGC-AAA003-L08 > TS1B11. Next base: position 6,435 of record CAZQOY010000001.1, on the reverse strand, counting down.
GAGCCTCGAAGGGCCGGCACCCGCAATCAAAATCTGGAGGTTACGGTTCTACGCCAGGTGACCAGGGAAGAGACCTTCCAGCGCCGTCACATCGAGAAACGCACACTCAAACCCGGTGCGCGGGCGGCCCTTTGGCTGGAGGGCGCGGCTATTGCGACTGGCGGCTATTATTTGTATGACCAGACCGGTCTGGTGCAGCTGGGCTTGCTGGCGATGGGTAGCGGCGGGCTGGTTCCGATTACCGGCGAGATCATCACCGCCGGTCTGCCAGAGGGGGGCGAGGAATGGAAGCAGGAGAGCCGCACCCTGCCCGCCAGGATCCTGCCGGCGGGTAACATGGCTATCGTCGCCTCGGCCGGTTCCTCTTCCTTGGCCATTCAGACTGATGATGATGGCAGGCTGGTCGTGGACGTTTCGACCCTGGTGGATATGGCCGACCCCGGCCAGCCGCTGTCCATCCATTTCGCCCTGCAGGAAGACACGTCCCAGAGCACGACCGTCACCGTCCCGGCAACGGTGCTTGATGCTCATCGTCCAGCACCACCAGTGATTACTGAAGCATATGTTGAGCCGGTATCGACCCCGCCCCCGCCCGGTGATATTAGCAGTCTGCTCACCCTCGCCATCCTCGACTTCGAGGGTATCGGCGTCTCAGCCGAGGAGGCCCGTGTGCTGACCAACCGCCTGGGGACCCACATGGTGCAATTGGGGCGCTACCAGGTCATCGAACGGGGACAGATGGAGCAAATCCTTACGGAGCAGAATTTCCAGATGACGGGGTGTACTTCCAATGAGTGCGCGGTGGAGATCGGGCAACTGATCGGCGCCGGGCAAATGCTGGCGGGGTCGTTCGGGAAACTCGGTACCGCCTATACCATTGACATGCGGATTATCGACGTGGCTACCGGTCGGATCTTGAAAACCACTTCCTACGATATTGAAGGCTCAATCAACCTTTTACTGACGGAGGGACTGGCCGAAGCAGTAAGGCGCATAGCGGGAGTGGAATAATGCTTTCCCTTTGAATATTGAGATTCACCGCAAACTAATCACTACTCCCCTTGGCGTCCTTTGCGGTTTGTCTTCTTTTCTCTTTTCCTGCCAACTGCCGCTGCTACTGCCGCTATATCAGCCCCAAGCCTCAAGTCTCAAGACTCAAGCCTCAAGTCCCAAGTCCCAAGTTCCGCGAACCCCGCGCACCACGCGAACGACAAGCCGCCGCCGGCGGCGTATATTCGGGCGCTATGATAATGATGCCCCATATCGCTCCGTTGCCGCTATCGCTCCGCTGGATGTTGAGTGGCAAACTGTACACCACCCCAACAGTGCTCTCGTCGTGGGAAGCCTTGAAAAAAACGAATTCTGTATGGATTTTGTTCAATTTTGCGCCGGTCCTTGCTTCCCCTTTTATGGGGTGCCCCAACAGGCCCCGGTGCGACCCCGTTTTATCGGATATTTCGGGGGAACTCCTGTTAATTTAGGACTTGACCCTGGGAGAAATCTCTGCATGGAAACGCTCAAACCTGAAATTGATGTTCTCATAGCGAGTTCATTGTGATGATTTTTCACAGGAGGGAAGATAATGAAACTTAAAGTGATCGTCCATGAGGCAGAGGAAAGCGGCTATTGGGCCGAAGTACCCGCTATAACCGGGTGTGTTACCCAAGGAGAAACCATTGATGAACTCATGTCTAATATCCACGAAGCAATCGAGGCCTGCCTGTCAGTAGATACCAAGGACTATGAGACATCGGATAAGGATAAAGTCCTGGAGATAGCTGTTTCGTAGTTTCCGCGGGACTGCAAACGGAGGTCTATGACCATGCCTGAAAAATCCATCCTGATCCTGGGCGGCTACGGCAACGCCGGTCTGGCCATCGCTAAGCTCTGCCTCGAATATACAGACGCCCGTCTGATATTAGCCGGCCGGAGTCAGTCTAAAGCTGTGGAAGCCGCCGCTCAGCTCAACGGTCAGTTCGAGGGCTTCCGGGTTTCCGGTATCCAGGTCGACGCTTCCAGCGAGGACGATCTGAAACGGGCCCTGGTGGGCGTGGACCTGCTGGTGGTGGCCTCCAGCACGGCCAAGTATGCCGGGGAGGTAGCCTCGGCAGCCCTGGCGGCGGAGGTGGACTACCTGGACATCCAGTATTCCACGGCCAAGGTGAAGGCCCTGCAGGCGCTGGCGGGCAAGATCGAAGGATCAGGCCGCTGCTTCATCACCGACGGAGGCTTTCATCCCGGTCTGCCGGCGGCCCTGGTGCGGTATGCCGCAGACAATGTTGGTCAGCTGGAGCGGGCCGTGGTGGGTTGCGCCCTCAGGGTCGATTGGGAAGCCTTTGCTGTCGGTGATGAGACCGCCGAGGAGTTTATGTCCGAAATGCTGGACTACCAGTCGTTGCTTTACCGGGATGGTCAGTGGCGCAAGGCCAAAATGTGGCGCACCAGGGACTTTCTCAGAATGGACTACGGTGAGCCCTTCGGCCGCCCCTATGCCGTGCCCATGCTGCTGGAGGAGCTGCGCGCCCTGCCGGAAATGATTCCCTCCCTGCGGGAGACCGGATTTTACATCACGGGCTTTAACTGGTTCGTTGACTGGGTGCTCTTCCCCGTGGGTATGCTGGCCCTGCGCCTGTGGCCCAGGAGGGCGTTGCGGCCCGTCGGGCGCCTCATTTTCTGGGGTATGGAGACCTTTTCCAGGCCGCCCTACGGCATAGTGCTGCAGCTGGAGGCCAGCGGTCAGGATGAGGGGCAGGCCAAAGCCCTGAAAGTACGCATCGCCCACGAAGACGGCTACCTGCTCACGGCCGCCCCCACCGTAGCTTGCATTGTGCAGTACCTGGATGGGACGGCTGCACAGCCCGGCCTGTACTTCATGGCCCACGTCATGGAGCCGGCGTGGATGCTCAAGGACATAAAGAAGATGGGGGTGGAGGTATCCATTCAACAGGGGTCCTGATAAAGGATGCATCGGGGATATTGAGCCGGATCCGGAAAAGCTGCCGCCGCACCTTCGGGACTGTTGCTCTTGCCCTCCTGACCGGGCTGTATTTTACGGCTTGTTACCGCGGCGACCCCTACCGCCAGGTGGTCATTCTATACACCAATGACGAGCACGGCTGGATGGAGCCGGTAGACACAACTGCCGGCATCGGCGGTGCCGCGGAAATGATGGGATTGTGGCGAGAGACGGAAGGCTACACGGCAGACGGTCCCTTCCTTATCCTCAGTGGTGGTGACCTGTGGACCGGCCCGGCCATCTCCACCTGGTTTCAGGGCGAGTCCATGGCCGAAGTGATGAACGCCATGGAGTACGATGCCGCCGCGATCGGTAACCACGAATTCGATTTCAGTGTGGATGAGCTCCAGACACGACTTAAACAATCGGATTTCCCGTTCCTATCGGCAAATATTCGCGAGAAGACTACCGGCGACATCCCCGATTTCGCCGCTCCCTATACCGTCCAGGAGGTGAACGGTGTGCAGGTGGGGCTGATCGGATTGACTACCACTACCACACCCACCAGCGCCTTTCCGGACTATGTCATGGACTACGATTTCATCCCCTACGAGGAGGCCCTGGAAGAGGTGGTGCCACAGGTTAAGGCGGAGGGCGCGGAATTACTCGTAGTCCTCGGACATATCTGCTACGACGAAATGCGGGCCCTGGTCCCCACCGCTGCGGAATTGGGCATCTCTGTCATCAGCGGCGGCCACTGTCATGAGTGGGTTAGCGATACGTTGGAGGGCATGGCGCTTATCGAGAGCGGCTCCAGGTTGCGTACTTATGCAAAAGTAGAGCTGACCTTCGACATTGAGGCTGACGCGGTGGTCTCTCTAATGCCCAGCATTCAGGATAATTCGGGAGGGACGCCCGATCCGGCGGTGCATACGGTGGTGGCCTACTGGCGGACCCGGGCCGATACGGCCCTCTCCGAGGTAATCGGCTGCGCTGAAGCAACCATCAGCCAATATTCACCGGCAATGCACAATATGGTTACCGACGCCTGGCTGGCGGCCTTCCCCCTGGCCGATATCTCCGCCACCAACCGCGGCGGCTTCCGGCAGGACATACCTGCCGGCAACGTTACCCTGGGTACAATCGTGGGAGTTCTTCCCTTTGAAAACGTCATCGTGGAATTGGACCTCACCGGTGCGCAGCTGATCAACTACATCGAGGCCGCCCAGCCGGTAGTAGGCGGGATGACCACTATCGGCGACTACACCCGCACCGACGGCACGCCCATAGCGGCTGATTCCTCCTACGTAGTGCTGGTCAACGATTACATGTATTCCAGTTCAAACACTCTGCAAGACTACGATCCCGACCCCTACTATACCAGCGTCAACTGGCGCGACCCGGTGATCGAGTGGATCAGGGTCAGGAATACCTCGTCAACCGATCCCCTGGATAATTACCTGGATTCGGTGGACAGGCAGTAAAATCTGGCATGGTAATCCTGGCCTTGCGTTCTAACCTATTCCGGTGATTAAGGCTGGAGGTTCAGGGCAAAGTCGGTCGATCTATTCCTGAGGGAACCGGTGTTGCCTGGAGCGCCACGGGTTCGTAATAGGTTGGAGTGATAAACCCGCCCAGGATGCATAGACCAAAGGAATATTTTCGAAGCAAATGTTGGTATTGGATAATGGCCGTCTCGGGATTCTTGCGGTAAGCTTTCTGAAATTCAAGAGAATCGTCGGCCCCGCGGAGGAAGCCGGCGGTAGCAGCCAGTCTGGCGAAGTCATCAAGCAGCTCCAGGCAGCTGTTGAAGTAATCCAGCAGGGCATGTCTGTAAGGATGATCGCCTACGGCCGTTATATTTCCGTCAGGCCCTACTGCCAGCGTAAGTTCTCCCTCGGCTTTGGCGGGGAGATGGCGCAGGAGGGTAGTAATTGTTTCCTGCAGGAGGATCATGCGGTCCTGCACCCAGGCCCGGATACTGGGCAGGCTGAAAAGCCCGCTGCCCCATGGCCGGTGGCTGTCTGCTCCAGCTCCCGGGGCAGAGCTCCCTGATACAACCAGGTCATCAGTCCCGGCGGAATGGACGGCTGCCAGTAGATTCTGGGTCTGTTCTTGAATAAAAGATGCAACACTCATTAAAGTTCTCCCTTGCAAAAAGTCTCATACTGTGCTTGCACATATGAGTCCTTGCAAAAAGCAAGCCAAAGTACAGTTTCCTCGTTATTTAAAGTATGCCCGAAGTATAGACCGGAACTATACGAGACCGTAAGTTTTTCATGTTGTTGACTGAAATTGGGAGTATTCATGACCCTTCCTGTTACTCTTAAGCATATCAGAGCCGCAGCGGAGCGTATCCGTCCGTATGCTCACTGGACGCCGGTCCTCACCTGCGCCGGTCTGGATAACATGACCGGGGGCCGTCTCTTCTTCAAGTGCGAAAATTTTCAGAAAGTCGGGGCCTTCAAGTTCCGCGGGGCCTGCAACGCGGTGCTTTCCATGCCTGAAGAGGAGGCTGCAAAAGGTGTGGCCACCCATTCCTCGGGCAATCACGCCGCCGCCCTGGCGCTGGCGGCCAATCTGCGGGGCATCCCGGCCCATATCGTCATGCCGCACACGGCACCCGAGGCGAAAAAAGCGGCCGTAGCGGGATACGGCGGGATCATCACCTTCAGCGAACCCACCCAGGAGTCACGGCGGTCCACCCTGGAATCGGTAATGGAGCAGGCGGGGGCCATATACATCCCCTCTTATAACGACCCGCGCATCGTCGCCGGGCAGGGGACGGCGGCGGCGGAGCTGGTGGAGGAGGTGCCGGACCTGGATATAGTCATTGCGCCTGTAGGCGGTGGCGGCCTGCTCAGCGGGACAGCCGTGGCCGTTTCCGAGCTTTCGCCGACTACCAGGATTATCGGTGCCGAGCCGGCCAATGCCGATGATGCCTGCTGCTCGCTTAAGGAAGGCCGCGTCGTGCCGTCGGATGATCCCCGGACCATCGCCGACGGCCTGCTGATGTCCCTGAGCCAGCTCACCTTCGGTATTATCAGGGAGCGGGTGGAGCGGATCGTCACGGTGAGCGAGGAGGCCATTATCAGCGCCATGCGCCACGTATGGGAACGGATGAAGATCATCATCGAGCCTTCGGCGGCGGTGGCCGTGGCGGCGGTGCTGGGGGATGAGCTGGACGTGACCGGCAAGCGGGTGGGGGTCATCCTCTCCGGGGGGAATGTGGATCTGGAGCGGCTGCCGTTTTAATTTATGCTCAAATAACTCGCCTCTCTCCTTGCCCGCCACCTTTCCCCACCCCTACCTTCACCCCTACAATTTTCAGGAGTAATTCATGCATATCGAACGCATCAACAAGGGCCAGTGGGGTAAAATCCGGGCTTTCTTTGACCTCCGTACCGAAGAGGGGCTGGTAGTAAAGGGCTTCAAGATTGTCGAGGGGACCAGCGGCCCCTTCGTAGGCATGCCCAGCC